>CAXTJJ010000130.1:0-12313 GCA_964244155.1 uncultured Spirosoma sp.
ATAGAATCTTGAAAAAATTATATCGCTTTTCTTGCTTTCAAAGACAGTACCACTAATCAACGTTTCATTTTCGGGGATGCAATTGAGTTTGGGAGACTATTTTTCTCCCAACTATATGTAATCGGTGTGCCGACCCATATCGGACCGCATAGATGACCCTGCGTGAATCATCCGATTGGGCATCCCCGCACCTTTCTGCCTGACTACCCGATCTGCCGAAGATATAGGGTGGTGATTCCCTGCCGGAGGTGAATGGGATAATTTTTCAGCTCCCGGTCGATCACTTTCTGATCATGGGGCACCGCTTCATTGATGTATTCGGGATCAATGAAAATGATGTTTAGCCGTTCATGCACGGGATGCCCTACCCGCTCGGTGTGCTTAAGCAAGTGTTCACTACTGGTGGTGGTTTTCAGAGTGGCTAAGTCATCAAAGTAGCGATAGGTGCAGTACCAGTAGTAATATTTATGGTGGTAATTAGAAAAGCAGGCCTGGTAGGCATCAGGCTGCTCCCGGATGGTACGCAGCAATTGGTCCGTTTCTCTCAGCTCTTTAAGCTGTCCCACACTGAGTTGCTCCATTAGGGATCGGTTTAGCAGTTCATCGCGGTAATTTTTGATGTGTTGCACCACATCGCCGTGGGTGACGGCTCGTTGAATGGAATATTTATGTTTGAAAAAGAATGACAGTGAAATGGCTGGCTTATCGTAATTAACGAGTTTAAGATTTTTCAGGGGCTTACCCGGGCGGTTGTAGGCCTGATACTGCTTCATGAATTGCATGGGAATGAAGTAGTACTCCAGGTGTTGATCCGCTGGGGGTGGGTTGCTAATCTGATTAATGCCAGGTGTCAGGCTAATGGCTTGGGTTCTAAGGATTGTACGGAGGCCCTCTAGGGGTGCTCCGTCGTCTCGTTTGGCGGGTTTTCTAGTCATAAATTAGTGAATCATTTATTTACTATAAAAGTAAATAAATGATTCTTACTTATCAATATCCCATCCGATTTCTTTTATTCTCGATCTTTCTAGCCGCTTACCCTTTCTATAGAAGCCGTACAATTCATTATTTATAAGAATTTATAGTCTTTTTTTTCTTACGAATAGAATAGATAGAATATAACAGGTAGTTAATCAGTTGACAGTTAGCATTTTGCTGCCCTGGTTTCTTACAAATCCGCTACTTCCACTTACAAATCCGCTACGTTGGCTTACAAAGCCACTGCTTTACCTTACAAATCCACTACTAATATCCTTACAAATCTGCTCTGTTATCCTTACAAATCCGCTCTATTTTAGCTGTTTATCCTTACAAATCCACTACTACTCTTACAAATCCACTACCTTTCTAAGCAGGACAATAGCTTAGTCCCAAAATTCGCCTCTCGTTGCCTCGTAATCAATAATTTACGTATCAAATGACCATAACAATTGGTCAACACCCTTACAAATTTGCTCTGTTTGAAAAACGTCTGCTGGTCATCAATTTTTGGTAATAAAATTCCCTGGATCCCACGTCATTTAGCCTATTTACACATGACTGATATATGTTTCTCATTTTATTTAACGCTCTTAATATGATTTTTAAATTAATTTGTGGTGAAACTAAAGGTATCATGAAGGTAACCCTTACAAATCCGCTACTATAAATAGCGCTCAATCCTTACAAATCCGCTACTATTTTAGATAGTTTTACACTATAAAATCGGTTTCAAGCGTCTAATAGCTAATTCTTACAACACCATTCTAATCATACATAGATCCTAAGTAATGATGTCTGACAGGTAAGGAGTAGACCTTATAAAATTTGATTTTTGAAATAATACTACAATAGTAAAATGATTTGCAGTATTCCCAGGAACACTTATATCCTTACATTACCGGCATACTTGTAATGTTATCCTCAATTATTATATTTGCCTAATAACCAGTATGAAAGACTTTTTTTTGAGCTTTCAAGCTTGTAACTAATGGATAAGCCAACTCAATCCTCCAATCTTCCCGCCCGCTATTCCAAAAATGCGGCTCGAAAAGGACGGTATCAACAAGTTACCCAAGAGAATAATCAGTTAGCCATTGATTTCTATAGTGAGACCGTCAAAAAGTCGAACACCAAAAGTCAATCGTTTGAGTTGCATTCCGCACAGACCAATGAGCTGATCGTCAAATCAATTGTACGAGAACCCATGCGTTTGTTACATGCGCTTATGCATCTAACTGTACTGGAACGTCGACTGTACTGGTTGGTATTGAATCAGATTCGAAATATTCAATATCGAAACCCTGATCAAGTTAAGCCCTATGGTGCGTTGACATTTTATTTTCACTCGTCAGACATTATTGCTAACGATGTCAAATGGAGCGTGACCTATATTAAGGATATGATAAAATTGTTAGGTAAGCGCGCCGTTGATTGGGAGACCGAGGAAGGCGTTTACACGCATTTAACTGTATTCCCTACCGCTCAGTATATACGAGGAAAAGGCGTCATCATGCTGCAACTCCATCCACTCCTAATTCCAGGGTTCTTAGAATTAGGCAACAATTTTGCGCAGTTTGAACTATATGCAGCCTTGAAGTTAACCAGTGAATACGCGCAGTTATTGTACTCGTATTTATCCCGGCATGCTTGGCGGGGCAAGTGGGTGATTGAATTGATGGCATTTAAAGAAATTATGGGCGCTACTAGTAAGTCTTATGAAGAATTCTCCAACATCCGCATTCGAATTTTAGAACCTGCAATGGAGCAGATCAGCAAATTCACAGATTTGGACGTATCGTACGTCACAATGGGAGTTGGTCGAAAAGTCAGTTCGTTAGAGTTTACAATTGCTTTTAAAGAGGTTAATTCTTCTGAAGCTAGCCAGGAAATTGAACAGATATCTAAACACAAATTGAAGGAAGCCTTGGAGATTGTTGCTAATTACACACTGGAAGAGAAGCAGATTTTTGCGCATGCTAGTCTAAGGGATTATTATAACCAGTTTTCGGCCGATGAAAAGCAGCAAATCTTAAATACGCCAGAATACCTAAACCGATTTTGTATTGCCGAATGCTATATTAGTTCGGGCCAAGTGGGCCGCGATAAGCATGATGCCTATATGCGTAAGAGTGTATTTTATCCAGTAAGTGCAGCTCAGTTACCGTCTCCAAGCGGTTCTAAAAAAGGAAAGAATTGATTGATTACATTAGTTCACAATAATATTATACTAGCTACAACGTGGGTAAAATTGGCGATATTTTGAACTGGTTACCTATGCAGATAGTATCATGAGCGATTACTTGTAAGTAACGCATCCAAACACAGCAAGTCAAACCGCTTTTGCGGACCAAGTACCATGATGGCACCCGAAGCTAATGATGCTACGACTGCGGTCGAACCACATTGTTTCCCATCTTTGTCCATACCTTCTGATAACACTTGTTCATTGAACAGATCAACCCTACGGCAGACCGTTCAAATGGTCCATAACGGATCGGATACACGCGATGCCCCTGCTTCGGCAGTCCGATCGTGTCTTAGGTGTAAATCGGAACCTGTCAGCGCTCAGTTTAAAAATAACGGGGCCGCCCGTGAAGCAGTGAAGTGGTTCATGTTTACCCCTTACAAGTCGATAGTGGCTTTAAAATGAGTTTTAATGTCGGGTGGTCGCAGTGGTATAGGGTAAGGTGATGTATCAAATTAGTTAATAACCATAAAAGCCTTTTCGCTGAGTTTTATGAAAAGAAAGCAGGATTCTGATGTAGTAAAATGGAAATCAAATTTCGCAATGAGATTTGAGCAAATTCGAGAAGCATCTGGTCTAAGTCAAGTTGAAATGGCAGAAACAATCGGAATGAGCCAAAATTTAGTATATCGCTCGGAGAAAGATTGTGACATTTCCTTAAATTCATTTTTACTGCTTTTTATCCATTATATGAAGAATTACAAGATGAATCCAGAATGGTTCTTCGCAGAAGACAATACGGTATACACACCTTATGAGATGGAATCTAAAAAAGCGAAACGAGTTTCAAGCATTGCCGAGCGTAAACTGAATCGTATTTTTCTAGACATGCTTGCTGCTTTACAACAAGAAGGACTGATCCCGCAACTTGAAACTAAAAATGATCGATAATAGAATGTTAAGTCGACAATCCCTCCAGTGTGAGACGAAGAGATTTTCATGTATTGTCTCAGATAACTGAGCATTTTATGAGACGCTGAGTTTTTATAACTGCTCAACACTATCCGTAGCATACGACTTTAGTAAATACAAGAGTATTTATCGTGTTTAAGTAGTTTATAATTCAAAAATTTCAAGCCTTTGTACTACTTTGATGCTGATTTTTAGAGGAGCGCTATTATCTTTACGAAGAATCCGGAATGCTCATGTTACATAAACGAGTCGCTGTTGGCCTATTTGCGCTACTCCTTTGCCATACATTGGCCAGTGCCATTGTGGGGATAGGTGGGTGGTGGCAGGCTGAGAACGACTTGTCGGAACGGTTGTTGGTATACCGCTCGGTTGATAGTATCGTCGAGTTTCAGATTCCGCTCCACGATAAAACCGATGAAACCGCTATTGCCCGTACCACCGAAGATGGCTTTCGCTACCGGGGACACTATTATACGGTTGTGAGCCTGGACGTTCAGAATGACCGGCTCCTGATTGCTGGTCTGGAAGCGCCAAACCGCTCGTTCTGGCAGGAGGATTTACTCGCTTTCCTGAATGACCACCTCACCACGTCAACGGATACCGGGCATAAGGACAGCCAACTGCTGAAGCTCCTGCTGAAAGAGTACTCGCCTGGTTCATCGGTTGCACTTCAAGTTTTGCCTGGTATGGGTGCCGAGCCAATTCGGATTCCCGATGTTTCGTTTGCTTTCTCCACGCGCTCGGCGCCTATTCATTCTCCCCCGCCCGAACGGGCTGCTTAACGGTTCGTTACGTCTGGATGTCTGCTTCAGCTAATGCGGCTGGTAGACCTATGTCGTTACGCAATACGTCTCTTCTCCTGTTTTTGCTGGCTGTTGGTTTGACGTAGTTAGTCACCGGCTACTTCATGGTCATGGGGTTACTTGTGACTGTAGACTTGAGGGCAGTCATTCAATTCCTGCTGCTAATTGACTTATAGCGCGTTCTGAGCAACGAAAGGCTAACTGACAGGATAGGATTCAGCCTGGTTTGGCACTAGCAGATAGCGTTTGATTGGTTGGGTGCGTTTACTCAGAACCTACCGGGCCGGATACCGGCTTACTCGCTAGTGGATGCCCAGGTGAGCTATCGCTTGCCTGGGCTTAAAACTACCGCTAAACTTGGTGCCAGCAACCTGGCTAATACGTATGTGGTGCAAGCCTATGGCTCCCTAGCCGTGGGTGGATTGTATGACCGAATGCACATCTTCGACCAACTGATGCGATTTTCCGAACGATTGCAACCCTGTGTGGCCGATTAGAAAATTTATCAACCCTTTAGATTTCTACTAACAATGGCACATATTCAATTACCCGACGGATTACCCGGCATTTTGGGTCCTATGGCCTACAGCCCTCTATCGACCAAACCGCTGAACGAATTAGCCGAAGTACTGCTGCGTACCAATGCCAGCGATTCACTCACGCAAGGGGAACGCGAGTTGATCGCATCCTATACATCCCGGCGTAATGACTGTTTTTTCTGCTCGACCAGTCATGGCGCAGCTGCCGATTATTTGCTGGGACGGGAAAATCAGGTAGTAGCCC
Organism: uncultured Spirosoma sp.; assembly: GCA_964244155.1. Lineage (GTDB taxonomy): Bacteria > Bacteroidota > Bacteroidia > Cytophagales > Spirosomataceae > Spirosoma. The sequence goes on from CAXTJJ010000130.1 coordinate 5,722, forward strand.
AAACCTGGACTAATCTGGATACCGCACCCGTGTCGGCTAAAATGAAAGCGTTACTGACGATTGCGGGGTGTGTACAACAGGGAGGAAAACAAGTTACGCCTGAAGTAGTGGATGCTGCCCGAACTGAAGGAGCAACTGATCGGGATATTCACGATACCGTATTAATTGCGGCTGCCTTTTGTATGTATAATCGCTACGTAGATGGGTTAGCCACGTGGGCACCCCAGGACCCAGCAGCTTATGCCGATATGGGCGAGATGCTGGCGACAAAAGGCTATGTACAGGTCACAGAAGCTCAACTTGCTTAAAACGTAAAGCCGGATCAATAGGATTTATTGATCCGGCTCATAAATCATAGGTTGATAGTTCATGTTCCCCACTGGTTTTACGTGGTGGGGACATCTACACAAACGTATGATTTTCTTACACGACTCCCTAGACTCTCTGGCAAAAGATACTTATTAATTTAATACGTCATGAAAACAAATAAGTGGAAATTGGGGCTGCTGGTCTGGTCCGCCATGTTTCCTTTCAGTACGATCATCAGCTATGCCCTGGCTCAGTTGCCCTTTATGGTGCATTGGCCTTTAGTGGCCCGGACCTTTTGCCTAACCTGCTTACTGGTGCCGTATATGGTTTGTGTGGCCTTACCCTTTCTGACCCGACGCTTTCAGAAATGGCTACAAGTTACGCCTGGTCGAGGGGAAATAGAGGCCGCTCAGCAACAGGTTTTACCTAATCAATCCGTAGTAACACAAGCCCAAACAGGTAATGTACCGCCCAGCAGGCAATATGCCCTGATGTAGCCATGCACGGGTGGATTCATCTTAAAGCTTACCCATTTTTACCCAATAATTCATTTAACTAAATCAAACCAGCGTATGGAAAATGCCAATGACCACGTCTTGAAAAATCAGGAATCAATTCTAGCCAATCAGGAGCACATTCTAGCTAATCAGGAGTCTATTCTCAATAACCAACATAGCCTGGAGTCAATTCTGGACAACCAGAAAACCATTATTGCCAATCAGGATAGCATTTTAGGCAACCAGCAGTCTATTCTCAAAAATCAGGAAACCTTGGATGCGATTCTGGCGAACCAAGAAACGATTTTAGGCCTGTTGAAAAAATAGAAGGTTAGCTGCCTGGCTTACGACCGGGGCCTGATTTAATCGGGGCTGGTGGCTGATTAGTCACCAGCCCCGATTGTTCGTTACCAGTATATGCATTGCCATTCCTTATCGGCTACTTGCTCTGTTTCCTGCTATGTCTACTTCCATACGGCCCGCCCGTCGAATACCAACTTTATACTTGATGTTTCTGGTCAGCGTATTGATCAGCTGGGTGTGGTACTTAGGTTCGTTGCCCGATGTGCATTTTCTGGCTCGTCGGTGGACGGCTGCGCTGACGATGGTGCTGGGTTCGTTCATCGCCGGATCAAGCCCGGAAGGCAGCGCGGCTATCTCGTACCCCGTATTTACACTGCTGTTGAAGATTCCTCCGCCGGTAGCCCGTAACTTCTCCTTCGCGATTCAGAGTATCGGCATGAGTTCGGCTACGCTGTTGATTCTGGGACTGCGCGTTCGGGTAGACTGGAATTACATCCGGTACGTAACGCTAGGCGGGATTTTTGGCCTTGTATTCGGGACGTATTATGTTGTACCACTCATTTCGCCCGTAGCCGCTAAGTTATTTTTTGTATCGCTCTGGCTAAGTTTTGGGATCACGCTCTGGCGCGAGAATCGTATCCCATCCCGCATGGTTGTCGAGGCCATTCCTGAATTCCAGCAGCCCGATATGATACGACTGGCGATCTTTGGACTGGTAGGGGGGGTGATCTCATCCATTTTTGGGACGGGAATCAACATCTTTACCTTTTGTTTAGTGACAATTTATTACCGGCTCAATGAAAAAGTAGCCACGCCTTCCTCGGTTATCATTATGACGATCGAGACCTTGCTGGGCTTTTTCCTGCACACACAAATTCTTCATGACTTTAGTCAGGCGTCGTTCGAGTTGTGGCTGACCTGTATTCCAGTGGTTGTCTTTTTTGCGCCACTAGGTGCTTTCGTGATCACCAAACTCGCCCGGCCAATCATTGCCCGGCTGCTCTACGTGATTTTAATCGTGCAGTTTTTTGGGGCGCTGCTTGTTATTCGTCCTTCCGGCATTCAGTGGGTACTGTGTATCGTAACCCTTACTGCCGGTTTAGGCTTATTCGCTTACATCGCTCGTTTACGGCGCCGTTCCGTCCGCTAACAGCGAAATCTACCTCTTTATCCTCTTTCAAGCTCAACGGCAATGTCTCTACTACATACCGCACCTATTGGCCGTGTACCTCGTCCCGACCACCTTCAGCCAGGGCTTCTTTTAATAATTGGACCAAGCGTCGGCCGCAAAGAATTACGGCGGGCTTCGCTACGCTAAAGAAATTCGATTCGGGCCGCCGGGCGGTCTAATTTTGCCGACTTTCAGTTGTTTACAAAAAGAGTCTTTTTTGCGACTATTCTTTTTAGGATTGAAGCCACATACTTTAATATTTGTCTAGTGATCCCGCGCCGACCGCCGGACTACGGCGGACCGGCCACGGCGGCTTAATCATAGAGCCTACGCCCCCAGCTGCTACTAGTTTTTGCGGCTTAACTTACTGACTAATTGTGGTCAACGACATATGCGGCCAGTACGTCTTTTATCGTATGCCAGCGTATGCCCGAATAGCGATTGTTGTCGAGAACGCTGGCTTTGCCACGCCCATCGAGCATGTCACGCATGTATTGCATTCCCTGCCAGGCGGGGTACACATCGTCAGATCCGGGAGCGACAAATCGGGCCATACGAATAAGTGTGCTGAGGACACCCAACCCGCCCAGGTGAACTAACTGGTAGGGTTTGCCGGTAACCTCGCTTACCACCGCCGTTAACTCCTGAATACTAAGCTCATCACCGGCGATACGCAAAAAACGGGGTGTCGAATCGTCCAGAGCCGCGCTTGCCGTGAACGCTGCCGTATCATCTTTGGTCGTAAAGTCGATGCGCTGCTTTGCGTTTCCCCACACGATTACCCGTTTTAATCCGAAGAGAATAATCGGCATTTGTCCCGTGATCATGTCGGCAAAGGGACCGTTGAAAATGGTCGTGGCGGCAATCGGAGCCTTGTTGAGGTAGGCATGGAATTCCCGCCGTAAATCCAGGTTGCGGTTGCGGCCCGCCGGTAGGTTGGTGAAGTCAATCGAATAGTCAGACGGGATGAAGCGGGGTACACCGGCGGCTACAGCGGCATCGAGCAGTATTTTCTGGGCATCGATGACCGTATCCCGCTGGCCCGACAACGCCGATACGACGCAGGAAAGGCCCTCACAGGCGCTGGTCATCTCGGTCACGGTCCAGGCGGTTAGTTTGACGACGTGAACGCCCATTTTTTCAAATTCGCCGATAGTCGTGTTATTGCTGCTGGCACGAACCAATATTCGAACATCAGCACCCCGGTCTACCAAAGCCCGGACAATTCGTTGGCCCAGATCGCCCGTGGCACCCGCTACACCTATTGTCTTGTTCATACTATACTTCGCTAAAGCCTTATTATAGACTAATAATTGGTTTGACTAAGCAACGCACACATTTTCGATCGCTACTTTACGGAACAGATGCGGAGTAGCCGATGTCCCGTCGGGGTAAGCGGGTAGGCGATCGCGGAAAGCCGGATTTTCGTAAGCGGCCCGGTAAGCTGCTATGCTTTCCCAGATAGCGTAGTTCATAAATGTACCGCTGCCAGCCGTTCCCCGGTGAAACTGAGCCGAAATAAACCCTGGCTGGGACTTGAACGTGTGGAGGATTTTCGACCAGACGGCCAGTAAATCGTCGCCCTTTTCAGGGACCACATGAAAAATATTGACCAGCACGACCGGTCCCTGATTATCGTCACTAAGTTGGTCCTGATGCGCGACAAATTGATCTAATTCCTGTACGTTGAGCATGGTACTGATTGGAGTTGAATCGTGTAAATGAGTTATTAAACTGACTGTTTACATGGCCGGGTCAAAGCAGGCCGTTGTGGTAAGTCACGTAAGAGACCGCCAACACCAGCAGCATAACCAGTGGAACTACGCGTTTGGACAACGGATCGCTCATCGCAATATGGCTCACCGAAGCCGAAATGAAAGTGAACGCAAAGCCAACGTAAGCCCACTCTTTGAGTAGCGGTCCTACCGGCGCTATCAGTACGACTGCCCCCAGCAGCTTGGCTACGGCCAGTTGTCGGCGGAAGTGGGCTGGGTACCCTAAGTGCTCGAACGTCGCTTTCATCACGGGCTGTGTGAGGTAGGTATAGGCCGAGAAGGTCATGGCTGCGGCTAGCAGACCGGTGATAATCCAATAGATTACAGTTGTCGTTTCCATATAGTTGAGTCGATTAGTCTGGTGCTGCGTATTGACCGGCGACCGGTAGCACCCGCTGACGCCATCACAAAAGTCGGCCTATCTATACAGATAAAATAGTCGTATTATTGCTAAAAATAGTCTTATCGACCAATCTTGCCCACTCCACTCGTTATGGTCTTCGAATTTTCGCCTGATGAACGGTTTGACTTTCTAACGGCTTTCGCCCAGCACATCGGCACGACCTTGCAGGATCATACCGTCACGTTACCGCACTGGTTAGGTGTCGGCTCAATCAGGCGCGTGAGACTGGCCCCCGGCTTCTCGTTGCTAATTCATCAGTACACCCTGGCCGACGAACTGATTCTCCGACGCACGGCAGCCGATAACACGGCTGACCGGGTCAACGTGCTCTTCCAGGCCAGTGACTATGGGGGTGAGCAAAACGATGCCACAGACGCAGCATCCATTACCCATTGCCCGGATTACTCGGTTCGCGTTACCTCGCCGGACATTAATTCGGAACTGTATTTTCCGCCGGGTCGTCCTATCATATTCCTGGTGCTGTCCATGAACCGCGCTGCGCTGCACGAGCTGCTTCGACTTAGCCGCGTGAACGGGGTGGTGGAGCAGATCTTGAAGGGCACTCAGGCTTTTTTGTTTTACGAAACGCTGAGCGTCGATGCGCATCAACTCCTCAGGACGCTCGTTGCCGTTGATACCCGAAAAGACCTAGCCGAACTTCGTATCTGGATACAGGTACAGACACTGATTTGCTGGCTGTTTGAGCGGTTACTGACGCGGGATACCCGCCACCAGCGGCCCATTCACCGGGCGGATGCTGACGGGTTGAGCCAGGTTCGGGCAGCTGTGGTTGCCAACTTGAGTGTACCCCCTCAGTTAACCCAACTGGCTCAGTCAGTTGGCATGAGTACCTCCAAACTGACGGACCTCTTCAGGCAGGTATTCGGCGCCAGCATTTACGACTATTATCAGCAAGCCAGGATGGCCGAAGCGGGGCGTTTACTTCGAGAGGCGGGCTATTCGGTATCAGAAACAGGCCATCGGCTGGGCTTCAGCAATCTGAGTCATTTCGGCCGGTTATTCGAAAAACACTACGGTGCTAAGCCAAAACGGTACGCAACAGATAGGTGAATCATATGCTACGAATTGTAGTTGACAGTTATTAAAAATAAGCCGTCTCCTGAAACGCCCGATTCATGAGATGGAAACACTAGTTGCCTAGGCAAAGACATTTTATAGGAAAATAAAGTCTCAAAATGTTATCTCACGAATCAAACTCAAAATCTTTCACTCAAGATGAGTTTGTGAGATTATTTTTCTCTCAAATGACCCCAATGGCCGGTACGCCAGAGCGGGACTAAGAATTATCAACTTTTTCTACAGAGCTATTAAAAGGCCCCTTGGTAAATCCCGCTAGTGAAACCAACTTATCAGTGATTCGTTCTCGTCCATTCTCTGTGTAGTTAATTGCAGGTTTTTCTAAGTCAACGCACCAATCAGAATTCTTCTGTACTCATCAACCTGTTCCGCTAACAGATTACTTCCCCTGCTCCCGGCTACATTCAGAACTCGAACCTGATCAGCTACCAACCACGCTCGCAATTTATCAGCCGCCGGGTTCACCAAGTATGGTTTCCCTTCTTTCTCGCAGATATCGAGCGTCAGTTTCGTCCCTCCGGTGATGTTGCCCAATATCACCGTTCCATCAGATTGCTCCACATTCGCACGGGTACGGGGTGGGTAGCTGGCCGATGTATGTTCGGTTAAGCCGTATGTATCCCGCAACCGTTCGTCTGGCCCAATCTCGGTCAGATAGCCTTTGGGGGCAAGTCCACCCGTTGGAATACCCAGCGAGCGGGCGACTTCTAAACCAAGCTGGTCGATACCTGTCTGGCCACCGGAGATAACACGTTGAGGGTAGTTCATCGTCTTTAATAACAAATCGTACACGGCACATAGCCCGCACTTCGGGCCTGCGCTACCGACACCCGGCTAACCCCATGTGTACACCGCGCCAGGCCTCGACACATACCGCTATGGTAGGCGTAGGCGCTACGGCTCTCGCAGATAGCTACGAACACCGCGCGGGGAGCTGGGCGTTTGGCCTTGTGTCTGTAGTGACCCGTAACCGTCTGCGCGTCGACGGGCAACCAGCCAGTAAGCACGACCATTAGGAGTAGAACAAGTCGACGAG
>CAXTJJ010000131.1:0-12294 GCA_964244155.1 uncultured Spirosoma sp.
GTTATTGGCGTAACGCTCACACCCAGAGCAGGCGGTTGTTTTACCTCAACAGTCGACTGCATAGTACAACCCAGTGCATCTTTCACCCCAACGGTATACGTCCCTGCGGTTAGATTCCCAAAGGCCGAATTGGTCGCCTGGAACGGTTGCCCATTAAACTGGTATTGAAGCACACCTGTACCACCGACGGCATTAATAGCCACCTGGCCATCTTTCCCGCCGTTACACGATGTCGATAAAGAAGTTGGCGTTAGCACAATGGGCTTGTAAACCTGAATGGTGCCTGTAGCCGTTGTTGTAGCAGCCGATGGACCCGTTACCTCACAAATGGCCGTGTAGGTCGTGGATTGCATCGGACTTACGATAATCGATGTTCCCGTTTGCGTGGTTGACCAGCGAACCGCCCCATTGGCCGGACAGCCTGCCGCCGTCAACGTTGTACTGGCACCCGCACAAACCGTTGCTGAACTAACCGAAACGGTCAGTACGGCCGGTGCCTGAGCAGACATTTCCGGTATTGCCCATGCGGCAGTTGGTAAGCTAATCAGCGCGACTACATAGAGCAGGCTTAGTTGGCTGAAACGCAGCAAAAAAGAGCAAAGAGCTTGTAAACGATTGTCCATAATGAGGAGTTTGGGCCACCACAAAGGTAGCTTATCAGACATAAATCTTGTGCAGAGGGGGCGGGGTAATGACTCGTGCTTACGAATGGATTGGCAGGCACCAGAGCACTAATGACAGGCCGATCGCCGATTGATTGTCAGCACTTTACATCAACAAGGCCACTCAGATAGCATCCAAGTGGCCTTGTTGAGCGTTACTGTTCAATGACTATGCCTAGCCCGATAACTTTCAGAGATTAATAGAACAATCCCCAATCGTCCGGGGCATCGTTATCTTTATCGAATCCATTTACCCATTCCACAAAGAGCAGTCGGAATTGCTCGATTTCTTCGCGCAATACGTTCAGATAAGCGGTTTGAGCCAGTTTTTCGGCTTTACAATAAGAGGTCTGAGCCAGGAGTTCACGTGCATGCATCTTGATGATGACGGCGTTTTCCATGCGCAGCGTGTATAAATCGCCCCCTTCTGCGCCAACGATTTTAGGTGCCAGCATCATAGCGTTAGCCAGCATCTGTTCATGCATCATCAGCACATCTTCTTCTTTATTAATGGTCTCGACAATAGCTTGTGTCAATTCCATCAATTCATTCGCCTTTCGCAGAATAGGCAGATTCTTAATACGCCGATTTTCGGCCTCCATCTCGGCACGGGCTTCTTCGGGATCATAGTCCTCATCGAAACCATCCCAGTCCATGAAGCTATCGTCGTCGTCTTCGTCGTCAAAGTTCATTGCAAAAAGGGTAGAGGGAATAAACACCATCTGATTGCCAAAGTAACACAATCGTTAACCAAAAACAAACCCTTGCCCCTCAAAAAGCTATCGACGAAGCGCCATAGTGACCACCCGGCCATTTCGTTTGTTTGTATAGGCCAGAAAACGTTTATCCGTAAGTTGCAACCCCCTGCTTACAGCTTAGAAAATACCCGATCATCAGCTAATATCCTGCATGTTAAGGGCTTCATATCTCAACAAAATAAAAAACAGGCAGTTTAGGATGTTTACGAACAGGCAGAAATCGGGCTGTATAACCTTGCTATTTCGAGAAAACAGAAAGCTAAATCGAACAAAAACGAGGGTAACCTGTATATTTGTTGGGTTTACCACCTGAATTTTCCCACTGTATAGAATGACGTATTGTTTAGGAATTAAAGTTGCGTCGGGCTTGGTTGCCATCGCCGACAGACGATTGACCTCGGGCTCTGAAGTGTCGTCAAACCGGAAAATTTCGGTTCATGAAGTCGAGAATCACTCGCTGTTTATCATGACATCGGGCTTGCGTTCCGTACGCGACAAAGCCATTACCTATTTTAAGGAAGTACTGGCCGAACAAGACCGCTCATTCAATAAACTCTATAAAGCTGTCAATGCATTTGGCGAACAGGTAAAACGGGTAGCGCAGGAAGACAAAACATCTATCGTTGCCAGCGGTTTAAATTTCAACCTGAACGCCATTGTAGGGGGCCAGTTGGAAGATGATGAAGAACACAAACTGTTCATGCTGTATCCTGAAGGCAACTGGGTTGAAGTTGACCAGGGGTCGCCCTTCAAAATAATTGGCAATTCAGGATACGGTAAGCCATTGCTGTTCAGGAATTTATCCTACGAGTCCAGTATGGCCGATGCGCTGAAGATCGGCTTCCTGGCCTTCGACGCAACCCGTGTCAGTGCCAATGATGTGGACTACCCCTTAGATGTCGTGATCTATCCGAAAGATAGCTTTCACATGACAGAGTATCGGCTTGAAAAAGAAGATATGGACGAAATTTCTCATCAATGGAGCGCCCTGTTGGGAAACTCCGTACGGAAAGTGCCTACCTACTGGATGGACCCGATTTTTGAGAAAGTAAAGGCAGCCAAAAAATGAAGAGAACAATGTAGGATATAGGATGTATGATATATGAGGTATGATATATGCTATAGGATGCGTACAGTATATATTAACTTAACCTGATGGGTAAATATATCCTACATTATATATCATACACCCTACATCATATATCCGAAAATGCAGCTTCACGTTCGGCACGAATCCGAATACAGGTACGATTTCCCGGTTGCTTTAGGCCCACAAACGCTCTATCTGTACCCGCGGGCCTATCCGTACCAGCGTCTGCTGAACTATGAGTTGCTTATTGACCCACAACCGGCGCGAATAGTACGGAATGTTGATGTAGAAGGGAATGTTCAGCAGATGGTCTATTTCAATCGGCCAACGACTCACCTTCGGGTATCTGTCGACATGGAGCTTCAATCCGATGAGTTCAATTCGTTTGATTTTGTCCTGTTTCCGTTCGATACCAAGCGGGTGCCTTTTCGCTATCCAAAACCAATCGAAGACTTGCTTCAACCCTACCTGGAGCAAGTTGGCGTATCCGATCGGGTAGCGAGTTGGGCCAGGGAGCTAGCCGCCGGAGCCAACTGGAAAACAACCGGATTTTTGATTGCGCTAAACCAGGCCATTCGGCAATTCACCTACGAAATTCGTGAAGTTGGGGCCCCTTTTCCACCCGAGCAAACGCTTATCCTGCACAAGGGCTCATGCCGGGATTACACAACGTTGTTCATGGCGGCCTGCCGAAGTTTAGGGATAGCGGCCCGTTTTGTGAGCGGCTACTTATTTGGCAACCCACAACAGGAACACCAGCTTCATGCCTGGGCCGAAGTGTATTTGCCCGGCGCAGGCTGGCGCGGATTTGACCCTACGGAAGGCTCGCTGGTCGTGAATCGACACATTTTTCTGACGTCGACGGCAAAGCCAGAATTGGCGGCCCCTATCAGCGGCACATTCCGGGGACGAGCCAACTCAACCTTACGGTCGGAACTTACCTTTGTTTGATAGACTGATTAGTGGGTTGAACTTTAGAATCGACGAACAACTTTTGCTTACTGACTATCGACTATCTTTGCTAACTAATTAAATTTACTTACCCAGTCTATAACGTGGCATTAATTAAGTCTATTTCCGGGATACGAGGGACGATTGGGGGACGCAGCGGAAACGGACTGACCCCTTTGGATATAGTGAAGTTTACAGCCGCATTTGGGCAGTGGCTCCGGCAGCGTAATCCTGAACGGCAATCGGTTGTTATTGGCCGCGATGGTCGGCTGTCGGGCGAAATGGTTTCAAAATTGGTAGCGGCTACTTTACAGGGACTGGGCCTGACGGTTATTGACCTTGGTCTTTCGACGACACCCACCGTTGAACTGGCCGTTACCGGCGAAGGTGCATCGGGCGGTATTATCCTGACAGCCAGCCATAACCCTATTCAATGGAACGCCCTCAAACTCCTGAACGAAACCGGCGAATTTATCTCGGCGCAGGATGGTACCGACGTACTCGACATTGCCGAAAATGAATCCTTTGAGTTTGCCGAAGTCCGTAAATTAGGCAAATACACGGCCGACGATACCTGGCTTCAAAAACATATTGACCTGATTCTGGCGTTGCCCCTGGTTGATCGGGATGCCATTGCTGCCCGTAATTTCCGGGTCGTTGTCGATGCCGTCAACTCGACGGGTGGCATTGCCGTTCCCCTGCTGCTCGAAGCACTTGGCGTTGAGCACATCACCAGGCTGCATTGTGAACCCACGGGTAACTTCGCCCACAACCCCGAACCGCTGCCCGAAAACCTGCGCGACATCATAAAAGAAATGGAAAAAGGCAATGCCGATCTGGGTATTGTGGTGGACCCGGATGTTGACCGGCTGGCCCTGATTTGTGAAGATGGGTCAGCTTTTGGGGAAGAATATACGCTGGTAGCCGTCGCCGATTACGTATTGAAGAATGGACCGGCAGGCAACGCAGGCAATACCATTTCCAATATGTCGAGTACGGTTGCGCTTCGGGATGTGACCCGTAAGTACGGTGGTCAACATTTTGCCTCGGCCGTGGGCGAAGTGAATGTGGTGGAAATGATGAAAGAGAAAAACGCCGTCATTGGTGGAGAAGGTAACGGCGGCATTATTTATCCCGATTTGCATCATGGTCGCGACGCCTTGGTAGGGATTGCTCTTTTCCTGACGCACCTGGCTAAATCCGGCAAATCGGCCTCTATGCTGCGCCGGACGTATCCAAACTATTATATTTCCAAGAACAAGATCGAGCTAACTCCTGATATTGATGTGGATGCCGTACTCGACCGAATTCAGGCTAAATACGCGAAAAATCCAATCAACACCATCGACGGTGTTAAGATTGAATTTGATAAGGAGTGGGTGCATTTGCGGAAATCCAATACCGAACCAATCATTCGTATTTACTCCGAATCGGACACGCTCGCCACAGCCGACCACCTGGCGGGCAAGATTATTAACGATATACGGGAAGTACTCGCCGAAAATAGGCAGTTATAAATCAGTTCTCTCTTTAGGGTGAATAATGACTTATACACTTGGCGAAAGCATCAAATCACAGCGCCCCTTTCACGTTAATTTAGACCAAACCTTGCCAGGCCGTTCTTTGTGGAACGGCCTTTTTTTGCCCATTACTAACCCCTATGCTGTGGAGGAATCTACTCAAAAACCTCATCATCAACCGCGCATAAGAATAAAAATTATCCGAATAACTTTTTGATAACTAGGCGGTTATATTCATTACTAAAGATGTGGCACAATTTTTAGACAATGTGGGTAAACCCGGTAAGAAATTCAAACAAACACGATTATGAGCTTTATAAGAGGAGTATTAGCAGGGCTGGCGATTGGTTATCTAACAGCACCCCGCAGTGGTAAAGAGACCCGTGACAAATTAACGAAAAGCGCCAACGATTTACAGAGCCAGTGGGAAGAAGGCGTTTCGCAGGTAAAAGCGCAGGTTGACAAGCTCGTAGGCAATGCCGAAACAAAGGCAAATCAATACGCCGATAAGGCCGAAAATAAATTCGACCAATATAAAAATGAAGCACAGTCTGCTTACAACAGCGACCGCGCCAAGGCGAGTTACAATGATGCCGTTGATAATACAGCAGACGCAGCTAAGTCAGGTGTGAATAATGTAGAAGACGCCTTGAAACTGAACTAACCTGGTTCAGTAAATCACGTAATAAATTTTACAAAAAACGTCCAGCCACGATAAATGGCTGGACGTTTTTTGTGGATTAATTGGACGGTACTCTAGCCCATCTAAAATCATTCGACGGTAAATAAACATAGTTAACCACAGAGGCACAAAGTACACAGAGGGCTTTTTTCTCTGTGTACTTTGTGCCTCTGTGGTTAACTATGTTTATTATGAAGCTATTTAAATTTTCATTTGATAGCAATAGGCAGTTCAACATGCTCCCATCGCAGAACAACGCCTTTGGCTGTTACATCATACACCAGCCGTTCGTTCATCTGAGCCGACTTCGCGGGTTTAGCCGTTACCCGGAGGGCATCCTGCGCCTGATCGTATTTGAACGCGCCCCACTGATTGGGTACTTTATTGAAAATAACGGTCCACTCCTTTTCACCGGGAATTGTAAAGAAACCGTATTTGCCAGCCGCTAATGGTTTCCCCTCAACCACAATGTCTTTGTCGGTTTCAAAGGTTGTAGCCTCATTCGCACCCGACCGCCAAACTTTTCCGTACGGCGCAAGGGAACTGGTGGTTTCCCAGACAGGTCGGCCTTTCACTGACGGGCTTCCATAGTTGATGGTAATAGTTGCCCCATTCACTTTCCCGCTGGCCATGGCCGGTGGACTGGGCCGGTTCGCTTTGTCGCCCTGCGCCCAGGCCATAACGCTCATTAATGCACCGACCAACGTCAACGCCATAACTCGGTTACTGTATATCCTTTTCATTATGTTAAACGATTAAGTCTTTCCACTAAAAGTAGGCAAAAGGTGAGTAAAACAAGTGTTTACTTATAGAATCTTAGTGATGTTCCGTTTTTGTCCTTTATACAAAACGCCCGGTGTTTCGAGAAACATCGGGCGTTTTGTATAGCTGATTTATCGGTACGACACCGTGTGAGCGGTCAGTTTATTCCCACTCAATCGTTGCGGGTGGCTTCGACGAAATATCGTATACGACTCGATTAACGCCTTTTACGCGATTAATGATTTCGTTCGATATGTCGGCCAGAAATTCGTAGGGTAAGTGTGCCCAGTCAGCTGTCATACCATCTACGCTCGTAACAGCGCGTAAGGCAACAACCCGTTCGTAGGTGCGCTCATCGCCCATAACACCAACCGATTGCACTGGCAACAGCATAGCACCCGCCTGCCATACTTTATCATACAGCCCTTCGCGTTTTAGGCCATCGATAAATAAGGCATCGACCTGTTGCAGAACCTCGACTTTTTCGGGTGTTACATCACCCAGAATCCGGATGGCAAGCCCAGGGCCGGGGAATGGGTGACGACCCAAAATAGTTTCAGGCAATCCCAATGTCCGGCCAACAGCCCGTACTTCATCTTTAAAGAGGGTATTAAGTGGTTCCACAACTTTCAGTTTCATGAAATCGGGGAGGCCACCCACATTGTGGTGCGATTTGATCGTTGCCGAAGGGCCTTTTACCGAAACGGATTCAATAACATCCGGATAAATGGTCCCTTGCCCTAACCACGATACGCCTTCGATTAGATGCGCTTCATGATCGAAGACTTCAATAAAGGTACGCCCAATGGCTTTTCGTTTGGCCTCGGGATCGGTCAATCCGGCAAGTGCCGTGTAGAACTGCTGTTTTGCATCAACGCCTTTTACGTTCAGCCCCAGCGTTTTATAGGATTCCAGCACGCCCGAAAATTCGTCTTTCCGAAGCACTCCGTTATCCACGAAAATGCAGTACAGGTTTTTACCGATCGCCTGGTGAATCAGCACGGCCGCCACCGACGAATCGACCCCACCCGACAAACCCAGCACGACTTTATCGTCGCCGAGTTGTTGTTTCAGGCGGGCCACCGTCGTTTCGGCAAAGGATTCGGCCGTCCAGTTCTGCGAACAGCCACAAATATCGACAACGAAATTATGGAGCAGGGTTTTGCCTTGCAACGAGTGCGTTACTTCGGGATGAAACTGAATGCCATAGGTAGGTTCATTATCTACCTGAAAAGCCGCCACCCGAACCGTATCCGTCGAGGCAATGATGGTAAAGTTATCGGGAACACTCGTGATGGTATCGGCATGCGACATCCATACCTGCGAGTGCTGGTCGATTCCCTTCATCAGAAGATTTTCGCTATCGACGGTACCTAATTTGGCCCGGCCATATTCGCGAATGGATGACGCTCTTACCTCGCCACCATTGGTGTGGGCCAGTAGTTGTGCGCCATAACAAACGCCCAGAATGGGTAGTTTGTGCCGAAAAGCGGCTAAGTGTACCTCAGGCGAGTCGGCATCGCGTACAGATGATGGACTGCCGGAGAGGATGATGCCCTTCACATCGGGCGTAATTGTAGGGAGGTGATTATAGGGATGGATTTCGCAGTAAACGTTCAGTTCGCGCACCCGTCGGGCAATGAGTTGAGTATACTGCGAACCAAAATCCAGAATCAAAATCTGTTCGGTGGCCATGAATAGGTCTCTAAAATGCAAAGTTAGGGCATTTTTTGTGAAAACGTCCTACCCATGTTACCTAAAGTCCGAATCCTTAATGAGTAACCACCAACCGACACCGGACGCCCCCCGTTTTATATTGCATGGTCAGCACATAAGGTCCTATAGGCAATGCTGCTACAGAAAAGGACAGAAAAGGCGTTCCGGGCGGCACCTGGTTGTTTCGTTGCAGCGCAATGGCCCCCGCTTCGTTGGTTAACGTAAGCAACACGGCATCGCCAGTCCAATCTAAAGGTAACCGTACCCGAACCTGATTACTGGCTGGATTTGGGTAGACCAGTACACTCGAATTAACCAGAGAGCCTGTATAATCCAGATCCAATTCAGGCCCAACTTTCTCAGTCACAGACAACGGCAAGGCCGCCGTTACAACTGGCGAATAACCCGATTCAGCCTGCCGCCCTATAGCTCGTATGCGATATTGGTATACTTTACCGAGTCTAAGCGATTCAGGGCGGTTAGAAGTACGGAGGTCCTGGTAAGTGGTTGTACTACCCGGCAAAAGAGCCAGCGACTTAAAGGTTCCTGCGCTATCAGCCCGCTCAATAGCCCATTTTGCTATACTATCTGATGTAGCCGTCCAGGTGAGTTTGATCGCACTTGTATCGACCGGAACAGCCCGCAGGTCGGTAACGGCAGGTATTGGTAACGCAATGGGAACCTGAAAGAACGTCAATGCCCGCATTCCCCGACGATTACGAATAACAGGTCCTACGTAATACCCGACCTCACTGTCCTTATACGATGATGGCAGATAGGTAAGGTGCTTGGCTGTACTCGGTTTTGTCAATTTGAGAACAAGGCGATTGTCCTGTTGGGTTACAGACTTGATTGGAGCACTTTCGCCCGTTGGGTAGTCGGTAAATATAAAGCTGGACAAACGTTGCGTATATTTTCTTCCTGTGGCTGGATTGGTAATGGTTGTGTCGGCAGGCCACTCTATAATCTGACCGGGGTCGAACTCAAGTGTAATTTCATCCTTCTGAGGTGTACTGTAATAAAGACGCTGCAGGTTAGGTGAAGGCGTGTTGCTGGTATCAACGGAGGCATAGAAGTCGCGGGCGATGAGCCGGTATACTTCCTGACCAAACTGTCGATAGCCTTCTTCGCTGTAATGTAACCCTTGATAACCCTTTAAGCCTACTGTGGCAATTGGCTCATTATCACCAAAGATAGCGTTGGATCGTCGTTGAAAATCACGCAAGGCGCCTGCCCGCTCCACATTTTCTGCCAAGAGATTCAACTGGGAATGATACACTTTTTTCAGTCCCGGATAGTCTTTTTTCCAATAACTGTATAACTGTGGGAAAACTCGTATGTATACATCCGGGTCATTAGCGGCCTCGGCCTCACCCTGCCGCCAGATCATTGCTTTCACCTGATTGGCTACACCTGCTTTACTGACCCTATAATAGAGACGCCCGTAAAGGTTGTTCAAAGATGCTGGCTGTTTAGCATCCCGATTGGCATGGCTGGTAATATCCGTTGATCCAACAGCCCCATTGATGACTGCGGTCGGAATGCCCTGCTGCTCTTTAATATAGCGTTGTAATTCGACGCCCCACAGGCTGTTTACGCCTTCGTTTGTATTTGTCAAGCACCAGGCGGTGTCGGCTGGATTATACCTCACGTCGCCTTTGTTTACACCAAACGTTCGACAAAATTCACTTCGGAACGGGTTCGTATCAAACCGCCCGACGGCATTCGACTGACCCATGATCAGGAACACATCGCCACAAACGATGCTATCGCGAAAGGCGACCTGAAGCGAATCGTGCGTTATAGACCGGTGTGCAAATACCTGAAAGCTGTACTGACTTAACTCGGCTTTGATTATTGGCTTAAAAGCAAAACGACCGGTTAAGGAATCTATAGCTGTTCGGACATATTCATATCGTTGCTGATCTCGAAGCACAATCAGGGAAACAGCCTTTATATCACCTAATGGTACACGTCCGGCAATGGCTACTGTACACTGATTTGTCTGGTCACGTGGGTAAAGTTGTAATCGTGCGGGCCACTGGTCAAACACAGCTAAGTTTTGCCCTAATATAGAAAAGGGGAAAAGGAAAAAAATGAGTACAAAAGTTAATACAAACTTCACGGGGGTTACGAAAAAGGTACAGAATAGCACACGATATATAGCGCAAATATACAGAGCATTAAGTAAACTTTTGCAGTCATGTTGTAACAATAAACTAGTCCTTACCGAAACAGTACGATCAGAGAGTACAGACCAGGAAGAGAAACTTAATAAAAAGAGCGTTCTAAGCAAAGTCGCAAGCATAAGCAGGAAGTGCATCGCTCAAAACCCTTACTTTTACAAAGGAAAGAATTTAAGTTAGTAAGTTGGTAAGTCGGTAAGTGGCTGACGCGAAAGCAAGACTCGCGCGTCAGCCACTTACCGACTTACCAACTTACCGACTTACCAACTTACCGACTTACCGACTTACCGACTTACTGACTTACCAACTTACTGACTCACTTTGAACGTTCCTGTTTTTTTAGCCCGCAAAGTTCGTCATGCACCTGAGGGCAGCTTTTCGGCCACCGTCACACGCGTTGGCATTGCCAGCATAGCCCTTGGGCTAGCCATTCTCATTGTGGCATTTGCGGTTTTATTCGGGTATAAGCGCACCATTGAACAGAAGATTTTTTTGTTCGGGGCACACTTGCAGGTTAGCAAGTTTACAAACAATGCATCCTACGAAGAAACGGCTCTTCCGCTGAATACAACCCTTTATCGCGACAGCACCCGCATTCCGGGGGTGCGGCATATTCAGGCTGTTGCTCTGAAAGCAGGCATTTTAAAAACACCGGAAGAGTTGACGGGTGTAATCTTAAAAGGCGTGGGACGTGATTATGACTGGAATCTGTTCCAGGGATCGCTGGTTGCCGGTAAGGCACCTGTCGTTGGTGCCGATACGGGTTCAGGCTCAACGCAACTGCTGATCAGTAAGCTGATGGCCACCCAGTTAAAAGTAGGTGTTGGCGATGCCGTGCCGCTCTATTTTTTGGGCAATCCACCACGCGCCCGCAAAATGACCGTAGTTGGTATTTACGAGACAGGACTCGAAGAAGTTGATAAAACAATTGCGCTGGGCGACATTCGACTGGTTCAACGATTAAACCACTGGGGTGCCGATTCGGTGGGGACATACGAGATTTATGTCAATAATTTCGATCAGTTAAAAGCTGCTTCCGATAACGTATTTCAGGCCATGACGCCCAATATGCGCATGACCCGCGTAACGGATCAGTACCGACCCCTCTTCGACTGGATGCTCCTGCTCGACCGGAACATGATCATTTTACTGACCCTGATTACGTTTGTCGCTTCGTTCAATATGGTATCGGTACTGCTGGTACTCATGATGGAGCGAACGCCTATGATCGGTTTGCTCAAAGCACTGGGCGGGGCTAATTCGCTCATCCGGCGTATGTTCGTTTTCGTTGGGCTGAATATGGTTGGCTGGGGCCTGCTTATTGGAAATGTAGTGGGACTGACTATCTGTTTCGTGCAGGAACGCTTTAGAGTGATTCCTCTTGATCCCAAAAATTACTTTATCAGCTATGTCCCTATTGCCTGGGACTGGCAGACAATCCTGGCCCTGAACGGGGCGACGGTCGTGATGATTGGGCTGGTTCTCTGGTTATCTACCGTAATCATCAACCGGATTCAACCCGTTAAAGCTCTGGCGTTTAAGAAGTAATAGTATGAACCGGGATTTATTTGATTTTTCTGATTACTCTGATTTATCGATTAGCAGCAAGCAGCTTCATAGTCAGTCATAAAAATCACACAAATCCCGGTTCAGACATCACCGCAACAGCATTACCCGCCCGCTTCGGACAAAATGATGCGTTTGGTTCAATGGGTTTAAAACACTGTAGTCAGCTGTCCAGGCATAAATACCATCGGCGCAGGGACGATTCTGAAAGGTGCCATCCCAGCTTATATCCACCTGACGACTGACAAAAATGAGGCTCCCCCAACGGTCATACACCCGGAACGAATAAGTCAAAAACTCCCCTGCGTGTCGAACAACCAACTGGTCGTTATGTGTATCGTTGTTGGGTGTAAAGGCGTCGGGGACATAGATGTCGTCGATTCGGCAGTTCTGTGATTCGA
>CAXTJJ010000132.1:0-12284 GCA_964244155.1 uncultured Spirosoma sp.
TATAAACAATTACCCTTGTTCGTTAATTAAAGAAGAGAGTCCGGGCCCAGGGTTCGGACTTTTTCTTTGCTGCATGAAAAAATACGACTTCATTATTGCCGGAGGAGGAATGGCGGGGTTGAGCCTGGCATATTACCTGAGCCAGTCATCATTGCGTGACCGAAGTATTTTAATTCTGGACCGGGAGCCCAAAAACAGCAACGATCGAACGTGGTGTTTCTGGGAGCGACCAACACGAGCCTTTGGTCAGTCTGCATCGCCTGGTCAAGCACCGACGCAGCCAAATTCATTTGAATCTATCCTGTTTCGTTGCTGGAAGACAGTCAATTTTCATGGTACTACCTATGCGGGGCCCCTGGCAATGGGGGGGTATCATTACAAGATGTTGAGAAGCATTGATTTCTACAGCTTCGTGCAAAACGAACTGGCGAAACACCCATCGATCGAACGAAAACAGGCCACCATTAACCGCATTAAAGATACCCCACAGGGCGGCTTCGTTATTGCCGACGATGAACCCTATATTGCTGATTACATCTTCGACAGTACATTTTCACTCAAGCTGGATCAGCCCGAAAATCATAATTTGCTACAACATTTTAAAGGATGGGTCATCAAAACACAGCATGCCTGTTTTGACCCCCAGCGTCCTGAAATCATGGATTTTCGTGTGGATCAACAGGGCGATTGCCGGTTTATGTACGTATTGCACTTTGACGCACAGACAGCATTGGTTGAGTTTACGCTATTTAATGACAAACTCATTGCCGACGATGAGTATGAAACAGAATTACGGCAATACATAAGCCAATACTTATCTACCGGAACGTACGAAATTATCGAGACCGAATACGGCGTCATCCCTATGTCCGATGAAGCTACGCTGGAGAATCCGTCTGAGCACATCGTCCGAATTGGTACGTCGGGTGGCTATACAAAAGCGTCGACGGGCTACACCTTTCTACGGACCCAGCGGTATCTGCAAAGTGTTGTCCAAAACTTGATCGAAACAGGTAAGCCTCAGCGGCCTACGTCCTGGTTTGCCCGCCGATTTAAACTCTACGATAGTATTTTCCTGAACGTACTGGAAAAGCATCGGCATCCGGCTGACGATATTTTTACGCGGGTTTACACCGAAAATCCCGGCCGGGTTTTCACTTTTCTGGATGAAGAGACGAGCTTTGCCGATGAAGTGAAGCTGTTTGCGACGATGCCATTTACACCATTTCTGAAAGCCTTTTTTAGCGTCATACGGAGAAAGATAGTAGGTTGATGCTTATTCCGGCCTGGTAGTGACTTGTCCCCTGCCCAGAAACTCGTAGCTTTGCGGTTTCTAACCAAGTCATATAGATAGAGAAATGCCTTATCTCTTCACTTCCGAGTCTGTTTCCGAGGGACACCCCGATAAAGTCGCTGACCAAATCTCCGATGCACTGATTGATAATTTCCTGGCATTTGACCCGTCCAGCAAAGTAGCCTGCGAAACGCTCGTTACAACGGGTCAGGTTGTGTTGGCTGGGGAAATTAAAACTGATACCTATCTGGATGTACAGAAAATTACACGCGAGGTGATCCGTAAAATCGGTTATACCAAAAGCGAATATATGTTTGAGGCCAACTCGTGCGGCATTTTTTCCGCGCTGCATGACCAATCGGCCGATATTAACCAGGGTGTTGATCGTAAGGTTGAAAATGCTGACTTCGAGACGCTGGCTGATGCGCAGGGCGCGGGCGATCAGGGCATGATGTTTGGCTATGCTACCAGCGAAACGGACAACTATATGCCATTGCCGCTGGATTTGGCTCATGCCATTCTGCGCGAAATGTCGCTGATTCGCAATAATGAGATTGAGCTAATGCCCTATCTCCGGCCTGATGCCAAATCGCAGGTGACGATTGAGTATTCGGATGATCACCAGCCCATTCGTATCGATACCATCGTGGTATCGACCCAGCACGATGATTTCGATGAGGACGAAGCAATGCTGGCCAAAATCAAGGCTGATATTATCAATATTGTTATTCCTCGTGTGAAAGCAGCTCAGAAAGCTGAGCTTCAGGGGTTGTTCACTGATAACATTACTTATTATATCAACCCAACGGGTAAGTTCGTTATTGGTGGCCCTCACGGCGATACTGGCCTGACAGGTCGTAAAATCATCGTTGATACATACGGTGGTAAAGGTGCCCACGGTGGTGGTGCGTTCTCGGGTAAAGACCCATCCAAAGTTGACCGTTCGGCAGCTTATGCCACCCGTCACATAGCCAAGAATTTAGTAGCTGCCGGTCTTTGCGATCAGGTGTTGGTGCAGGTGTCGTACGCTATCGGGGTTGCCAAGCCTTGCGGACTGTATGTGAATACGTATGGTACGGCCAAAGTGGACCTTCATGATGGAGCAATTGCCGAAAAAGTAGCTGAGATATTCGACATGCGTCCTTATGCCATTGAACAACGGCTTAAACTGCGTAATCCGATCTATTCAGAAACCGCTGCCTACGGGCACATGGGCCGCAAAAACGAGGTTGTGAAGAAGACTTTTGGTTCCAACGGCAACACAATAGAGCTTGAAGTTGAATTGTTTACCTGGGAGAAACTGGATTTCGTCGATCAGGTGAAAACCGCTTTTGGGTTGTAAGAAACGGTCTGAAAACCCCTAAATCCCCAAAAGTGGACTTTGTCTAAGAGTGAACAAAGTCCACTTTTGGGGATTTAGGGGTTTTCAGACATTGCGCTAAATGCAGAAGGCCACTCCGATACGGAGTGGCCTTCTGCATTTCTATGGAATTAAGTTAGTTTATAACTCATCGGCCTCATAGACCTCGTCTTGTTCATCTACTCGCGTTGTAGCCTCTGCAATGGCGGGGCTGGAAATATCATTCCGTTTTTGCTTAAACCGAACGAGTTTGTCTTTAAGAACATCCATCACGCGGTCGGTAGCGCTCTCGAAACTTTTATCGTGTTCTTTCACGAACAATTCTTTACCGGGCAGCATCAGCCTTACCTCCACTATTTTCTCTTTAACCTTGTTGGAGTCAGCGCCCTCTAACCTCAGAAACACTTCCCCGCTAATAATCCGGTCATGGAATGTGTCTAACTTATCGAGTTTTGCCTGGATGAAATCTAACAGGCTTTGATCGGCCGTAAACTTAACGGCATGCATTTGTAGTCTCATTGTGTCGCTTTTAAGGTGAATTGATTCAGAACATCAATGGTTAAACTAAGTTTGTCTTTACTTACCACAAAGTCAAGACCCTCTACGAAAGATGCAAGCCTGTTCCACGGCTATAACCATAATAAAAAGTTAACCGCCTGTATGGGGTACACTTTAGGGGGGGTCGTGGAACGGCTCGCGGTAAAAGTTCTTGGAAAAGTATAATTACACTATTAATTTAATGTTACCCGAATCGGCTGATTGGGTCGCAATGTGAGCAACGGTTTTGGTATAGTACGTTGATTCGCCACAGCTTTTAGGTCAAACTGGCGCACAAATAGGGCCAATAAGAGCTGCATTTCCATCAGGGCAAACTGATTTCCGATACATAAACGAGGGCCTCCACCAAAGGGCAGATAGGCGTAAGCATGCAAATTCTCCTTCGGTCCTCCCGGAACAAACCGATCTGGATCAAAACGGTCCGGGTCAGGCCAGTTCGCTGGATCGCGGTGCAATAGATAAGGACAGACCAGAGCCGTATCGCCTGCCGGAATCGTATAGGGTCCTATAGGATCGTCGTTGATGGCCCGACGGCTCATGATCCAGGCGGGTGGATAAAGCCTCAAGGACTCCTGCACAACTTGCATAGTGTAAGTCAACCCACGAAAGGCTTCAGGTGCTGGTATCCGGGAATCGCCCAGTACCGAGTGAGCTTCTGCTTTAAGCCGGGCCAGCACGTCGGGATGTTTCGTGAGCAGATAGATTGTCCAGGCCATGGATACCGCAGTGGTTTCGTGACCCGCCGAAAATATCGTGACGCACTCATCCCGCAGTTGCTGATCCGACATCACTTCGCCCGTTTCCTCGTCCTCGGCACTGAGCAGCATACCCAGCAGATCGTCTTTGTCTTCGTGCTGTTGCCGTCGTTGCTCAATCAGCCCATACACAAATGAATCGACCTGCATCCGGGCTCGTTTCGACCGCAGGTTATCGGGCGTTGGCCAGGTGTACGGAAACCGGAGGGGAGACAGCATTCGTTTG
Organism: uncultured Spirosoma sp.; assembly: GCA_964244155.1. Taxonomy (GTDB): domain Bacteria; phylum Bacteroidota; class Bacteroidia; order Cytophagales; family Spirosomataceae; genus Spirosoma. Next base: position 4,194 of record CAXTJJ010000132.1, read on the forward strand.
TTCGCCAGATAGTTCAGCGTATCCAGCGCTGTCGAAAGACCGTCGAGCTTTCCGGTTGTGTTAGACCCAAACAGCGTCTTGCAAACGATGCGCATCGTCACATCCATAAACGCCTGCGATATATTGACAGGGCCTTTCGAGGTACGCCCTTTCAGTTCATCAATCCAGTCGGCACTTTCGGCAATCATGGTCTGCGTGAGCGCGGCTAGCTTTTGCCGATGAAAAGCGGGTTGCGTCAATCGTCGCTGCCGACGCCAGAAGTCGCCGTCGCTGGTAAGCAAGCCATTCCCCAGGAAAATCTTGAGCACCTCGAACGCGGGCGAACGGCCGTAATTCCGGTGATTTTCCTGCAATACGTGTTTAGCATCCTCGGGCTTCAACACCAGATACTGGTTTCGTCCGCCAATGCGGAGATGAACCATACGCGCGTGGTTTTGCTGCAAGGTATGCAGAGTACCAAGCGGATCACGAAGAAATGCCAATGTGTTGCCCAGGAAAGGCAAGCCGGGATGCAGGGGTACTTGCTGGGTAGAAGCGACAGTTGTTTCCATTCAGAAATGTCGGCCCGAGCTTGAACCGGGCCGACAATAAAGATACTAACGACTGGATAGAATCACTACGAACTCACGACCTCTCCACCGTTGACGTGGATAACCTGTCCCGTAAAGTATGACGCATCTTCGGAAGCCAGAAAGACGTAGGCGGGTGCCAGCTCGGCCGGTTGGCCGGGGCGTTCCATCGGCACATCTTTACCGAATTTCTCAACTTCGTCAAGCGTTTTGGTTGCCACGATCAGGGGTGTCCAGATAGGGCCGGGCGCAACCCCGTTGACACGGATGTTTTTCTCAACCAGATTCTGCGACAGCGAGCGCGTAAAGGCCGTAACAGCACCTTTGGTCGAGGCATAATCGATTAACGATTCGCTGCCCCGGTACGATACTACCGACGTGGTGTTGATGATGCAGTCATATGCATTCATATGCGGTAACAAACGCTTGGTCAGGCGGAACATGGCCAGAATATTCAGCTCAAAGGTTTCGCGCATTTGTTGATCCGATATATCGACAAACTCCTTCTGCTCAACGTGATTGGCCGCGTTATTAACCAGAATATTCACGTGACCGTACTTGTCGATTATCTTGTCGACGGCTTCTTCAATAAAAGAAACCTGTTTTAGATCGCCGGGAAGGAGTAAGCATTGACGCCCTTCGGCTTCGACGAGTGCTTTGGTTTTCTGTGCATCCTGTTCCTCGCGCGGATGATAGAAAATAGCCAGATCGGCCCCTTCACGAGCAAAGTGAATTGCCACTGCGCGGCCAATACCTGAGTCGCCACCCGTGATGACGGCAATTTTGTCTTTTAATTTATCGGCTCCTTGGTAGTCATCCCGAATATAAATCGGTTGGGGATCCATTTCATATTCCAGGCCCGGCTGTGCATTCTGATGCTGGGGCTTGGTGTCAATTTCCATTTGTTCCATTTGTTGAGTCTGTTTATTATATAGTCGGTAAGTCAGGTAAGTCAGTAAGTGGCTAACCGCACCGGCAGACCGGCGAAAGCAAATCAGGCGTCAGCCACTTACTGACTTATGGCGTCAGCCACTTATCGACTTACCGACTAATGCCTATGCATTCACAATCGTGCCGCCATTGGGGTGCATGACCTGCCCGGTTATATAGGATGCATCGTCAGATGCGAGAAAGACATAAGTAGGAGCTACTTCGCTGGGTTGGCCGGGCCGTTTCATGGGCACATCCTGCCCAAACTGAGCCACCTCTTTGGCACTAACCGACGATGGGTTGAGGGGTGTCCAGATGGGGCCGGGAGCGACGGCATTCACCCGAATCCCTTTCGTAATCAGGTTGCTCGATAAGGCACGCGTAAAGGTCATGATCGCCCCTTTGGTAGACGAATATTCCAACAGATCGGCGCGGCCCTGATAGGCTGTAATCGAGGTGGTGTTGATAATGCTGTCCCCTTTGTGCAGGTGTGGCACGGCGGCTTTCGACACCCGGAAAAAGGAGTAGATATTGGTTTCGTAGGTAGCCAGCAAATCCTCGTCGGTTGCTTCTTCGAGGGTTTTGTGCTGTAGTTGAAGTCCGGCATTATTGACCAGAATGTTCAACTTGCCCAGTTGCTGAACCGTCGTCTCGACAATGTAAGTGCAATAGGCGGGCTGACGAATATCGCCCGGTAGTAGCAGACACCTGCGTCCTTCGGCTTCCACGAGTTCTTTGGTCTTTTGGGCGTCGACTTCTTCGCGGGGTGTGTAGGAAATAGCCACATCGGCACCTTCCCTGGCGAAGTGTACGGCTACGGCCTGCCCGATGCCGCTATCGCCACCCGTAATCAGGGCGACCTTGTCTTTCAGTTTGTTGGCCCCTTTGTAGAGGAACCGGATCACCTTCGGCTGTGGATCAAGTTCGGCCTGGATACCCGGCTGAATGTCCTGATGCTGTGGGGGGATTTTTGCTTCCATAACGTTGCTGTTGAGTTGTATTTTCCTCAATAAGTCAAAAGCAACGGCGGTTGTTTTGAGAAATCTATTATTATAGTAGATTTTGTCCCGGCGGGATCAATGCGTAATATAGTAGTCTAAAAACCCCTACTACCATGAACATCAACGGCGATGCTATTAAAGCAAACTCATACGACGCCATCGTTATTGGCTCCGGTATCAGTGGGGGATGGGCAGCTAAAGAACTGTGCGAAAAAGGATTGAAAACCCTTGTGCTGGAACGTGGACGGGATGTAAAACACATTGTCGACTACCCCACAGCGACACTCAACCCCTGGGAGTTCCCGCATAGGAATCGGATGCCCGACGCCTTTGATAAAGAAAATCCCATTGCTACGAAATGTTATGCACTGGACGAGGGTACGCAACAGTTTTTTGTGAAAGATGCCGAACATCCCTACGTGCAGGAAAAACCCTTCGACTGGATTCGCGGCTATCAGGTAGGGGGTAAGTCGTTGATTTGGGCGCGGCAAACGCAGCGGTGGAGTACCTTCGATTTTGAAGCCAATGCCCGAGATGGTGCCGCTGTCGACTGGCCCATTCGCTACGAAGACATTGCACCCTGGTATAGTCACGTGGAGAATTTTGTGGGTATCAGCGGTAACAAAGATGGTCTGGAAACTCTGCCTGATGGTGAGTTTCTAAAACCCTGGCAACTAAACTGCGTGGAGAAACACATTCAAAAGCGCGTTGCCGAAAGCTATAAAGACCGCCATGTGATCATTGGCCGGTGCGCTCACCTGACAGAGCCGAAGCAAATTCACTACGATCAGGGACGAGCGCAGTGTCAGGCCCGGCATCTGTGCTATCGAGGTTGCCCGTATGGCGGGTACTTTAGTAGTAACTCATCCACTATTCCCTGGGCTGCCAAAACAGGGAAGCTAACCCTCCGGCCCGACTCAGTTGTGCATTCGATTATCTACGACGAGGGCAAACAAAAGGCGATGGGCGTTCGGGTTATTGACACGCATACCAAGCAAATGACGGAGTACTATGCCCGCATTATTTTCGTCAATGCGGCCTGCCTGAACACGAATCTGGTTCTACTTAATTCAACTTCCCGGCGTTTCCCGAATGGGCTGGGTAATGACAGTGGTGTACTTGGGCGATATGTCGCTTTTCATAACTACCGGGGTAATATTACGGCTGATTATGAGGGCTTTGATGATGGCTATTACTACGGTCGGAGACCCACAACGGCCTTTATGCCCAATTTTAGAAACGTTCGTAAACAGGAAACAGACTTTCAGCGGGGGTATATGGTAGCCTTTAGTGCCGCTCGGGGAAACTGGCAGCGTGGGACAGGGCAGGAAGGCTTCGGGGCTGACTTTAAAGATAAGTTGAGCGACCCCGGTACGTGGCATGTGTTTATGATGATGCAGGCCGAAACTGTTCCCCGCTACGAAAACCAGGTTCGGCTCAGTGCCGACCAGAAAGACCCGTGGGGAATTCCGCAGCTCGTGACCAACATCGACTATACCGATAATGATCTGAAAGTGATGAAGGATTTTCTGGAACAGGGAGCCGACATGCTGGAAAAATCGGGTTGCAAAAACATTAACCCTTACGACGACCACCGGAACCCCGGCCTCGATATCCACGAAATGGGCGGTGTACGTATGGGGCGCGACCCGAAAACATCACTGCTCAATGCCCACAACCAACTCCACAGTGTTAAAAATGTGTTCGTAACGGATGGCGCAGCCATGACCTCTACAGGTACGCAGAACCCGTCAATTACCTTCATGGCGCTAACCGCACGGGCTGTCAACTTTGCGGTAGCTGAAATGAAGAAAGGGAATTTGTGAGAAGCTGTTTAACCTTCAGTTCCCACCAGTGAAACCAGTGATTTTAGGTCGTTTCCTGTCTGAATCGCCCGATTAAAATCCGGTGCATTACACACAATTCTTGTGAATTGCGCCGGGTTTTAACCCGGTGATTCAAATAAACTAAGGTAAAAATTTCCTGATTTGCCTTTTACCATCAGTACGGCATGAGCCGTTTCTCCTTCGTTAAACCAGTTCCTAAAGTCTTTACGACGATGTCTATGAAAACCATTTTGTTTACGATTATTGCCCTTTGTAGTGTGTTAACCATTAATGGGCGGGCGCAGGGTAAGGAGCAGGCTGCCGTGGAGAGTGCTGTTTCGCAATTGCGATTGCTCATGATCGATCCTGATCAGTCTAAACTAGCGTCGCTGGCATCCGATGAATTAAGTTACGGCCATTCCAACGGGAAGATCGAAGACAAGAAGGCGTTCATCGAAGCCCTTACCAGTGGTTCATCAGACTTCAAAACCATCGACCTCAGTGAGCAGACCGTTTCTGTTGTCGATAATGTAGCCATGGTACGTCACAAACTAATGGCCGAAACCGCGAACGATGGCAAACCAGGAACGGCGAAATTGGCTGTACTGTTAGTATGGGTGAAGCAGAAAGGAAGCTGGAAATTACTGGCCCGTCAGGCCGTAAAAATTTAAGAAAATCGCCCTGTACGCTCAAAAACAAACGTTTTTAAAAGAAACAAGCCCATCTGAACTCAGGTGGGCTTGTCTGGTAATAACGTAACCTATGATATAACGTATTGACAATATAGGCGTTTTTTTTGACTTCACTCTTCTGAACTCACCTGTCTGGCCATCATTAATAAAATTTTTTATTTTTTCAGGGTCAGTTGTAAGGAGCTATCATTGATTTCAAACGTCTTACTTTTTAGCATCCTTATTACCTCGGCACCAGCCAATAGTGCCGGGCCATAGCCGTGAGCCGCATACCGATTAATAGGCCGGTAATAATAAAATGCGGGATCGAATCCCATGCCCGTACCTACGCAAACACCCTCAACCTGACCCGTTTGATTTACTTTGGTCGATACGGCATTCCAGCCAAGTAAGGTTGCCGGGGCATAAGCCAACGGATCGAGCCAGCCCTGATTAATAGCATGGGCAAACGCATAGACATAAATAGCCGTTGCCGATGTTTCCAGATACGAATCGTTCCGGTCGAGCAGTTGGTGCCAGAATCCCGAACCCGATTGTTGGGCAGCCAGACCTTTGGCGTGCGCTTTCAGTAAGTCCAGAATGGCCGGCCGGCCGGGGTGATTGGCGGGCAGGACATCCAGTAATTCGACCGCTGTCAGGATACCCCAGCCATTGGCTCGTGCCCAGTGAAATTCGGGGTGTACCGTCATGCCTTCAACCCAGCCGTGCATGTAGAGCCCTTTTTGCTGGTTAAACATCCGTTTTGAAAACTGCGTAACCTGTTTCACTGCTTCATCGTAATATTTCTGATCGCCGGTGAGTTTGCCCATCTGCGCCAGTGCCGGAACGCTCATAAACAGGTCATCGAGCCAGAGCGCGTTGGGTTGGGGACGGTTGCGGGCCAGTGTGCCATCGGCCAGGCGATATTCTTTCGTCTGGATGTAGTTGATATAATTGTCGATCATGGGCCGCAGGTTGGCTTTCACACCACCGGCACGGCTGGCCTTAATCATGGCGGCACACATGGCTCCGGCATCGTCGAGCGCGTGAGGGGCCATTACCGCCCGCATGGGCGTGCTGGCTTTTGGATCGGCTGTTACCTGAGCGCGGAAATACGGCACCTGATCGGCTATAAACTGAAGGCGTTTGTTGGTGTACTCAGCGTAGCGAGCATCCCCGGTGGCTTCACTGGCCAGCAACATGCCGGAATACGTAACACCCCATTCATAACTGATCAGGCGAAAATCGCCGGGTTTGAAAATGGCATTTGGATTAAATGCACCACCGGAAGTTATGTCTTTTTTCGTTTCCTTATCGATCAGTTGCGTAGGCGTATTGGCATCCAGATAGGTATAGATTCGATTCAGTACTTTGGTGATATCCTCAATTTTCGGCTGCCCATACGGCACTGGGTAGTCGGGTTGTAGTAAATGGAGTGGCGTAGTAGAGTCGTTGGCTTTGGGCGCGGGTTGGGCGTGGAGTGCGCTACCGGCAAGCAAACCAGCGAGCAGCAGGCCCATTGGGCGCAGGGCTACGAAACTGGTTTTAGATGAGTACGTAGGCATTAGATTAGGATCAATAAAAAGGTAAGCAGCACGGCCTGAATAGCGTAATGGATAGTACGCTGTTAATAGGCCAAAGATTGCCACACTCTACTGATGTTCTATCATGTACCCTCCTGCCAGTGTTAAAATAAGGGGAAGTCTGCGTAAAACTTTCGGCCTCGTTGCCGGGTTGTTTCCCTGGGTGACTGGCTTTGTCACGCTGTTAAATTTTCATTTCATTCATGGCAGATAACACTAAAATTGCCCTCATTACGGGTGGCTCAAAAGGCATTGGCTACGGCATTGCCGAAGTTCTTATTCGGGATGGTATCAAAGTGGCTATTACCAGCCGTTCATCGGTAGCGGCCGAATTGGCGGCTGCTAAACTCAATGAAATCAAGCCGGGCTATGCGCTGGGTATTGCCGCCGATGTACGTAATCTGGCTTCTCAGCAGCAGGCCGTAGCGACCATACTAGGCAAATGGCATCAACTCGATTATGTCATTGCGAACGCAGGTGTAGGCCATTTTGCCTCAATTCAGGAGCTTACTCCCGAACAATGGCATGAAACCATTGATATTAACCTGACAGGCGTTTTTTATACGGCCAAAGCAACTCTGGCTGCGCTGAAAGAAACAGAAGGGTATTTTATTACGATTTCGAGTCTGGCCGGTACGAACTTCTTTGAGAAAGGGGCGGCCTACAATGCCAGCAAATTTGGCCTGGTTGGCTTCTCGCAGGCCATTATGCTCGATCTGCGCAGTGAAGGTATCAAAGTAACGACGATCATGCCCGGCTCTGTAGCGACCTATTTCAACGACCATCAGCCCAATGAGCAGGATGCCTGGAAGATACAGCCGGAAGACATTGGACAGATTGTGGCCGACCTTATTCACATGCCCGCCCGTACGCTTCCCAGCAAGATTGAGGTTCGGCCCACCCGGCCGGGAGGCAAGTAGCGAACTCCATATGCTCGTTTTACCATTTAACTAAAAACATTGACGACCAATTGAAAATTGGCTTATCTTGGTGAGGAACACTAACGTTTTAAGTATGCTCCTCACCAAGATACTATTGTCCCGCTCACGAAGCCACTTGCTTTGGTTTCTGTCGCTGGCTTTATCAACGGCTCCGGTCGTCTATGGACAGACGGCACCAGCCGCTAAAGCACCCGTTGCCGGGTTCGATATTCCGGTCGACTATTATAAGCTACCCAATGGATTGCGGGTTGTGTTGTCGCCCGACCACACGAGCCCAACTGTAACAACGGCTGTGTACTACAACATCGGCTTTCGCATCGAGCCAAAAGACCGTACCGGCTTCGCCCACCTCTTTGAGCACATGATGTTTCAGGGTTCGCAGAACCTGGGGAAAATGGAGTTTATTCAGTTGGTGCAGAAGAACGGGGGTATTCTGAACGGCTCCACGCGCTTTGATTTTACTAACTACTTTGAAACGCTACCGGCGCACAAACTGGAAACTGCTCTTTGGGCCGAAGCGGACCGTATGAAGGGCCTGGCCATTACGCAGGATAATCTGACCAACCAGCA
>CAXTJJ010000133.1:0-12202 GCA_964244155.1 uncultured Spirosoma sp.
TACGTTATATCCACTTACTTATTTTGGGGATGGTACTGTTAAATATTTCCGTCTTCTCTTAGAAGTATTGATAACAGAAAATCGACGTTTAATGGTCGATGAAATTGGTGTCGGCATCCATTTTACTCATCAAACAGCTTATTGGAAAAATATTATCAAGCTCTTCGCCAAATACAACGTCCAACTCTTCGCCACTACGCACAGTCTTGAATGTCAGCAAGCATTCATAGAAGCTTTAGGAGATTCAGAAATGCAGCAGTATCAGAAAGAGGCCCGAAATATTTCGCTACTTGAAAATGCTCAAGGCGAAGTTAAGACTGTAACATTTGATTTTGAGCAGTTTAAATATGCTGTGAATATTGGCTTTAATACGCGGGGTGGCAAAGTATGAGTAATGTACAGATTTTTGTTGAAGGTGTTACCGACCAAAAGTTTCTTCAGGATATAGTAGAAGAATGGTATGGCATCAAACTTACATTAGGGAAATTGGACAAACCGACCGGTGACATTATCTCGTTAGGAGGTAAAGATGCATTTGATTCGCCGACAAAACTTGGCTTTATAAATAAACTATTCGAATATCTATCAAAAGATAATAAACAAGCAATTGTGCTATTTGATGCTGACACCTTTCATGTCAATCAAGCTAAACTATCCGCACATAGCGAGCGATTAAATTTTAATTATTTCCTTTTTCCTGATCACCAACGAGATGGAGAGATTGAAACATTGCTTGAAGATATTATTTGCCCCGACAACCAAATTATTTTTAACTGTTGGGCAGATTTTGAGAATTGTTTGAGCCAACAAGAAACACCTTCAACTACTTCTGGCAGATTTACAACCCCTGCCAACAAAACGAAGATTTATGCTTATGTCGAAGCACTAGTCGGTGAAAGCGACTCTGAAAAAGAAAAAATTAAAGATCGTAATAGAGATTACCGAAACCAAAACCACTGGAATCTCGATCCAACACACCCGCCCCTCAAACCACTAAAAGAATTTTTAGACCCGTTTTTTAACATCCAATGAACGAACACAGTAAAAATTTCCTGTATCAGTACCTCAACAATGCCTCGCCCACCGGCTTTGAGTCATCGGGGCAGCAGATTTGGCTGGATTACCTCAAACCCTATACCGACGAATACATTGTCGACACCTATGGCACCGCCGTTGGCGTGATTGGGCCGGGTAAAGACTATAAAGTTGTGATCGAAGCCCACTCCGACGAGATTTCGTGGTTTGTCAATTTCATATCCGACGATGGCTACCTGTTCGTTCGCCGAAACGGGGGTTCCGATGCGCTTATCGCTCCGTCGATGCGGGTGAATTTACACACGAAAAAAGGTGTTGTGGAAGGCGTTTTCGGATGGCCCGCTATTCACGTTCGCGATCTGGCGAAAGACACCGCACCCAAAGTAACAGACTTGTTTATCGACGTGGGGGCGGCTACCAAGCAGGAAGTGCTCGACATGGGTATTCACGTGGGTACGGTATGCACCTTTACGGACGGCCTGATGGAATTGAACGAACGCTATTATGTGGGCCGGGCACTCGACAACCGCATGGGTGGTTTCATGATCGCGGAAGTGGCTCGTCTTTTGAAAGAAAACAACGTTACGTTGCCGTTTACACTCTACATCGTCAATGCCGTACAGGAGGAAATTGGCTTGCGGGGTGCCGAAATGATTGCCCGCCGACTAAAACCCGACCTGGCTATTTGTACCGATGTGACGCACGACACGCAGTCGCCGAAGTACGATAAAAAAGAACAGGGCGATTTGAAATGTGGCGATGGTCCGGTCTTGTGCTACGGCCCGGCCGTGCAGAATAATGTGCTCGACTTCCTGATCGGTGTGGCCGAACAACAGGAAATCGCGTTCCAGCGGCAGGCTGTCAGCCGCTCGACGGGCACTGATACCGATGCATTTGCTTACGCTACGGAAGGCATTGCCTCAGCCCTGATTTCGCTACCGCTTAAATACATGCACACGACCGTTGAAACAGTTCACATGAACGATGTTCAAAACGTTATTAAGCTCATGTATGAAACGCTGCTGGCCCTAAAAGGGAATGAGGACTTTCGATATATAAAATAAAATAAGTGTGCTGACCTGTAGTGTTGACTGGGATGGTTACACTACAGGTCAGTATTTATGAGTTCGTAAAGCAGAGAAAATAAAAAAATACAAGTGAGTAATTCGTTTTAAATACAGCAAACTTGGCATGCTTAAAACAAATTAAAATTCCACTAAACACCGCAATAATTTAATCATAAGTATTTTATACATTTTCTCACTGCTCAGAAACACAATAATCAATCTCTTAGCGGCACTTGCTTAAGTATAATTTACTACTAATAAACAGCTATTACTGTTAATCAAACTTCTATTTTACGGGAAGAATAGCAAAAGTATATAGTGAGTATTTCTATTAATAGGAAATTAAGTAAATCTAATTAGTAAATATAAGTTAACTAACAAACGCCACATTTTTTAGCTAATTTTTAATTTTACTGGTGTCTAATTTCGGTTAATTTCGCTGTACTGCTCAATTACCATTCAGCGATTAGACAGAGTTTATTATCTCCTTACATGTAGGCGATTAGCACCTACCTTCCAGATTTCTCACTAAATATTATGAAAACGAAATCAATAAGCTACCTGTTCGGGCTGCTTGCCTTTGCCGTCCTAACATCCTGTCATACTAGCCATACAACGGTAAATAATAATAGTACAAAAAGTACAAAACAACTGCCCAGCGATGCGGCTAAGGTTGATCTTCCCGTTTCAGAAGGCATCAAAGACAATTTTACTAACTTCGTTAAACTAGGCTACCAGAAGGGGGAAAAAGTAAACGATATCACGCTTTACTCGTCAGATGGCACGAAATTTTCTCTTCCGGAAGTCCTGGCAAATAACAAACCACTCCTACTCATTTCGGGGAGTTATACGTGTGATATAAGTCGCCGTAATATGTCGGATATCAACTTATTGACGGCACGTTACAAAGGCAAAGTCAACACTTACCTCGTTTATACGATTGATGCACACCCGTCGGATGTCGCCAGTCCGTATTCAGCCAATAACCGCGTAGATGTTGCTTCGGCAAACATTCGGGATCATATAGAAGCGCAACAGGCAAAAACCTATGGTGAACGGAAATTGCTGGCCAAAAAATGGCAACAGCAAAATGCCATTACAGTCCCTGTTTTAGTCGATACACCAACGAACGATTTTTGGCTGGCCTTCGGTCAGGCACCAAACATGGCGTATGTAATTAATCCCGACGGGACAGTGTATTACAAGCAGGCCTGGTTTAAATTTTCTGATTTGGACGACTCCATCAAGAACTGGCTGCATACGCAACCTAAAAACACAACCAGCCCTTAATGCGCATCATAGGTAATTACGCAAATCCATGAAACACAGAGTCACAAAGAACACAGAATTTAAAATATTGAAGATCAATTAAACTCTGTATTCTCTGTGATTTTGTGTTTAAAATTTAGTTTTCTTGATTATTTATTAACTAGCCGTTCCGTCGGAATCCTCCCCCCTGCCCGCGAGTTGGCTGACTGAATGGGTCTCGTGGTGCCGTAACACCCGCGCTGAACCGGCGCAGGTTATACACGAAGCTGATCATGAAATAACGATTCAGCACACGGCTCCGTACTTCCTCCGTATAAGTGTCTGTCACGTTCCGTACGATGCTCTGATTCTGGTTCAACAAATCGAATACCTGGAGACGTAACTCCGCCTGATTCTGTTTGAATAACTGCCGGGCCAGGGTGGCATTCCAGAGGGTGTATGACTGGTTATAATTGGCCGAGCTACCGCCATAGTGATTGTAATAAACGTTGGTGGAGAAAGTAAACTTCAGCGGTAATTGATAATAAACATCGAGCGTAACCGTCTGATTCAGGAAGGTCGTATTCTGTTGCGGTTGCAGCGAATACCTGGCCGATTGCCAGTTGATATTACCCGACAGATTCAAGTCCAGTTTCTCCGTAAAATTCGAGCTCAGGCCAACCCCTTGCCCAATCAACCAGTTTTTCGCCTGGTTTGACTGGTTGTTGATGAAGCTCATTCCCCGATTATACGTCAGGTTTGTCGATAGGTTCAGGTTCGTTTTCTGCGTACCTAATTTGAGCGGTCGGCCGAAGACCAGCGAGCCGTTCACCGTATAATAGCCATTGGTATTAACAGGCGTGGTCGTCTGCGCTCCCGATGAATTGAATACCGTTGAGTTGACAATTTTATTGTCCGTTCGGCTGGCGTTCAAAAAGAGAAACATATTCCGGAACGTTGCCGCATCGAACTGATTGTAGTTCAGTGAAAGCGTATGGCTGAATTCCGGTTGCAGGTTGGCATTCCCTAGCTGAATATTAAGCGGGTTCGTATTATTCGCTACCGGCTGTAACTGATTCACCGACGGCGCGTTTATCCGTGTTCGGTAAGTGAAGCGAAGCCTCCGGCTTTTAGCGAAATTATAGGTCAGCAACGCATTGGGCAACAGGTTCGAGAACGTGCGATTCAGGTTTGTTTCCCGGCTAAGGTTGTCAGAATTAAGGCTTGCCTGTTGCGCATCCAGCCCAAAGGCGTATGTATATTTCAACCGCTTTGTTTGCCACGTCAGCCCACCCCGATTCGTTACATAGTCGTTCACGAAGTTGTTACTCAACAGCCCATTCAACAAATCGTACTGGTTTGTCAGTCCGTTAAAATCGTTTACTGCCCGGTCTGACGTGTTATGGTTGTTCGATAGATTGTAGTGAAATTCAAGGGTTTGGCGCATCGACAGCGGTTCCGTATAGCTGACATTGACCGTGTTGGTCATTGAATGCGTTTGCTGGTCATTCCGTTGATTGATAGTCTGGGTGACAATTCCCGTTATCGTATCTTTTGTAATGATGCCCGACGTCAGACTGGTCGACGAGCCGTTGAACTGGTTGACCGATTTATTGATACCCTCATTATCTTGATTGTTAAAGGCAATGTTCCAGTTGACCGAAAAGCTCCGCCCTTTTTTCTGAAACTTGCGAAAAAGCAGCAGGGAGTTATTACCGGTAAAGCCATTACCGGTTGAATTATAGTTGGTCAGACTCGAATTGGCCAGCACACCTTCGTTGGTGAGCGTTCTGGCGTCACTCTGATTGCTATAACTGGAATTCAGCCACGATAAACTCGGAATAACCCGGATCGTTGTCAATGAATCGATTCGATAATCGAGCCGAAGATTTACCCGCTGATTTGTATTCGTGTTATCCGAACCGTTGGTTTGGTCACGTACAAACCCGGCATCCGGCCGCGTAATCACGGTGCCGGATGTACCACTGGGAATCACGTTCTCCCGGTGACTTTGCTGGTTGGTGAGGGTGTTGGTATTACTGGCGTTGTAGCTACTGACCACGTCAATCTTTTTGCCCCAGCCATCGCGGTAGTTGATGCCTGCCGCCCACGATTGGGTGATGGCGTTGCTCCCTACCTGACCAGCGCCATTGCCACTGCCTCCCCCGGCTCCTCCCCGAACCACGTTGCTGCCTCCTCCTCCACCCTGCCCTTGTCCGGCTCCGCCAAAATTATTGCCAAGTCCTAAATCCGAGGCCGTGAAACCCTGCTGGTTCACATTGTTGGCCATGCCCAGCACCGAGACCTGTCGGCCATTATTAAACCGGCTTAAGCTTACCCGACCTGAATAACGAGCGTCGTCTCCGGGCTTCGGACCAGCGCCAATGGTCTGCTGACCAAACGAGCCTTTCCGTTTATCTTTTTTGGTTGTGATGTTGATGGTTTTTTCGCGGTCGCCATCGTCCACACCCGAAAAAGCCGACTGCTCCGACGCCTGATCGAAAAGTTGCACTTTGTCGATAATGTCGGCGGGAAGGTTCCGGGTCGCCATTTTTGGGTCATTCCCGAAGAATGGTTTTCCATCCACCAGTACTTTGGTAATGGCCTGCCCCTGCGCTTTTACGTTGCCATCGCGGTCCACTTCCACACCCGGCAGTTTCTTCAGTAAATCCTCTACCTGCGCATTGGGGCGGGTCTTGAATGATCCCGCATTGAATTCGAGTGTGTCACCTTTTACGGCAATAGGCGCTCGCTCACCCTGCACCGATACTTCGGTGAGCGTTTGCGACTGCGCTACGAGATCAATCGTACCGGCGTCTGTTGTGAGGTTCGCACCCGTTACCGAAACACGCTTGGCGCGACTGCGGTACCCTACATACGAGACAATCACCCGATACTGACCTTCGGCAATTTTGGGGAAAGTAAACCGCCCTTCGCCATCGGTAATGCCAAACGATACCAGTGATGAATCGCGGGCCAGCAGCAGCGATACCGATGCTTCCAGCAAGGGCTTCCGGCTAAGTGAGTCGACCACCTGTCCACTAATGGTACTGGGCGACTGCGCGAAAGATTTAAAGCCAATGAAAAATGTACAATGAATAACGATTAACGAGAGTCGGGTTAATTGCTTCGCATTCAGTAAGTTTCTCATTATACATTACATTTTTTCATTATACATTTTTCATTAAAAACTTAATTCTGAGGTCGCATGGGCATATTCTGCATCATCTTCTGCCGAAAATCGGCCATGCCCTTCCGACGAATTTGCTCCATTTCCTCAGCCGTTATGCTCTTTGCGTCTTTTGGCGGCTGCACACTGGCTTCGGCCACGGCCTCTGTGGATACACTCGTCGCTTTAAACGATTCGCTGTCCGATTCAATTTGCAGGACTACGCCTTTGGGGGGCGTCAGATCGGCAACGGGCGAGTAGGTGAATGGCAGATCGGTAGTGTACCAAACAGTATAGGTTTCTTTCCGACGGGTAGCAGTGCCTTTATGGCAAACGTAGCCCGCAATCTTCTTTGTTTTATCGACCGCCGTCCAGTCCGCAGCCGCTGGTATGGGCTTTTCGGAACGGTAGATGTCACTGTGGGTTGAGTCTTTTTTTACCGTCAGCACGTCGATTCGCTGGTGGTTGGCCAAATCAAGAAAGGTCTGCTGATCAAATGGAGGCCGCATATTGATATTCCGCGGACGACCTTCCCGAACACCCCCAGCACCATCCGGGCTGCCTTCCATCCGGCGCATCATCATTCCGCCTTGCGGACGATCGCGCTCTTCTTTCGCCATTGTGCCTGAAAACACCAGTTTCTGTGTAAATGACACCACTTCTGGTGCACCTTCGGGCGCATCAGGGGCGCCGGGACTGCCGGGGCGAACTTCCTGCCCGTTGATCACCATCCGCATTTGCGAGCGATCGATCTGACGCATACCTTCATAGGTAATTTTGCCCGATACGGGCGCCTGTCCGTATAGCGTCGTTACGCAAAATCCGGCAGCAACAAGGGTGAAAATGGACTGTTTCATAGGGTTTATCAAGCAAAAGGCGGTGAAGTTAGTCTATTGATAACAAGTACTCGAAAAGCCTTTTCAGGGCATCAGGGGGCGTACTGTCTGATGAGTATCTTTTAAGAATGAAGAATTCTTATGGTAAACGTTGCATAAAATTTACAGCTCTCAATTAAAACTTTGTTAAAAGCTGTTAAATAGGTTCTGAGTTGCCTTTTTTTGTTGCTGAAAGTCTGTCTATGGTCCCGAAACGCATTATTTCCCTGGTTCCCTCACAAACCGAACTGCTCTTCAATCTGGGGCTGGACGATGAAATTATAGGCATTACAAAGTTTTGCGTTCACCCCGCCGATAAAGTTAAACGGAAGGCCGTGGTCGGTGGTACAAAAACGGTGAATATTGACCGAATCAACGCACTTCAACCTGATCTGATCATTGCCAATAAAGAAGAAAATACGCGGGAACAGATTGACCAACTCCAGCAATTGTATCCGGTTCATGTTACGGACATGACTACAGTACCTGATGCGCTTACTATGATTCGGGAAGTTGGAACGCTGGTAGGTAAACGTCACGAAGCCGAAATGATGGCCCGGCAAATTGAACACAGCCTTGCGCCTTTAGCTTCCACAACAGGCCAGAAAGTGGCTTACTTAATCTGGCGAAAGCCCTATATGGCAGCGGCTGGTAACACCTTTATTGATGCCATGCTTTCTGTGGCTGGTTTCAGTAATGCATTCGCCACTCATACCCGTTACCCCGAGGTCATACCCGACGACTTGCAGAGAGTACAGCCCGACCTGATTTTTCTCTCTTCGGAACCCTACCCGTTTACGGAGAAGCACATAGCTGAGCTGCAGAAAATTTGTCCATCTTCACAGGTACTGCTGGTGGATGGCGAGGTCTTTTCGTGGTATGGCAGTCGATTGTTGCGGGCTTCCAACTATTTTAGGAACTTGCGTAACGAAATTGCCCGGCACAACGCATGATTACCGACATTTCACAACTCGACTCTAACGGAACCTATACCTACGCCGACTACCTGAAATGGCAGTTTGACGAAAGTGTTGAGTTCATTAAAGGGAAACTATACCGATTGCACACCGTGGTTCAACCTGATCTTTGTGTGCTATGCACTAGTAGCAAACTAGAAGACGCTGGTTGCCTGGGTGCGCCCGATTGGGCTATTGAAATTAAGTCTCCGCGAACGGCCAAAAATGACCTCAGCGAAAAATTCAACCTGTATGAAGAATCTGGCGTATGTGAATACTGGATTGTTCAGCCTAAAGAACAGGCAGTAAACGTTGATGTGTTGGAAAATGGTAAATACGCTTTAGTTGATGTGTATGAGTCGGACGATATTCCAAGCCGTATCTTCCCCGATCTGATTGTTTCTCCCGACCGCCTTTTCCGTTAAATGCCAGCCTCCAACGATACCCTTTCCATTGGCTCCATCAACCTGATTCTGTTTGCCGCCCGGCAGCAGGGAGCGGACACAGACGAACTGGCTCGTGCGGTAGGTATCTCGCCCGATGAACTTCGCAACCCCGACGGTCGGGTTCTGATTCGGCAGGTGCAGGCCCTCTGGCGCGAAATCGTTACCGTAACGGGCGACCCGGATATGGCGCTAAAACTTGGCGAACTGGTCAACCCACTTGCCTTGGGTGTACTGGCGTATGTTATGATGCACAGCCCGACATTAGGGGAGGCATTCCATAAGCTTTGCCACTATCAGGATATTGCCTGTGAAGGCGTAAGCACAAGCGGGCGACTTGTTGAGATGAGCGACGCTTCCGGCAGGCAATACATCCTGTCACTTCGGATAACCAGCCCCGATATTATTTACCCTGAACACACCCTCAACTCGGAGTTATCAGTTTACCTATCGGCCATGCGTGCCTTGACGGGTCAACGTATTACGGCGCAGGAAATTCGATTTTCTTACCCGCGCCCAGGCGATACCAGCGAATATGAGCGTGTTTTTGGACCCGCCCAACTCTCGTTTGATGCGCCTGAAACCGCTATGGTTCTGGATGCAGCCTTATTGAACACGCCCATCCTGAACGCCAACCCCAATTTGTTTCCACTTTTCGAGAAACACGCCAACGACATTCTCAGTCAGCTTCAAACTCCATCCCTAAAAAGTCGGGTCAAGACCGAAATTGTTTCGATGATGAAGGGCGAAGAGCCAGCCTTATCAACCGTAGCTGACCGATTGGCAATGGGCGTTCGTACCTTGCAACTGCATTTGAAAGAAGCTGGCACAACCTATCAGCAATTGCTGGATGAAACCCGTAAAGAATTGGCAGTTAGCCACCTGCGCGAATCAAATTTCAGCACAACCGACATTGCCTATCTGCTGGGGTTTGCCGAACCGAGTGTATTTTTCCGTTCCTTTAAAAAATGGACAGGCCAAACGCCGGGAGCCTACCGACAGGCTTTAGCCTAACGATAAACGAATCAGCCTCCTCTATGAAAAAACAACTTACCCGAATTATCTTCAGCCTGTTACTACCCTTATCGGCACTGGCCCAGCAACATTCTGAACAGAAACATGATAAATACATCTGGCCAACCGATGAATTGGTTAAGCAAAAACTTCAGAACTGGCAGGATATAAAGTTTGGCTTGCTCATGCACTGGGGCACCTACAGCGAATGGGGCGTCGTGGAATCCTGGTCGCTTTGCCCGGAAGATGAAGGCTGGTGCGAACGCAAAGGGCCTCATGCCGCCAATTGGTATGAGTATAAAAAGGCCTATGAAAATCTACAGACAACCTTCAATCCAACCAAATTCAATCCGGAACGCTGGGCCAATGCCGCCAAAAATGCAGGAATGAAATACGTGGTTTTTACCACCAAGCACCACGATGGTTTCTGCATGTTCGATACCAAACAGACCGACTATAAGATCACCGACAAAAAAACGCCCTTCTCATCCAACCCACGTAGCAACGTAACGAAAGAGATTCTCGGCGCTTTTCGCAATCAGGGCTTTATGGTTGGCACCTATTTCTCCAAACCCGACTGGCATACCGAAGACTACTGGTGGCCTTATTTCCCGCCCAAAGATCGTAACGTTAGCTACGACCCGAAGAAATACCCTGACCACTGGAAGAAATTCAGCGACTTTACATATAACCAGATCGAAGAATTGATGACCGGTTACGGTAAAGTTGACATTCTATGGCTCGACGGCGGCTGGGTTCGCCCATTCAGCAGCATCGACTCGACCATTAGCTGGCAGCGTACCATTCCGTATAATCAGGACATTAACATGGCGCGTATCGCCGGCATGGCCCGTCAGCACCAGCCCGGCCTTCTGGTGGTTGACCGTACCGTGTCGGGTGAATTCGAGAACTACGTAACCCCCGAACAGTCCATTCCCGACCACTACATGCCTATTCCATGGGAGAGTTGCATGACCATGGGCGATAGCTGGTCCTACATTCCTAAAGAGAGGTTTAAATCTACCCGAAAGCTGGTGCAGACGCTGGTCGATATTGTGGCAAAAAACGGTAATCTGCTGCTCAATGTTGCCCCCGGACCTGATGGCGAATGGCATGAAGAGGCCTACCAGCGCATGCAGGAAATTGGTAAATGGATTGCGGTAAATGGCGAGTCGATCTATGGAACCAAACCGCTGGCACCCTATCGTCAGGGTCAATGGGCATTCACCTCAACCGGCAAGTCAGTCTATGCGTCCTATTTGCCGACGGACTCGGAGCAACAACTACCAGCGAGTGTATCGCTCCCGGCTCTTCCCATCAGTCCAACGGCTAAAGTGTCAATTTTAGGTACACCGCAGTCGTTGAAGATAATAAAAACCAAAGATGGCGTGACGGTTGCCATTCCCGAAAAAGTGCGCCAGCAATTGGCAGGCCAGCCCGTTTGGGTACTCAAAATTGGCTAATCACTTAGGCGTTATAGAGATTCCAGGCTTGTGTGCTTGAAGCTGTCAGAATACTTCAGGCCATAGCCCATCATTCTATCCATACTGGAGTGGGCAAAGAGAATAACCCCGACCAGCATCAGCAACTGGCTGCCTAGTATCAGACCTGCTATACCAATAGCAATACCGAGTCCTTTGTGATGGACAATGTTGTAAAATACGGCCCCGACAGCCGGGTTAATGAGGTAGCCGATCATACTGATGTCGGGCACCAGAATCAGAGCCGGAAACCACCACCAGGCAAAACTCAGACGAGAGAACAGGTAAATAGCGGCCAGGAATTGAATGAGTTCTTCGGATTTTAAGAGCGTTTTCATGTGATTGTCTGTGTTAATAGTACATTACAAAGGTCATGCGAACTACTTAACCAGCCGATGACGAACTATGCAAATCGAATGACCGATTGCGAAAATCTGAGTGCTTCCGGGTAAGGTGTTCAATTCGATTATAGTGGCCTAATCTAAGCTTATTGGCTTTGTCAGACTGACGAAGGCAGCATCTTAAACTCAAAATCGTTAAGTTGCTTCCTTCGTCAGTCTGACAAACGCAGTCACGTTTCACTAACTCACTCCCGATGAACAAATTTACCCTCTGGATTCTTGGTCTAACGGTTGGTTTACTACCATCAGCCTTTGCTCAGTCAACGACTTATAACCTGCCAAAAAGCAAGTATGGCCTCCCGGTTGTCAGCGACGTTAACATTTACAAAAAAATCGTAGCCTCCGACCCCGACAATGAACTGGTCGATATGCGCACGCTTATCCCCGACGCCCAGTTTGACGTTACTTATGCCACCCTTAACAATCTGGTCAAACGGAAGCTGTACCCTACGGCCGATGTATTTATGCGCAAGCCCGCAGCACTGGCCCTTCAGCAAGCCAACGAAAACCTAA
>CAXTJJ010000134.1:0-12124 GCA_964244155.1 uncultured Spirosoma sp.
ATCGGCTGACATCATCGAAGACGAATCGGAAGCCATCGTCGAATCGGTAGCCATCGTCGAAGCAGAATCCGCTGTCGTGGTGGTCGTCGTTTCGGTGCTTTCGGTCTTCTTCGAGCTGCAAGACGTAGCCAGGGCGATCATAGCCATGAAAAAGAAGGCGGATTTCGTGATTGCTTTCATATTTTTGAGAATGTTTTTGTTTAGTGATTAATAATTTAATGTCACTGTTAATACCCTATAGAGAGAAAGGTAACCCAAGTTTTTTTTATTTTTTTTGGGTTACGTCTTAAACGTTTCTGTATTAAGTAATGACTCAACTCAATGAAGGAAAGTAGGTCGCCCATATTAACTGATGAAGAGTTGCTGATGGGTTTGGCTGATGGCTCCGACGACGCACTGACACAATTGTACCGACGATATTTTCCGATGGTACTTCACTTCGTAACCAGCAATAGTGGTAATGAAGACGATGCCAAGGATATTTACCAGGAGTCATTAATTGTGTTGTATGAAAAAGTGAGGAGCGGTTCGCTGGAATTACACTGCCAGTTGAAAACCTACCTTTATTCGGTAGGAAGGCGGTTGTGGCTCAAGCAATTAGCACAACGTAGCCGGTACATGGTGCGCGATGTAGAAATGCCCGCTACGGATGAATTTGTAACCGGGCAGATTGACAACGATGTTACGGATCATGAAGAACGTGACCGGCAGTTCGATTTAATGGCGGAGTCGCTAACCCGGCTTGGCGAACCATGCCGAACGTTGCTGGATGATTTTTATATCCAGCATTTGAGTATGCAGGACATTACCGAAAAGTTCGGCTACACCAATGCCGATAATGCCAAAACGCAAAAGTATAAATGCCTGATGCGGTTGAAGCGACTGTTCTTTTCGGAATATAAACAATAAAAAAAGTTATAAAGTTGTATGGTTGTAATGTTGTAGACTAACCGTTGTTGTGCAATCGATTCACTCAACCTGACAACACTACAACTCTATAACTGCTTAGAGAGATGGACGAAGAAAAAGACATCGAAAACGCGCTGCAAGCCTATGGCGAACGAATTCGGTTCAAGCAGCGACTAGAGGCAGTACAAGTGCGTACGGATATGAACGTTATGCGGCACGATGCGGAAACGTACCGATCTGAACCAGCGGCTCAGGTACGATCACTTTGGCATATGTACCGCACTACGCTTGCTGTGGCCGCTTCGGCAGCTATTATTACTACTTTTGGCTCTATTTTTCTCTATCGGTCTTATCAGCAAAGCCACCAGCAAGAGCAACAATACAGCCTCTTAAGTAAGGAAATTCAGGCTGTCAAGTCCTCGCAGCGTAAGTTGCTGAATGATTATAATGGTCGCGGACGTGGTCTTAGCAACAACCCGGCGCAAGTGGCAGGCTCAGGTTTTCTGCTCACCGGCGATGGCTACCTTGTCACCAACAATCATATTGTGCGCGATGCCGATTCGGTATACGTACAAAGCACGAAAGGCGAAGTTTATAAAGCGCGGGTCGTTTATACCGATAAGTCACACGACCTGGCCTTCCTCCAATTGTGTGATGATAGTGCTTTCCGGTCTATGCCTCCCGTACCGTACAGCTTTGACGGTCGCCCGTCTGATCTTGGTGAGCGTGTATACACCCTCGGTTATCCGCGCGAAGAAATTGTGTATGGCGAAGGCTACCTAAGTTCGGGTACAGGTTATCGGGGTGATTCAACGGCCTATCAAGTGGCTATCGGTGTGAATCCAGGTAACTCCGGCGGCCCGCTTTTAGATGAAAAAGGTAATGTAATTGGTATTATTAGTGGCAAACAAACGACTTCAGAAGGAGTAAGCTTTGCCGTAAAAACCAATTATCTGCTCGAAGCGCTCAATAATATTCCAACCGACTCGCTCAAAGGTCAGCCCCTTCGACTGAACCGAAAAAGTGTATTGGCCAATCTGTCAAGAAAACAGCAGATTAAGCGCATGCAGGATTATGTGTATCAGGTTAAAGTGTTTAAACATAAAGATTGAGGTCGTCGTCAACTTGCTGTAAAGGCTGGGCCGCTCATACAAAAGACTGCATAAACACAAAACAATTGGTTGGGAGATGCGTTAATACGGACAGAAATCAACTCAACAACCATGAAAAAGTTAATGATGCTGGCCACTGCGCTATTTTTCTCAGTCGCCCTCGTATCTGCTCAGGATACAAAACAAAATGCCAAAGAAACTGCCCATCAGGCTAAAGAAACTACGAAGGCCGCCGGTCGGAAAGTAGGTCGCGAGGCCGATAAAGCTGGTGACAAAATATCGGATGCCGCCAAGAACACGAAAGAGGATGTTAAAGACGGTACCAATAAAACCCTCAACAAAGCTGATCGCAAGATGAAAAAGGCTGAGCGGAAACTGGACAATTCGAAGTAAAGTCAGCTTGAATACGCAAAAAACTGTGTCAGCAGCGCTAAGGCTGTGGCACAGTTTTTTGTTGGTGGGTGGCGAACTTCAATAATACCTTGTTGCGTTCTGCCGGTAGCTTACTGCTTTGTCAAACTGCCTGCTTCTGTTCATGAATTCATCTGTTTCGGTACTTTTATTTGGTATTACCCGCGACCTGACGGGTCAATCGACCGTATCGTTACCCCTCAGTGAAGGGGCTAGTGTTAGCGACTTACTGGGTCAACTGCACCAGAATTATCCCGCCCTGGCTGGCATACGTTCACTTTTAATTGCGGTAAATGGCGAATATGCCGAGCCCGAACAAATACTTACCCATCACGACGAAATTGCCCTGATTCCGCCCGTTAGCGGAGGTTAACTTATTTGACGGTTCTTCTATGATTGCCTTAACTTCTGATCCTATTGACGTTGCCGCAGCCCTTACTTTTCTTCAGTCGGACCAAGCGGGTGCCATTGATTTTTTTCTGGGTGTGGTCCGTGATAACACACAGGAACGTCCGGTCGATCGACTGGAATACGAAGCCTATGACCGCATGGCCATTAGCGAAATGCAGAAAATTGCCGACGATGCCCGGCAGCAATGGCCCATTCTTCGGTATACCATCATTCACCGGAAAGGAACACTGCAAATTGGTGAAATTGCTGTGCTGATTGGCGTTGCTACGGCTCACCGGGCAGCTGCGTTCGAGGCCTGCCGGTATATCATCGACACCATCAAACAAACCGTTCCCATCTGGAAAAAAGAAGTATTTACCGATGGAGAATCCTGGGTAAATGCACACCCGTAGAATGATGTATGATATATGATGTAGAGTATATGACTCGTGTTCACAAATACATCATATATCCTACATCATACATTAATTCTTACGTCATTTAAGCAGATACGTCCCCACGATAGGGTAGTGGTCTGAGTACTTGATGTAGTTGATGGTTTCGAAATTCAATACCGTTAATTTCGGATCGTGAAATTGATGATCGATACGGATAAAGCCCGGTGCTCGATTATACGTAAATCCGAAACCACGCCCTGCATCTTCAAAACTGTTGGGTAATAGTCGACGCATTCGCCCATAGACCACACTATAAGGCGTATCGTTATGATCGCCGGTTACGATAACCGGATACGGACTTTCGTGGATATATTGCTCAACTTTTAGTTCCTGATCTTTCCGATCAGTAAAGCCGGTATGCAAGGCACCTAGCACGCCACGGGTCTCACGTTGAACGGCTTTCATGCCTTTTTGCTTCAAGACCTTACCCACCCGAATTCCCATCGACTGGAGGTGAACGTTGATCACCCGGATGGTGTCGTTCTCTATTTTTATATCAGCCCACACAATTCCGTTTTGAGTGCCAAATGGCTCCCGTCCGGATTTGACGATAGGGTAGATGGAAAAAATAACGGCTCCAATATTCCCATCAGCCACTTGTGTCATTTCTGGATGCAGAAAAACGGAGTAGCGATAACCTGCCTGCCGGAACCGTTTGACAACATCATAATCCGGGATAGAGGTCGAATTGAAAAATTCCTGAAAACATTTAATGGGGGCATCATACCGTAGCACAAAGTTTTCGGTACGGCGAATACGGGGTGAACTGTGGTATAACGCCCAGGATTCGTTCATGTCAAAGGATTGGACATTATAACTGAATACCTTAATGGATTTGCCGTTGCCGGCTGGCTCAAGGGGTGTATGCCAGACAAAAGTTCGGGAGCCAAACATGACCAGCCCGATTATCAGAACAATGCCTGACAGCCAGCTCCGCCAGGGCCTTGCCACCAGCCATAAACAGACTACAATGAAGTTCAGCAACCAGGCAACCGGTAAGGTAATCATCAGCATACTGGCCGACCAGTGTTCGATCTGTAAGCTATACAGTAGCCAATAAGTAAGGCATGTATACAGAACCAGCAACAAGTTAATTGACCACAGCAACGACCGGAAAAAGTAGGCGATAAACTGTCTGACTCGTATTCTGAGCGCCATATCGTCGTTATTGAGCAAAACTAAATATTCTTAGGAAGCCAAAAATAAGTTATAAAGACCGGAAAGCCTGCAATTGAGCCCTGACAAGGGCTTGCGATACAAGCAGAAACATATTACCTTTGTGGCACAAAAACCATATGGCATTGATCAAAAAAGGGAGTCGCACTCCCTTTTTTGTTAGCCTTACCTATGGACGACAAAGCGAAAATTACCGAATTATTACAGCCTTATCTGAAAGACGGCGAACTATACATCGTTGATATTCAGGTAGCTGGCAGGCAAGGAGGCCGACTTAAGGTCACTATCTTAGTAGATAGTGATACTGGCATCCGAATTGAGGACTGCGCCGATGTTAGCCGAAGGCTGGGAGCAGAGATGGACGAAATGAATTTTTTCGGAGATTCGCCGTTTACACTCGAAGTTTCATCGCCCGGTGTCGATTACCCGTTGACGTTTCCACGTCAGTTTATTCGTAATGTAGGTCGACAATTGATTGTTACTCTAATTGACGGCAAAACCCGCAAAGGGTGGCTGGAATCTGTGTCCGACGATCATATCGTGCTGGATGTTGACGCTGAAAAGCAGTCGAAGAGTAAAAAGAAAAAGGAAGTTGATTTGTCTGTTGAGGTTCCACCAGTTGGGCTCACGCCGATTTTGTTCGAACAGATAAAGAAAGCACAAGTAGAAATATCATTTAAATAAGTGGTTTGCGGTTAGTTCATACGAGGCCACTCACGCGGTTGTCGGTAAAATAGCCAACACCCAACCTGTCAACTAACCACGAAGCACTCTTGACAAACACGAAAATGACCAGTGGACTATTAATCGAATCGTTTGCTGATTTTGCCCGGTCGAAAAACATTGACCGGCCCACCATGATCGCCATTCTGGAAGAAGTCTTCCGGACTATGATTCGTAAAAAATACGGTACCGACGAAAATTTCGACGTTATCATCAACGCCGAAAGTGGCGATCTTGAAATGTGGCGTACGCGCGAAATTGTCGACGACAACTCGGAAGATATCTGGGATTATGACAAAATTCCCCTCGCCGAGGCTCGTAAAATTCAGGATGACTTTGAAGTTGGCGAACAGGTAGCTGAAGAAGTGAAGCTGGATGATTTTGGCCGCCGGGTTGTACAGACAGCCCGTCAAACGCTCATTCAGAAGATAAAGGACATGGAGAAAGAACTCCTTTATCAAAAATACAAAGATCAGGTGGGCGATTTGGTGGGTGCTGAAGTATACCAACTATTAAAGCACGAAATCATCCTGGTCGATAGCGAGAGTAATGAACTGAGCTTACCCCGCACCGAGCAAATTCCAAAAGATCGTTACCGTAAGGGTGAAGCTGTGAAAGCTGTGATCACTCGGGTAGAGATGTTGAATGGTACACCCAAAATTGTACTGTCCCGTACATCACCGGTTTTTCTGGAACGGCTTTTCGAAATCGAAGTGCCGGAAATTTACGATGGCTTGATTTCGATTCGCAAAATCGTTCGGGAGCCGGGCGAGCGGGCGAAAGTTGCTGTTGAATCGTACGACGACCGCATTGATCCTGTTGGTGCCTGCGTAGGGATGAAAGGCTCACGGATACACGGTATCGTGCGGGAACTTGGCAACGAGAACATCGACGTTATCAACTATACCGAAAACCTTGAACTTTTGATTAGCCGGGCACTTAGTCCTGCCAAGATCAGTTCAATGCAAATCGACCGCGAGACAAAACGCGTATCGGTTTTCCTGAAACCCGATCAGGTTTCGCTGGCTATCGGTAAAGGTGGGCAGAATATTAAGCTGGCGGGTCGATTAGTGGACATGGAAATTGATGTGTTCCGCGATAACGAAGGCCAGGAGGACGACGAAGACGTTGACCTCATGGAATTCTCCGATGAGATTGACGAATGGATGATCCAGGAACTTCGCAAGGTTGGTCTCGATACCGCCAAAAGTGTGTTGGCTCTGAACAAGGAAGAACTCGTTCGCCGGACCGACCTTGAAGAAGATACCGTCGAAGAGATTTTGAATATCCTAAAACAGGAATTCGAATAAGATAAATAGTGTAGTACACGCGTAGCGAAAAGGTAAGAATGGAGAATAAATAAATGTGTAAGTAGTCTTCATTCTTAACTTTTCACTCCTCATTATCAGAATGAGGGATTTTTATTGTTGGAACTGGTGTTAATACCATACCAACAACTATTAAATTTGCCGAATATAAACCGAAGTATGGCAGAAGAAAAGTCAATGCGCCTGAGCCAAGTGGCAAAAATTCTCAACAAAGGCTTGTCCTCTGTTGCGAGTAGTCTGTCTGCCAAAGGGTTTAAGGTTGAGATTAATCCTAACACCAAAATCAACACAGAACAGTTGGAGGTGTTAGCGAAGGAGTATAAATCTACGGAACTCCTGAACGGAACTCGCCGGGCTGAACAGCCTGTTGTAGCCGCCGAGCCACCGCGTCGTCAGGAGGAGGATGTCGTTTTGTACCGTCGTGATGATGCGAGACGTCCAATTGTCGAAAGCAAACCAGATTCAGCCCCGGCTGATCTACCTAAACCGGCTCCTGTTGAGTCGCAACCAGCCATACAAACCGCTCAGACCGGTTTGCCAGGTCTGAAAGTGTTGGGTAAAATTGATTTGAACGCAAAGCCCGTTTATACACAACCAGTACCGCAAGCGAAAGCGCCGGTACCCCAGGATGTGAAACCGGCTGTTGTGGCACCCCCTGTTGCACCGGTCGCACCAGTAGCACCGCCGGTTGCAGTAGAAACGCCTAAGCCTGTAGTTCCTCAACAACCGGTTGTACCACCTGCGCCAGTAGCACCCCCCGTAGCGGTAGTGCCACCTACGCCAGTTGCCGTTGAAACGCCCAAACCAGTTCAAACTTCAGCTGTTGACGAAAAACCTGTTTCAGCATCGGTCAGCGTGGAAGCACCAGCACCTGCTGCTAGGGTAGATACAACGCCCAAAGAGGCTCCTAAACCGACTGTCGCCGAAGCCAAACCTGCTCCGGCTCTGCCTAAAGCAGCTTCGGAACAGACTGCAGTGCCGACTCCGGCCCGGCAGGAAACGCCAAAACCAGCAAACCAGGGCAAACCACAGGAAAATCGACCTGCTAACCAGCGGCCTGCAAACCAGTCGAGACCAGAATCTCAGTCAGCTAAACCGGTTATCGCAGATGAGCCGGATGCAACTACTGAAACGATTCGGGCAGCGGGTAGCCACCAGTTGGGAGGCTTGAAAATTCTGGGTAAAATTGAGTTGCCTGTCAATAACCCGCGTCAGGGTGGTGGCGGCAACAACAATACCGATAAAAAAGGTAAACGCAAACGCATTCGCGGTGGCCGCGAAGGCGGTAGTACTCCTAATCAGCCAAACCAGGGCGGTGGTCAGCCACAAGGTCAGGGCCAGACTGGTAATCGTCCCCCTCGCGATGGGGATCGGGGACCTGTAAACCGTAATCAGGGTGATCGTCCACAGGGCGAGCGTACACCAGCAACTGGTCAGCGCGATGCTGCGCCACGCGATGGTAACCGTCCGCAAGGTCAGGGCCAGAACGATCGGACTGCAACACCGGCCAATCGCACGGGAGGTACCGGCAACGGCCAAAACCAGGGTGGTAACAATGCCAACCGGGGTGGAACCGCCAATGCTAATACAAACAACCGCTCTGCTGGTGCTGGCAACAACGCTAACCGCGGTGGAACCGGAAACAATGCCAATCGCGGTGGAACCGGCAACAACGCTAATCGTGGCGGTGGTGGTCGTCGCGAAGCCCCAACGCAGGCAGACGTTCAGAAGTCTATTCAGCAGACGAATGCCCGTATGCGTGGTAACACACCAAACCGGGGTGCCGACCGTCGTCGTGATCGTCGAAGTCAGCGTGAAGAGGACCGTCGTTTGATGAACGAACAGGAGGAACTGGAAGCAAAAATTCTGAAGGTTACCGAATTCGTGTCAGCCAACGATCTGGCTTCGCTGATGGATGTGTCGATTAATGAAGTTATCTCGGTCTGTTTAAACCTGGGTATGTTCGTGTCGATCAACCAACGGTTAGACGCTGAAGCAATCACGGTTATTGCCGATGAATTTGGTTATGATGTCCAGTTTATATCGGCTGAAGATGAAACGGAAGCCGGCATTGATGTTGAAGCCGATGAGCCGGAAGACTTGCAGCCACGTGCTCCCATTGTGACCATCATGGGTCACGTTGACCACGGTAAAACATCCTTATTGGATTACATCCGTCGGGCAAAAGTTGCGGCAGGTGAAGCAGGGGGTATTACGCAGCACATCGGGGCCTATAGCGTAAAAACCAACGATGATCGAATGATCACGTTCCTGGATACACCGGGTCACGAAGCCTTTACGGCTATGCGGGCACGGGGTGCCAAAGTAACTGACGTAGTCATCATTGTCATTGCTGCAGACGACAGCATCATGCCACAAACGCGTGAGGCTATCAACCACGCTCAGGTTGCCGGTGTTCCTATTGTCTTTGCTTTCTCGAAGGTGGACAAGCCTGGGGCTGATACCGAGAAAATTCGGACTGAACTGGCTTCCATGAATATGCTCGTTGAAGAATGGGGTGGTAAGTACCAGGCACAGGAAATTTCGTCAAAATCGGGTTTAGGTGTCGATGACCTTCTCGAAAAAGTGCTGCTTGAAGCCGAATTGCTTGAACTGAAAGCAAACCCAACCCGTCGGGCACTAGGTACCGTTATTGAAGCATCGCTTGATAAAGGGCGCGGTTACGTATCTACTGTTCTGGTTGAAAACGGAACACTTCATCAGGGTGATATTATGCTGGTGGGTGCCCATTACGGCCGCATCCGGGCTATGACAAATGACCGGGGCGAACGGATTAAAGAAGCTGGCCCATCGACACCAGTCCAGATTCTTGGCCTGCCAGGTGCTCCGCAAGCGGGTGACAAGTTTAACGTGATGGAAACGGATCGGGAAGCTCGTGAAATCGCCAATAAACGTGAGCAACTACTGCGTGAACAAACACTACGCACCCGCAAACACATCACACTCGAGGAAATTGGTCGTCGGAAAGCGATCGGTACCTTCAAAGAGTTGAATGTGATCGTGAAGGGTGACGTAGACGGTTCTGTAGAAGCCTTGTCAGATTCGCTCTTGAATCTATCAACTGGAGAGGTTCAGGTAAATATCATCCACAAAGCGGTTGGACAAATTTCTGAATCGGATGTGTTGCTGGCCTCGGCTTCCGACGCAGTCATTGTTGGCTTCCAGGTGCGGCCATCGGCAAGTGCCCGGAAATTAGCTGAACAGGAACAGATCGAAATTCGTCTCTACTCGATTATTTACGACGCGATCAACGAGGTGAAAGATGCTATGGAAGGACTGTTAGCTCCGACCGTTGAAGAAGTCATCGTTGGTAACATTGAAGTACGCGACGTGTTCAAGATAAGCAAAATCGGTACGGTAGCAGGGTGCTATGTAACAGAAGGAAATATTAAACGGAATAACAAAATCCGGATCATTCGCGACTTCATTGTGGTGCACACGGGCGAAATCAGTGCTCTCAAACGCTTCAAAGAAGACGTTAGTGAAGTGAAGTTCGGCTACGAATGTGGCTTGAGCATCAAAAACTTCAATGACATCGAAGTCGGCGACGTGATCGAAAGCTTCGAACTGAAAGAAGTGAAACGGACACTTTAATCGGAACCGGGATTTTAGCCAGATTTGAACGATTAGTAAGATTACTGACAACAAAGTTGTCTTAATACTTATAATCCTGAAAGTTTTTCTAATCTTATTAAAATCCCGTTTCAGACATTAGCCCCAGCAGGTTCTCCTGTTGGGGCTTTTTTGTATCTTATGCGTCAAATCTCAACCGTATGAAGATTCTTACCATTAGTGATCTGCATGGGCGAACTGTCTGGAAAGATATTGATCTTAGTCGGTATGACCTCGTCATTTTTCTCGGCGATTATACCGACAGCTACGTTTTTGACGATGAGACAATTTATAACAATCTGGATGATATCATTCAACTCAAAGCCCAATCGCCGGATAGGTTTGTGTTGCTTATAGGTAATCATGATGCACAGTATTTGCATTTTCCTCACTACCGTTGTTCCGGCTTTCGCGAAGCTGCACAGCAGGCGTTAAGTTTATTATTTGCCGAGCATAAAGATCTGTTTCGAATCGCCTATCAACAGGGTAATTTTCTCTTCACACATGCAGGAGTCAGCAATAAATGGTTGACTCATTTTCTGTCTAAAACTAATAATGAATCATCTGCTACCACGGCGGACTATAATCTGGCCGGATTATTGAATGAAGCACATATACAGTCCCTGCGCATTCGGGACGTGTTGTTTGAGATTGGCCCCCGGCGTGGGGGGTATGATGCTTTTAGTGGCCCTGTCTGGGCAGATCGTTCCGAAACCCGTGCCGATTTTCTGGCTGGTTTTCATCAGGTTGTTGGTCACACACCCGTAAACGATTTTACAACAATAAAGAATGAAACGGGGTCGATCACCTATACCGATGTGTTACAAACAAAAACGGCGTTTTACGAAGTCATAATCCCTGATTAACTTGGGGTCTAAAGAAACGAAAGGGCTATAGCCAGTCGTTAATAAGGAAATCCTGTTTGCCGAAATACCCTGAATGAATTTTCTCTATCCTTCTTTTCTGTTTGGTCTGCTGGCGGTATCGGTTCCGATTGCCATTCACCTCTTTAACTTTCGGCGAACTCGGCGGGTGTTTTTTACGAATGTAGCCCTGCTGCGTACAGTACAGACTGAAACCAAGTCATTTCGACGGTTGAAGCACTGGCTCATTCTAGCTTGTCGTTGTCTGTTTCTGGCTTTTTTGGCCTTGGCATTTGCCCAGCCGTTTATTCCGGGTAAGAATAAGCTTGGTTTGTCGAGACAGGGCGTTACGAGCCTGTATGTCGATAACTCGTTCAGCATGCAGAATGAGCGCAATACAAAACGCTATCTCGATATTGCAACCAGCAAACTGGACGAATTACTGACGTTGTTCCGCAATGCGACCTCGCTTCAACTGCTGACCAACGATTTCTCGGCGGCTGAACAACAGG
Organism: uncultured Spirosoma sp.; assembly: GCA_964244155.1. Taxonomy (GTDB): domain Bacteria; phylum Bacteroidota; class Bacteroidia; order Cytophagales; family Spirosomataceae; genus Spirosoma. Next base: position 11,516 of record CAXTJJ010000134.1, read on the forward strand.
CCGGCACGGCCGAATCGGTTCGGGATCGGGTGACGTCCATTCGGTTTGCCCATACGCCCCGCACACTCGAAACGGTTTACCGTCGGCAGCGGAATTTGCTTAGTTCATTGAACCCGGGCGGGCGAAATCAACTGTTCTGGTTTTCTGACTTTCAAAAGAGCACAGCTGGCGATTTATCAAAGCTCAAAATCGACACTACTGACCGACTGTTCATTGTGCCGCTTGACGCACAGCCAACCAAAAATGTTTACGTTGATTCGGTTTGGCTCACTACGCCTTTTATTCGCGAGATGCAGAATAATAGTTTGAATGTCAAGCTGAATAATGCCGGTCGGGAAAATGTGAAGAACCTGCCGATTCGATTGTATCTGGATGATACACAAACATCGACTGCTTCGGCTACAATAGCACCTGACGGAACGGCGACCGTCTCACTTAATTTTAACGTCAGCTCAAAAGGGTATCACCGGGGACGCATTGTATTTGAAGATTACCCCATCACATTCGACAACCAGTATTTTTTCGTGATCGAAGCGTCTCCGGCGGTTCGGGTATTACATTTATATGAACAAAAAGCGGGGCCAAGTGATCGGACGGCCGATTATATCG
>CAXTJJ010000135.1:0-12073 GCA_964244155.1 uncultured Spirosoma sp.
TGAAAAGTGAGTATTACCAACATGCTGTACACGATAGATCGTATTTTTTTAATCGTAAGTTTTACTTTTTTTACTGAACGGAATCGAACTCTGATTGTCAGAACGTTAAACCATTCATATAATTTATTAAAAGTCCATTCAGGCTTTCATTAACTCCTTCTATTAAGGTGTATTTATATACAAATTTGTATATAATAAGTATATGTAAATAATATTTTATTAATCTATATATACTATAATTTAATAAATATATACTTTCATTTGGGAATAAATTACTTAATTCCTCAATATTGATTATATTTAATCTTACTAGTTAACATATAAATATTATTAATCAAATAACTGGAAACCAAATAGTTATTTTGTTTTGTATCTATCAATTTAGTAGTCTTGTGGTAAGTACTTTTATCCAGTCTTTTATTCTTCTTGAAAAAACATATTTGGTAAAGCTCCGGAAAGTAACTTCTCTAATACATAGCATTCATAAGTGCACTCCTCCTTTACTATTTACTAAAGTAAGGCTATCGACAAAATTGATTACATCCTTGTTTGCCATCGAAATGCTTCCTTTAAGAATAGACCACATCTAAATAAATTGGCTATATAACTGAATATCAACAAAATAGCATCTTATACGCTTCATTACACTGTACAAGTTAATGCGGATGTATGGAAGTCGAAAAGAACACAACTGCCAGGCGTTCTCTTTTCTAATCTTGTCAACTTGATCTTTATTGAGTAGAGATATTACAGTGCACAGATCAATGAAATAAACTCGTGAGGCCTACTCATATTAGCCTCCATATCCATTAACAAATGATTCAATAACTAAATATATATGGCTACAACTATTACTCCCAAACGTCGAAAAACAAACCGAACACCGATCTTAGTCGTCGAAAACAACGCAGACCAATGGCTTATTATCCGTTCCGCGCTGGCACAGGGATTCCCTGAGGTAGAGCCGATCTGGATGAACCATGCCTCCCAAACCTTAACCTATTTAGATAGATATGCATCTGATGACAGTAAGTTACCCAGAATGATACTACTAGAGCCCTATTTACCCAGTCAGGAGGATGGTTGGGCTCTTTTAAAGTCGATCAAGGCTCATCCTCAGTATCAGCATATACCGGTTATTATTTTAAGCCATTCCCAGGAGCAGGTAGATATTGTAAAATCATATAGCTATAGTGTTGCCGCTTATATAACGAAGCCCACAGTCAATCATAAATGGCTTTCCTGTTTCTATACCCTCCGTCGATACTGGTGGGAGTTGGCCATTCTACCGATTTTATCCAAGGAAGTTAATTAAGTCAAATAGAAACGAAACGCGTTGTTCGGTATTCGTTTGATAAATAAGTTATCCGCTATTTAACACTATCCTTAATACCTCAGCAACCTAATCTAAAGAGCTTGAGGGAAAGCCGGACAGGCTGCCTGACAGCCATTCATAGAGATGGCTTGAATTGGACGCAGCTACTAGGTTTAAAACTCTGAGCTAATTAAGTTACCAACAATACGGTATCCTGTCCATTCCACAAAATTGCCCGACTAGCCCCGATGGCGAGATCGGGGTAAAAAGTTAAAGAAATCAGGCGAAGCGCTGAGTGTCAAATTTTAAACCACTCATTGCTGCTACATTAAGCGTCTATTTTCCCCTTCATTTTCTTTACCCGCAAAGATTTATGCACTTTGCGGGTAATTTTTTATACTGACATGACTTCATCACCAGAAATTGCGCTGACACCCGCTATACAGGAAAAATTTGAACACCTCTGGCATTTGGTAGGAAACACGCCAATGCTGGAATTATTTTACACAGACAAGGGGCAACCCCGCTCACTTTACGTAAAATGTGAGCATTACAACCTGACCGGCAGCATGAAAGACCGGATGGCGCTTCATGTATTGCATCAGGCCTATCGGGAAGGAAACATCAAACCCGGCGACCGTATCGTCGAAGCCACCAGTGGTAGTTCGGGTATTGCATTTTCGGCCGTAGGTCGCGCGCTGGGACATCCTGTTACGATCATTATGCCAGCCGGCATTAGTCAGGAACGCATCGACATTATTCGGAGTCTGGGAGCCGACATTGTACTGTTCACCAAAGAAGAAGGCGGCTTTTTGGGGGCCATTCGCCGGTCGGAGGAGTTGGCTGCCAGCGACCCTCGTGTTTTTCTGCCCCGCCAGTTTGCCAACAAATACAATGCAGAAGCTCACCGCCTGACAACAGGTAAAGAAATCTGGCTTCAACTCCAGGGTGTTGATGTTACTCCTGATGCCTTTGTGGCGGGCGTTGGTACCGGCGGTACGGTCATGGGCGTAGGTCGTTACCTGAAATCCCGCAAACCTGATATTCGTGTTCACCCACTCGAACCCGCCGAATCGCCAACCTTATCGGTAGGGTATAAGACTGGTACGCACCGGATTCAGGGCTTTTTCGATGAGTTCATCCCGGATATTCTGAAGTTAGGTGAACTGGACAAGGTGGTGCAGGCCAGCGATGGCGACTCTATCCTAATAGCCCAGAAGCTAGCGCTCCAACTGGGTGTAGCCGTGGGCATTTCGTCGGGAGCTAATCTGATTGGCGCGATAAATTTGCAACGAGAAATGGGTACCCATGCCCGCGTAGTTACTATTCTATGCGACAGTAATAAAAAATACCTGAGCACCGATCTGGTCCGTGAAGAACCCGTAAAACCGGGTTACATCGCTCCTGACATCGAGTTTACTGACTACCGGCCTATCAGTCGTTTGCTGATAGGCCGACCGGGAGTGTTCTAATAATGTAGTCTGGGCGGAAGCCCGCATAGTCGAAGGCTAGTATAAAATCCTAAATAGATAGCCTTCGACTACGCGGGCTTCCGCCCATGCTACGCAAGAAGCCGTTCCTGCCAGACAGGAACGGCTTCTTTATAAATTGACACTCCGTTACTTTATCGCAACCAGACGGCTAGGGGCTTCGGGTTGATGGGTCGAAAGCGTCACGTTGTGCTTGGTTGTTTCAACCCCGTTCGTAATTTCCACCTGGTAGACGCCGTCGGGCAATTCATCCAGATTCAGCCGGGTCCGGTATTTACGTTCATTTTTGCCCAGGTGCTGGCTATACAAAATCTTTCCATCCGTACTTTTCAGTTGAATGTCAACAGCCCCACCCTTCTGTTTGTCGAGGCAGATGTTGAGCTTGCCATCTACAGATGTATAAATACCCGATTGGTAAGAAGCAACTGCCGATGGACGACTGCCAGGATTGGCATCTGCAAATGAAGCAACTGATGTGACGAAACCCAGTGTAAGGGCTAATGCGAGAGATTTGATGAGCGTTTTCATGCTATTTTGTTTCTTAGAAGTTTAACATCTGGTCGGGTTATTCCCGATTGGTGAAACAAAGATATATGCCACAGACAGTACTATGCATTACAAACTACCAGAACGGTAAGGCGACTTGATGAGTGGTTAAAAAATGGGGATGATTGAGTGAATGGTTAAGGGAAGACTAGCGCATATCGGTTCAATCAGGGAAGGGTTCCCTGTTACGAATGTTGCCAAAAGTGTGATCAGGGCTAATTTAGCGGGTCAGCAGTCCCGCGTCCAGCACAAACTGTGAGCCCGTTACATAGCGGGACTTGTCCGATACCAGAAACAACACCATTGCCGACACATCTTCCGGCTCCACCCACGGCACGGGCAATAGGTTCCCCGCCGAACGTTCGGCAATTTCCTGCGTAGTGGTACCTTCCAGTTCGGCCAGCCCGTCGTTCATGGGAGTGTTTACGCCCGTTGGATGAATGGAATTAACCCGGATGTTGTACGGAGCCAGCTCGATAGCCCACGATTTTGTTAGGCCGACCAGTCCCCATTTCGACGCGGCATAATGGCTAAGGCGGTTCATACCCCGAAGCCCGGCAATGGATGAGTTATTGATGATTACGCCCGACTTTTGCTGCATCATAACCGGAATTACCCGTTTGGCAACCAGCCAGGCACCTTTGAGGTTAATATCCAGCATGGCATCCCACTCGTCTTCCGGCAATTCATGCGCCAACCCGTAAGCACAGATTCCCGCATTGTTGAACAGCATGTCAATCCGGCCAAAGCGCTCAACAGCGGCATCGACGGCTTGCTGTATATCAGCATTCCGCCGAACGTCGCCCTGAGCAGTCAGGCATGAAACGCCAAGGGCTTCCACTTCGCGTTTCAAGGAATCCAGTTCGCTCTCCGAGCCAAGGGCGTAACCGGGATAAGCCAGCGATTTGGCCAAATCGAAAGCCACAATAGTGGCTCCCTCCTGCGCTAAAGCCAGCGCTACAGCCCGGCCCTGTCCATGAGCCGCCCCGGTAATAAACGCGACTCTATCTTGTAAATCAGCCATTGGCTACGGTTGGGTTTATTAAGGGCAGATACGGATATAGGTACTCGTCGATATTCACGTCCAGCACGTTATTGAACACATTGGTAGCAATCATCTGACCGGCAAACGCTACCAGCACAACGATTTGCGCGTCGGTATAACGCTCAGCAATAGGCGTATAGAGTTCATCTGCCAGCTCACCTTTATGCTGAGCAATGGCACTACCGAAATCAACGAGCGTCTGTTCCTCAGCCGTTAGTTGAAGATCTTCGGGACGTTCGCCATTATCGATGATGATTCGCCGGAAAAAGGTGGTGCAAAGGGGGCAGTTCGACCCTTCCGAAATGGCGTGCGCAAATAAATAGGCCTGTCGGTTTCCCACAATTTTCTTGACCTCTTCATAGAGCGGGTACCATTGCATATACACCTGAAACGCCAGCAGGGAGCGCCCCAGTGTAGCTTTCATGTTCGTGATGCGACTACCGGGGTAATCGGCAACGTGTGCGGCAAAAGCAGCCTGTAGCTCAGGCGTTTCTTCGGTGGCTGGGAGAGGTGTAATACGTGGCATAGTGTAAAAAGATAATTCGTCATTGACGCTTGGCTCTGCCGAGTGTCTTCTATTCACAGGGCCTCCGGCCCGTGGTTCCTTATCAAAAACTACAGACTTAACAACAATTGGTCTTCTTAAACATGGGCCGGAGGCCCTAAAGAATAGAAGACACTCGGCAAAGCCAAGCGTTAACGATGAGTACCAAACAGGCTGGCACCGGCCACCCGGCCGGCTGCTTGCATTGTTAGTTTAAATCAAGCAGCCGACCGGGTGGCCGGTGCCAGCCTGTTTGGGCCTTTACAATTTACTCAATCGTTGGGCGGCCTCCTGCAATACGGCGTCGTCTTTGGCAAAACAGAAGCGCAATATTTTATAATCGTTCTTCTGATTGTAAAACACAGATACCGGAATCGAGGCCACCCCTATTTCGTTGGTTAGCCGAATCGCCAGATCATAGTCGGGCTCGTCGGTAATAGCAGCATAAGAAACCGTTTGGAAAAAACTACCTTCTGCCGGTTTAATGGTGAACCGGGAACCAGCCAGACCAGCCAGAAATAAGTCGCGTTTACGCTCATAAAAATCCGGCAATTGGCGGTAGTGATCCGGCTCTTTCAGGTAATCGGCCAGGGCGTGCTGGATGGGTGTAACGGTGCTGAACGTCAGGTATTGGTGGATTTTCCGAAACTCAACACTTAATTCTTTCGGAGCCAGACAGTAGCCTACTTTCCAACCCGTAATATGAAAGGTTTTGCCGAACGAACCGATGATGAACGTGCGCTCCTGCAAAACCGGATGCGTCATGAGCGAGTGATGCGTTCGGCCATCGAACAGAATATGCTCGTACACCTCGTCGCTCACGATCCAGATGTCGCGGTCACGTACCAGATCGGCTAACTGATCCAGATCGTCAGCCGTCCAGACATGGCCGGTAGGATTGTGCGGTGTGTTGACCAGAATCAGACGCGTTCTGTCGGTAATCTTCTCGCGAACAACTGCCCAGTCAATGGCGTAATCGGGCGAATCCACGGCACCGGTGGAAGGGGTTAATGTCACAAAGACCGGAACACCACCGTTGAGTTCGATGGCAGGTACGTAGCTATCGTAGGCTGGTTCAAGAACAATCACCTCGTCCCCGGAGTGAATCACTGCCGCAACAGCCGCGAAGATCGCTTCGGTTGCCCCCGACGTAATGGTCACTTCGGTATCCGGGTCATAGGCGACATTATACTGGGTGAACGTTTTCTGCGCCAGGGCTTCGCGCAATGCCGGAACTCCCGTCATGGGGGCATATTGATTGAACCCATGACGCAGGTAGTGCTCAACTAAAGACACCAGTTCGGGCGAGCAGTCGAAACCCGGAAATCCCTGCGACAGGTTAATGGCTCCCGTTTCGGTAGCCAGTTTCGACATGACCGTGAATATTGTCGTGCCTACGTTGGGCAGTTTGGAAACCAGCCCTGCTCCTATCCGTTCTATTCGTTGTGTACTCATTCCTAAAAAGTTTTTTTAACCACAGAGGCACAAAGTGCACAGAGCCGGAGCAGCACAGCATGCACTTTTTACTTCTGTGACCTTTGTGCCTCTGTGGTTAAAATCTTTCTTCGAATAAATTTAACCCCTATTGAATCCATCGGTGAACAAGCTACTGAGCGAAATCCGATCAATATACGGGTCAAGTTCGGTAAGATCAGCAAGCACACGAACCAGGGTGACATCATATCGACGCTGGCATACCCACATTTCGACAAAAAACGTATTGACGGCGTATAAATGCAACCAGAAGCCCGGTATGCGCCGAGCTTCCAGTAACTTACCCTGTTGCCAGACAAGATTTAGCTGATCTTCGTAGGGCAGACTATGAAAATAAGCCTTCCCATACGTATGTCGTTCGCTACGCATTGCCATCTCAATGGTCGCCGTAGCGTTTTTCGCCTGCAATCACAGCCACGGCCAGCTTATTTTGCTTCGGTGGTATGGGGCAGGTGGCGTAAGGAGTAAATGCGCAGGGTGGATTGATGGCCTGATTGAAATCAAGAACAACCACGCCGTTCTCCGCCGATGCATTGTCGGCTACGGGCCTATCGGCGTATAAAAACCGGCCCGAACCGTATGTTTCGTGGGCGTTCGTTTGATCGCCAAACAAGATAAATAGTTTCTCCCCTTCACCAACCGCATCCAACCGGTAGGTTTTACCAGCCCGCTCAAAAACCAGCGTACCGGCTAAGGGTTGCTGCGAAACGATGCCCAACACGTCAATAATAGGAATGGTTTTTGGCGTTGTAGGCGTTTCCAGACGCGCCTTCAATTTCCAGCTTTCGTCGACGGGGTACCGGTTTATAGTTTGAAATTCCTTTAAATAAGGACTTTCTAGATCTCGCAGTCGAACGCCGTATTTATCGCCCCGTTTAATGATGAACCACCGCAACGAGCCGTGGGCCAGCACTGTTGGTTTTGTATTAGGCGCGAAAATAACCAATGGCTCAGTAATCGGTTTCCCATCGGCCAGGATCGATGCGCCTGTTTTGGGTACAAACCGAACGTTTCCGTTTTCGAGGTATAACGAACCCAAATCTGCCGGGGCATCGGTTGCTGGAAACGCCACATCGAAATCTGATCCACGACCGAGTGAGTTCTTGCCATTGTTAAGCCAGAACAACCCGGCCAGATTCAGCCAGCCGGTTTCGCTTTTCAGGGAATTTATCCGTTTCTGATGCCATTCGTCAATTTGCGCCTTGTAAGAGGGTCCGTCGGTAGTCCGCCAGCCAACAGACGCTGCCATAGCCAGAAACCATAGTCCGAAAAAACACCGCGAATAGCTATTCAGTGGGCCAACGGTTTGCTTAATAGAGTACATGGTGAACTTGGTTAAGGTTGTCAACAACAACAGAAATGGCATCCGCGTCAAGCGCACGGTCGAAGTTTTCGTCCAGGAAGTGATATGCAATGCGACGGTCCTGGCCAATTACGTAAAGCGCGGGCGTAAACGCTTCCTCCGAAATTCCCGATATACGCTCCCAAACGGGATAATCTTCACTATACACCCCAAAGCGTTGCGCCACCGTCGAGTCGGCATCGTAGGCAACGCGAAAATCAAGTCCACCTACTTGCCGGGCCAATATACTTGGCGATTCGTTGGAAAACACGACTAATTCGGCATCAACCTCAATCAATGTTTGATTCAGCCGAACCAGCGATTCCAGATAAGGCCGGGCATAGCGACCCCAGCAAGGGCAATAGAAACTAACGACCAACGGCCGGGTATTCACCAGATCGAACAAAGACGTTGCTCCTTCTGGCAGTTTCTGACCAAAGACTGAGGCCCGCCAATTAGTGGGTGCGCCGGATAGGCTAAAAAAGGGCGCCAGATCGCCCGTCAGTAGTGGCTTGACCGGAGTCGTTTTAACACGAGGCTGGGTACTAACTGAGCGGATATCGCCTAATTCATTCTGAAATTCGAGTGTCATACAAGTGTGTGTTTATGCATGGATACCTTAAACCCCATACACCAATTGGAAATAGCGTTTTTGAACAAGGGAGAAATAAGCCCAGATCGACAAGCCTCCGATATAGGCCAAAATGATCAGCATGGGCGACCCCAGCGTAGCATATAATGCCAGCCAAAGCACTGCCACCCGGCCAATTTCCAGATATAGCACCCAGCGTCGTTGTTCCAGCAGGGCACCACAATTAATCAGGGTGAGCAGAATAAACAGGCTGGTTAACAACTGTACGTGAGCGGGTACATAACGGTCGATCAGCAGAAAAGTAAATAAAATGGTTAGTGTACCCGCCAGCTGGCCAACCACATAGCCCCGAAACCGTCGGCTTTTATTGTGTGCCGCCGAGCGACCCGCAGCATTCGCCGATAAAAACTGGCCTTCCAGCTCTTCCCGAATAGACGGGTCAACTGCATCGGGGCGACCAAAGAGGATAGCTACTTTTGCCCGCCAGCCCGCTGCCCGTTTCGCGGCCACCAACACCTCAAGCAACCCGTGAAAATGCTGCCATAAAAAACTGTGGCTGTCGAGAGGTTTCGTTAGTCCATAAACGGGCTCTTCCTGCTCTTCAGCAAAAGTGCCGAAGAGTTTATCCCAGATGATGAACATGTCGCCGTAGTTTCTATCCAGATATTGCGGATTGCTGGCATGATGAACCCGATGATGTGAAGGCGTGACTAACACATATTCGAGCCAACCCAATTTACCAATAGTACGCGTATGAATGAAAAACGGGTATAGCCCGTGAATCAGCAGTACACTTGTAATCATCTCGGCCGGAAAACCGATGATGGGCAAAATGGCCCAGAAGCCCGTGCGCACCACCGCCTGAAAAACCGTGATGCGAGCCGAAACGGTGTAATTAAAATCATCGCTCTGGTGATGGACCACATGAACCGCCCAGAAAACATTGATTTCGTGGGCCAGCCGATGGTACCAATACCAGACAAAATCGGTAGCGACCAGCAAAGCAACCCATCCCCACACATTTGCCCGAATATCGAACAAGGCATACTCCCGATGCAGGTACTCGTAAACAAAATAGAAAGCCCCCGTTGTAAACGTATCCAGTAACCGTTCGGCAATCCCGACGTTCAGATTCGCTACCGAATTATTGAACCGGAAATAGTTTTTGTGCTGCCGTTTCGACACGAGGTATTCCAGCCCCATAAAAAACAGAAACAGCGGAACCGCAAAAGCAAGCCAATTGAACTGCATAGTAAGTTTTAGTTATTGAGTTATTGGTTATCATGCAATTCGTTGATTTTCAAAATATTAAGCATTAACGAATACCCTGATAACTACCCCTTAACGAAGAATCTTGGCTCCTAACCGATGATAGAAAGGTGTTTTGCTGGCCGCATGCTTCGGTTGATGCGCGCCCGTAATCAACGGAATGTACATGACCCGTCGACGGCTTGCCGCGCCTATATTGGGCGACTGTTCGACGCGATGCCATAAGCTACCGTTGTGAATGGTCAGATCACCGGCTTCAATGTCGAGCCCAACTTCCCGTGGGTCGGGGCGGTGGTCGATGAACTGCCGCTTCCGAAACAACGTCATTAGCGTGTTTTGTTTGTGGGTACCGGGCAACACGCGCAGGCCGCCATTACTCATCGGGCAATCGTCGAGGTGCAAACCTACGTTGAGCATCGGCTGGATACGGTGCCCAAGAAACAAATCGCGCGGGCTATCAGTATGCCAGCCCATTCTTGAAAAATTACTCTCAGGGGTACGCACGTAGTGGTTGACCACCAGCCCATCTTTCTCCTCTTCTCCAATACGCCCGCTATAAGGCTGCAAAAGTTGCGTGAGCCCCTGCAACCGTTCGTCTTGTAAAAATTCATGTAACACCGGGCTATACAAAGACGCAAAGGCAAACCGCTGGACAATAGTCTGACCGTTTTCATCGCGGCCGTATTTGATGGGTGTCCCATTGATCTTATCTACTTTTTCGGCAATCCAGCTCGCTTCAACACGCTGCAATTCACGTAAAAAAAGCTGCACACGCTCGCGGCTAACGAAGTTCTTGATGTGCAGGAAGCCGTTTTTATTAAAAAAAGCGATCTCGTCCGGGGTTAATGAGTGTGCAGGGAGAACAGAAACCAGATTACCAGATAATGCTACCATTTCAATTACGATTAGTGTCGGTTGTTTTTTAGCTTTAAAATCTATTTACTATACAGACTTAGTATAGTAATATTATCAAGTAAAAGTAAACTTTCGTTTACCCTATTTTTTGCGTTGAGATGGCCTGTTTAATGTAAAGCAGGCAAACGTAGGAAACTTAACAACAACACATATCCATCATCACCATGCAAGCAGGTACAGAATGGACATTGGGGGACAAATAAGCCGGTTGTTGATCAAATTTCATGAGCTGAGGAGCTAATTAGACAATTAGACGACCAGATTGATAGGCAAAGGTGAATATCCGTTTTGAAATTTCCAAATTTTTTATTTCTCCAAATACAACCCGTAGGTAGAAGTAGTACAAAACACTCTTTGACAATTTGTAATCTAAAGAAGAATATTTTGTTTTTTTCAAATACGTAAATTTAAAATTAAGTTCTGTCCGAAAATGAAACACAATTTACGAACAAGGGTAAGTGTCTGCTTCCTACTGCTTTGGGCTGTTCTACTGAGCGGCTACGCAACACAGGCACAGGACCACCGGATAACAGGCCGTGTAGTATCCGGTAAAGATCAGCAGCCTATTCCAGGTGTCAACATTCTGGTTAGAAATACCCAACTAGGCACCACCACAGACGGTAATGGCAACTTCACGCTGAATGTTCCGGGCAATGCAACGCTTGTTTTTAGTGCCATTGGTTTCACCGGAACCACGGTCGATGTTGGCAATAAGACCCAGCTAACTGTTACGCTCCAGGAAGCCGAGCAGAGCCTCGGCGAAGTTGTCGTAACGGCCCTTGGTATCAAAAAGGAAGCGAAACGACTAGGCTATGCCACGGCTATCGTAAATCCTGAGCAGGTGACAACCAACCGATCTGTTAATTTTATCAATGCGCTCCAGGGAAAAATTGCCGGTGTAAATATCAGTAGCCTGGGTACAGGAGCGGCTGGTACCAGCAAGATTCGTATTCGCGGGCAATCGTCATTTTCAGGACAGAACAGCCCACTTATTGTTATCAATGGCGTACCGGTCGATAACACCAATTTTGGCCAGAACAACGGCAACACGGGCAGCGATAACTCCATTGGCAACCGCGACAGAAACTACTCCGACGGGGGCGACGGGCTATCTTCCATTAACCCCGATGATATCGAAGGCATGACCGTACTAAAAGGCGGTACGGCTGCGGCTCTGTATGGATCACGAGCTAAAGATGGTGCCATTCTGATTACGACAAAAACAAAAGGGACAGGCCAGGGCATCGGCGTGACCTACAACATGAACTATACCAACGACCACCCGCTCGATTATACAGATTACCAGTATGAGTATGGTCAGGGGGAATATGGCGTTCGGCCTACGGCCCCTAACCCAACATCGGGGGTGTGGAGTTTCGGGGAGGAATTTGCGGGCCAGACACAGGTATTATTTGGTGGCATAACGGTCCCTTACGCACCCGTTCGCAACCGGATCAACACTTTCTACCGCGACGGCGATCTGGTGAAGACGGTGAAGGACAATTCAATGTCGCAGGTATT
>CAXTJJ010000136.1:0-12054 GCA_964244155.1 uncultured Spirosoma sp.
GTTCCTACCGCAACTTCTCTCCTCCCTTTTCTCCTTTTCACAAGCCCCCAAGGCCAAAGAGCTGTATGCCCAATCCATAAAACTGTTTGGTGAACGAAAAGCGAGTGAAGCAATTCCGTTTATGGAACAGGCCCTGAAACAGGACCCTACCTTTACCGATGCGTACCTCAAACTTGGTCAATTGTATGAGTTTACCCGGCAGTTTGACCCGGCTCTGAATGCCTACCGGAATGCTATTAAACTCCAGCCCGACAGCCCGGCTTCGGGGGGAGCTTACCAATCTTTGAGCAACACATTGCTTCGGCTAGGCCGGTACAGTGAAGCGATTCCTTATCTGGAAAAATACCAGACGCTTTTTGCGCCGGAGTCGGCCCAGGGAAAACGCATTGCCCGCCAAATCGAAACGGCACGTTTTGCCATGGAAGCGATGCAGCATCCTCAGGCCGTTGATCCTAAACCGGTCTCGTCGGTACTACAAACCACGCCTTCTCAATATTTCCCGGTCCTTACGGCCGATGAACAAACGCTGGTTTTTACGGCGCTGAAACCTGAGGGCGACGAAGACCTGATGACCGCCACCTTCAACGGCGAAACCTGGTCGCCCCCGGTTTCGCTGGCATCGAGCATCAATACCCCCGAGAATGAAGGCACAGCCAGTCTTTCGGCCGATGGGCGCACATTGGTGTTCACTGCTTGCCAGGGTCGGAAGGGGTATGGCAGCTGCGACTTATATGTGAGCCATAAAACCGGCAGCGACTGGTCTTCGCCCGAAAATCTGGGGCCAACCATCAATACGCACTTCTACGAATCACAACCCGCCTTGTCGGCCGATGGTCGGCAATTGTATTTTGTGTCCGATCGGCCAGGGGGAAAAGGTCGACGCGATATCTGGCGCAGCGACCTCGGTGCTGATTGCAACTGGGCCGAACCCGTCAACCTGGGCGAACCCGTTAACACGCCTTCCAACGAGGCATCCCCTTTTATTCATGCCAACGGGCAAAGCCTGTTTTTTGCTTCTGAAGGCCATATTGGTTTGGGTGGATATGATCTTTTCGTAACCGATCAGGGAGCCTCCGGCTGGTCGGTGCCAACGAATTTGGGGTATCCAATCAACACAGCCGAAGACCAGGCATCTTTGTTTGTTACCGCCAACGGGACACGGGCCTATTATTCCTTCGAAGAACAAAAGGAGGGTGTTTCCCAGAAATCCAGACTTTACACCTTCGATTTGCCCGAGTCATTACGGGATCGCATCAGACCGGTGAGTTTTCTAAAAGGTATTGTTGCCGATGCAAAAACGAAAAAGCCACTGGCCGCTACAGTTGAGTTGGTTGATCTAAAAACAAATCAGGTCGTTACGCGGGTGGAGGCCGATACGCAAACGGGGCAATATACCGCCGTATTACCAAGTGGTGGCGAGTATGCCTTGTATGTAAGTATTCCCGGTTATCTGTTTAAGAGTTTATCCTTCGATTTCACCCAGAAAACCAAAGGAGAAGGTATAACGTTAAGCGTACCGCTTGAGCCGTTAGCTGTCGGCGCGTCGGCAAACGAAACGTTGAACAACCTTTTTTTCGAGTCGGGTCGGTACGATCTGGCCGAGAAATCACGCACCGAACTTGACCGGTTATCTATCTTTATGCAGGCCAATAAAGCTGTAAACGTTGAAATTTCAGGGCATACCGACGATAAAGGCGATGCATCCGCGAACCTGGTGCTTTCGCAAAAACGAGCGCAGGCCGTTGTAACGTATTTAACTAAAGCGGGGATTTCACCTACCCGAATCAAAGCTGTAGGCTACGGCAAAACCCGCCCGCTTGCCCCGAATACTACCGACGAAAACAGGCGGCTAAATCGACGAATCGAGTGGCGAGTGCTTTGAAGAATGTATGATATAGGATGTATGACGTATGATGTATGGCTAGCTAATCAATACATCATAAATCATACATCCTATATCATACATTCTTCATATCCTTTGCTTTGCGCGGGATTTTTTTCAATTTTGTGTATGTTGTCAAAATAACCTCACGTCAATTAGAGGATATTTAGTAGTTACCAGACGACTTTCGCTCCCATTGCAATGACTTCCGAACACGTTAAGTGCTTGATTATAGGTTCCGGTCCAGCCGGTTACACTGCCGCTATTTATGCTTCACGGGCCAACATCCAACCCGTCATGTACCAGGGTCCACAACCAGGTGGTCAGCTAACCATCACGACTGAAGTAGATAACTTCCCAGGCTATCCCGACGGTGTTCAGGGGCCTCAGATGATGCTGGACCTTGAAGCGCAGGCCCGTCGGTTCGGTACAGACATTCGGTATGGCATGGTCACCGAAGTCCAGTTCTCCGATCAGCCGGGACAGGGTACACCCCACCGCGCTATCGTTGACGACAAACACGAGATTACGGCTGATTCCATTATTATTTCGACCGGGGCATCGGCTAAATGGCTTGGTCTACCGTCCGAAATGCGCTTGAATGGCCGGGGCGTTTCGGCTTGTGCCGTTTGTGATGGATTCTTTTTCCGGGGACAGGATGTTGCCATTGTTGGCGCAGGCGATACAGCGGCTGAAGAAGCCAGTTATCTGGCCAACCTTTGTCGCAAAGTGTATATGCTGGTTCGTCGCGATGAGATGCGGGCTTCGCAGTTCATGCAAAAGCGCGTTAAGTCAGCCCATAACATTGAAATTCTGTACAACACCGCCACCGAAGAGGTATTGGGCGATGAAGATGTATCGGGCGTGTTGGTAAAAAATACAGAAACGGGTGAAGAACGCGTTTTGGATGTGACCGGCTTTTTTGTCGCTATTGGTCACAAACCCAATACCGACATTTTCCGGGAATACCTTGAATTAGATGACAATGGATACATCCTCACAGAAAAAGGAAGTACCCGAACCAATATACCCGGCGTGTTTGCCTGCGGAGACGCTCAGGACAACATTTATCGTCAGGCCGTTACCGCAGCCGGTACTGGCTGTATGGCAGCCCTCGACGCAGAACGTTACCTGGTCACGCTGGAAATGCAGGCTGAAGAAATTTGATCATTACTTGACCAGTTCACGGTATTCGGTTTTTGGTATTCGGTAAGTGCTTGATGCGACAGCTCACCGAATACCAAAAACCGAATACCGTAAACTCATTTAAAAAAAAGATGAGAAAAACCGCTACACAATGGCTGTTGGCCATTGGGTGCTTGTGTTTGACCGTAACGACACAAGCCCAGGAGCGCGGGCGATTTAAAAACAACCTGCGTATCACCCCAAAGAACGGGTCTAACCCAAACGCACCGGTCGTTGAACAGCCGCAAAAAGCGGACGACCAATTTGAACAGGAATCAACTCAATTGCGCTTCAATAGCCAGTTTGAGCCAAAAAAAGAACTAAACCCGGTTGTCAGCGAAGACACCAGCCAAATTGATCAAGGCGAAACCAGCGTGGTTGAAGTCATTGATTCAGTTCTGGTTGGTACAGAATGGGTCAAAATTGCCGATTACTACGCCGTTTGGGATTCCCGCACTATTGACCCCTATAACATCAACCCGCTGGAATTTGACGAAGCTATCGACATCAAACTGTATGATCCGCCAGCCAACCGCTTCTGGTCGCCCCCCCTGAATGAAGGCAAAATGACCTCAAACTTCGGGTATCGCTGGGGACGCTGGCATACGGGCACAGACCTTGACCTGGATACCGGCGATCCGGTATATGCATCGTTTGATGGCATTGTACGCGTAGTGGGCTGGGATGGGAATGGCTATGGCCGTTATGTACTGGTCCGGCATTATAACGGCCTTGAAACACTGTATGGCCACATGTCCAAGCAAACGGTTGAACCAGGCCAGTTAGTTAAAGCAGGTGATCAACTCGGTTTGGGTGGCAGCACGGGCCGCAGTTCGGGGCCGCACCTTCACTTCGAGACCCGGTATGAGGGCAACCCATTCAGTCCGCTTAATATTTACTCATTTCCGGAGAATACGATCAATTCCGATCACTTTTTGTTGACGGGTTCCGTTTGGGATTATCTGCGGGGTGGTCGGTCATCAACGTCGGAGTTCAGTGCAAAACCACGTTTCAAACGGACGGTTTTACACCGTGTTCGGTCTGGCGAAACGCTCAGCTCAATCGCTGACCGTTATGGGATGTCGGTGTCTACATTAACCCGAAAAAATCATTTATCCTCCCGTTCGCGTATTCGGCCGGGACAAAAAATTCGGGTGCATTAATTGAGTTGATTTCAAACGGGAAGTAATAACGTTCATATGCCATATCTTGAAGATATGGCATATGAACGTTATTACTTCCCGTTTGAAATCAACCACCATCAGCTTTCCCCCAAAAGACGTAAACCATGAGACAGCAATTCGGCTTAGGAACATTTCTTTTGGTCTTCATCGTGCTGTCTCATTTTCAGTGCACCAACAAGAAAAAAACAACTCACAGAGAAAACGTCGACAGTCTTCAGACAGTCTCAGCCAATACGCCTACGCGTTCCAACGATCCTATATCGCCTACCACGATAACTCGAAACCATCTCTCTACATCTGGTAACAAGTGGGTCTATGATAAAAAAATAGATAAAGAAGGTAACACCGTATATAAAGCGTCGATAAGCTCACCGGGCCTTCTGGCATTCGGCTTCCCCTATGCTGGCGGATCAATAGCCACCCTTAGCATTCGGCATAAAAACGGAGAGTCCTATTTATATCTGGAAGTGTCGAAAGGACAATTCAACCGGAGTTTTCAGGGCGGCACCGCTCGCATCCACTTTGATAACGAACCCGCGCACAACTACACATTTTCGGCCGCGGAAAATGGCCGGGCCAACATCATTTTTTTTGATTCGGTGCAGCCATTGATCGACCAACTGAAATCTGCACAGAAAACGGTCATCGATGTCGATTTTTATGCGCAGGGAAAGCGCCGGATTGAGTTCAGAACGGTCGGCTTAAGCTGGAACCACTAGAGCACAGGACACCCGGCCTCCGAACCATTGCCGAAACCACAAGGTTATGCTCTTTCAGGACAGGCCATCCTCTTGTCCATGAATTCGTACTATTGTGGCTCAGACCCTCTTACTTATTACTCCGCCCTTCACGCAGTTGAACACTCCGTATCCGGCAACGGCTTACCTAAAGGGGTTTCTACAAACGAAAAATATCACGTCATTTCAGGCAGATTTAGGGATCGAAGTGATTCTAGATCTGTTTTCGTCGGGCGGGCTAGCCGCCATGTTTGCCGAACTTGAGGCCGCCGATGCCGAGTTGTCCGACAATAGTTACCGCATCTGTCGCCTGCAAACGGATTACGTCAATACAATAGACCCGGTCATTCGATTTCTGCAAAACAAAAACCCAACCCTTGCGCACAGCATCTGCGACCGCACCTATTTGCCCGAAGCCTCGCGCTTTGCGCAATTGGAAGAGTTGGACTGGGCGTTTGGTACAATGGGTATTCACGATAAAGCCCGCCATCTGGCTACGCTCTATCTCGAAGACCTGAGCGACCTGATTCAGGAGGCCGTCGATCCGCATTTTGGATTCAGTCGCTACGCCGAACGACTGGGGCGTTCAGCTACGCATTTCGATGAGCTACACGAAGCCCTGCAATTGCCAGCTACACGGGTATCAACAAGTCTGGTCGATTTACTGGAGCAGAAAATTCAGCGTTGGCACCCGGATGTTGTTTGCCTGACGGTTCCTTTTCCGGGAAATCTCTATGGCGCCTTGACCTGTGGAAAATACCTGAAGCAACATTACCCGGACATTACGATCATTATGGGTGGGGGTTATGCCAACACGGAACTTCGCTCGCTCAGGGAACCCCGTGTGTTTGATTACGTGGATTTTATCTGCCTCGATGATGGTGAAGCTCCCCTCCTGACCCTTCTGGAACACCTGTCGGGTCAGCGTGAGTTGAGTCAGGTCAAGCGGGTGTTTGCCCGCACCAATGGCGTGGTTACCTATTACAACGGTGCGCCGGAAAAAGACGTCCCCCAGCGCGAGACAGGTACACCCAATTATCGAGATCTTCCCCTGCATGATTACCTTTCGGTCATTGAGGTGGTTAACCCCATGCACCGGCTCTGGAGTGATGGCCGCTGGAATAAACTGACGCTGGCACACGGCTGCTATTGGGGGAAATGTTCGTTCTGCGATGTAACACTGGATTATATCAAACGCTACGAACCCGTTACGGCCTCGCTCCTGTGCGACCGGATAGAAGAGATTATTGAGCAGACCGGACAAAACGGTTTTCACTTTGTCGACGAAGCCGCTCCCCCTGCCCTGATGCGCGACCTGGCGCTGGAAATCATCCGCCGGAAATTAACGGTAACCTGGTGGACAAATATCCGATTTGAAACCAGCTTCACACCAGATCTTTGTCAGTTGTTAAAAGCCTCAGGTTGTATTGCCGTGTCGGGTGGACTGGAAGTAGCCTCCGACCGATTGCTGGAGCGTATGAAGAAAGGCGTAACCGTGGCACAAGTTGCCCGTGTCGCCGATGCCTTTACGCAAGCCGGTATTATGGTGCATGCCTACCTAATGTATGGTTTTCCAACACAGACGACGCAGGAAACCGTCGATTCACTGGAAATGGTCCGGCAGTTGTTTATGACAGGCATCGTTCAGTCAGGCTTTTGGCACCGGTTCGCGATGACCGCCCACAGCCCCGTTGGCGTTGACCCCGCCGGTTTTGATGTCATGCGAATAGGTCCAAATTTCGGCGGCTTTGCCGATAACGACCTTGAGCACGCCGACCCTACAGGTGCAGACCACGACTTATTTGCAGAAGGCTTACGAAAGTCTTTGTTTAATTTCATGCATGATGTGGGTTTCGACTTACCGCTGCACACCTGGTTTTCCTTCAAGATACCCGTTACAACCATCCCTGCCCGGTATATTGAGAAAGCAATCAGCCAGAAAATGGACAAAGATCCACGGCCAAACGCTTTTGTAATTTGGCCGGGCAACCTGCCCAGCATGGAAGTATTCGAGTTGCAACAGGGCCGAAAAGTTGTTGACATGGCTGAACTGGAATTCTACAGTAAACAGGGCCACTGGCTGCTCGAAGCGCCTGTTTCACTGGCTCAGTGGCTCATGGATGTCCTACCCAAGCTTATGATTGGCCAACACGAGCCTTGTTCACTAGCTCAACTAAAAGTTGCATATGAAGCTTCTGAAGCAGGAAATTTTGAAACCTTATTACAGTCCAATGTTTGGGCGAAACTTCGGGAACATGGGCTGCTTATTGTTTAGTCGATGGGCCGATGGCACAAGGCATGAGCCTTGCGCCATCAACCCCGAATAACCCCTCCCGATTTGATCGCTACGGCTGACCCGTCGGCAAGAAAGACTGAATGAGGGGGTTGCTCAAAAAACGGGGTGAAGTCAGGTCCATATAGTTTCTGCACATCGCAGCGAACAGCATAGTCACGTACCGGATAAATGGACCAGGACGGGTGGACAACTTCGTATTCCGATGTTCTGGCTTCGCCTTTTTTCAGAGACGACCGTTTTGTGTACCCCCAATAGTGCTCGGTAATGAAGGCTTCTTCGCTGTTAGGCACTAACGCATGTCCGGCTCGGTCGGCCAGCACACGAATGTGATTCCAGTCGGCACCAACTTTCCATTCGTACTGAATTTTTTGTGTGTCTCCCTCAAACTGCCAGCTATGCCGCATCGGATGGGTGGCATACGGCTCACCGTACAACGTGTTTGCTACCAGTGTAATAGCAACCTTTGGCACAATTTCTTTCACGAAGACTACCCCCCGTTTCCAGCCGGTTTCGGTTTTTCGCCGAACGTAGAACCGTAGATTGAACTCCTCAAATTCCTGGTGAAACGGCACGGCTATTTTTCCGAACATACGCACACGCTGAAATTGAAAACCTACCAGACTCCCGTAGCAAACCCCGTCAAATTCATCTAACGCAGTGCCATATGGTACCAGTGGCTCCAGAACCCGATGGTCGATGGCGTAATTTGCAAAGATCAGATTTCGCCATTCGGCGGTCAGGAATGTAAAAGCCATAAAACGGTAAGATATGTACAAACACAACGGCTTGTTTAGTCAATAGGGTTCAGTAAACACAAAAAGGGATGGCAGCGCCACCCCTCTTCTTCACGTAAAGCGATAAAATCAGCCTGGTTTTTACTATTTCTGATCGTATTTGTCTTTGTATGTCTTGTATAGGCGCTTGTGCCGGTCGTCCAGATTTACTTTACGACCCTGGATAAACACCTGTTCGATTACGTTCGTACGCATGTCCAGCGCATCACCTGCGGATACGAACAGCGTTGCCTGTTTTCCTTTTTCCAGTGTACCAACCATGCTGTCGATACCCAGAATTTTGGCGGTATTGGACGTTACCATCTTCAATGCGTCTTCGCGGTCGGTTACGCCGAAACCAGCGGCTGTACCGGCCAGAAACGGCAGGTTGCGTGTCCGCCACCATTCGTCGGCGTAGCTCAGACTAACCAGAATACCCGCTTTGTGCAGAATACCCGGCATCCGATACGGCAAATCTACATCTTCGTCTTCCCGGTTTGGCAACCGATGCAATGCACTCAGAATTACGGGAATGTTGTTCTCTTTCAAAAACGTGATGGCACGATTGGCTTCTTCTCCGCCAACGATCACGATCTTCTGCACGCCCGCAGCTTTGGCAAACGTAACGGCTTCGATGATGTCTTTGCCGTAATCAGCGCGGATGTACAGATTCTGTTTACCCGAAAACAGCCCCCGCATAGCCTCCAGCTTGAGGTTCATGGTTGCCGGTGTTGGCGCAGTTGCATAGGCTCTGGCATCGGCAAAGGTTGCCTGCAAGGCGTCAATGGCCGGGCCGCGTTTGTCGTTTTTCTTGACGACGGTTGTGAAATCCTCAAAATTGAAATCATTGGCGAAATAGGTGGGCCAGTTTAACCAGATACCATCATCCTTTTTCAGCACGGCATCTTCCCAGTTCCAGCCGTCGGCCATCATCACACTCGAACTTCCCGATACCGTACCGCCCTGAGGCATGGCCTGGGTGAGCAACACGCCGTTGTTCCGAATCGTCGGGATGATTTCGGAGTCGGTATTGTAAGCAATCAGCGACCGGATATTCGGGTTCAGGATACCGATTTCCTGCTTGTCGACCGTAGACCGTACCGCACCGGTTTCCTGCAAGCCCACCGTTGAGGCTGGCGAAATAATTCCCGGATAAATATGCTTCCCCGATACGTCGATGACGTCCACATCGGTGAGGTTCAGCTTCACCAGTGTCCCGTCAACAACGTTGGTGATAACGCCGTTGGTGAACAGCACAACGCCGTTTGGAATTACCTGCCCGGTGCCCACATGAACCGTTCCGCCCATCAGCGCAATAGTCTTTGTCTGCGGCTTTGCCGGAGCGGGATTCTGGCCGTAGCTCATAAGTGAGGCCAGGGTGAATATAGATATTAGTAGTTTTTTCATGTTTTGTCTGTTTAAGGTTTACGGTTTTCTGTGGGCTGACGCATCGATAGCCTGACAGCAAACGCTACAGGTGGGTTTATTGGCTGACGCAGCCAACCCAAAACCGTAAACCATATACCTTATTTCCCCTCTGCTCCTTCGGCTATCACACCTTCTACGTCTTCGCAATGCCACATTCGTGCACGTTTGGGCATTGGCCGCACGGTCGAAGCTCCACCCGCTTTTGCGGTCAGCATTTTCTGAATCAGGCGAGCCCGTTCGGCCTGCATCTGCTCCCGCTTCTGGTCTTCATCTTTCAGACTGAAGTAGATGGCTCCGTCGATCATCGTGAACTCAGGACGAGCGTAAATGGCCAGTGGATTCGCGTTCCAAAGCACAAGATCAGCGTCTTTCCCCGCCCGAACGCTACCAAGTTTGCTGTCAAGATGCAGTAGTTTAGCCGGGTTCAGCGTCACCATTTTCCAGGCATCTTCTTCTGTCATGCCGCCATATTCAATGGTTTTAGCCGCTTCCTGATTCAGGCGACGGGCCATTTCCGCATCATCGGAGTTAATCGATACCGTTACGCCCTGGCGGTGCATCAACGCAGCGTTGTACGGAATGGCATCGTGAACTTCCATTTTATACGCCCACCAATCGGCGAAAGACGAACCACCCGCTCCGTGTTTTGCCATCTTGTCGGCCAGTTTGTAGCCTTCCAGAATGTGCGTAAACGTGTTGACTTTGAAGCCCAGCGAGTCGGCAACTTTCAGCAACATGTTAATTTCCGACTGCACATATGAGTGACAGGTGATAAAGCGTTTGTTAGCCAGAATTTCGGCCAGCGCATCGAGTTCAATATCCCGACGTGGCGCAATAGCGGTTGCTTTCTCTTTCGTGCTCAGTTTGTTATAAGCCGCCCAGCCTTTTGCGTATTCTTTAGCCCGCGTAAAATGGTCGACAAACACTTGCTCTACGCCCATCCGCGATTGCGGGAAACGGGTCAATACGTTCGGGTTCGGGTAGTTGGATTGCTTCACGTTTTCGCCCAGTGCGAACTTGATAAAACCATCCGCTCCTTTAATTAACATCCCATCAGCCGATTCGCCCCACTTCAGTTTGACGATAGCCGACTGCCCGCCAATGGCGTTGGCCGAACCATGCAGCAATTGCGAGGTTGTAACACCACCGGCCAACTGACGGTAGATATTGATGTCTTCCGGATTGATTACATCGGCCATGCGAACCTCCGCCGAACTCGACTGAGCGCCTTCGTTGATTGACAAAAGCGCAATGTGCGAGTGTTCATCAATGATTCCGTTTGTAAGGTGTTTACCTGTTCCATCAACAACTTTAACATCGGCGGCCGCCGTTAGTCCTTTACCTACTTTAGCAATTTTTCCACTGGTAACCAGCACATCGGTGTTGGTCAGAATACCATCTTTTTCGTTTGTCCAGACGGTTGCATTGCGAATCAGGATGGTTTCTGCCTTGGGCTTCTGCGTATTGCCCATACCCACAAACGGGTAGAGTACTGCAGCCGCCGTATTGCTGGCGGGCGAAGTCGTGGTAGTCGATGCAATAGCCGTGGTTGAACTGGTGGCAGAGGTCGACGTAGCTGTAGTTGACGCAGGTGCATCTGCCGTACGCACCGCCGACCAGGTTATGGCTTTACCATCCGGGCTCTCGCCGTCACCTTTCAGGGTTGTCGGTGTGGTACGGTAACCCGTCAGGCGGGTAGTACCCGGTTTCTTTTTGTCAAGTTGTACCTGAATCGAAATGATGTCGCCCGAAAAAGACACCTTAGGCGTCAGTTTCAGCGTATCGACAACAATCTGGTATTCCGGTTTTTCGGGCGATTTCCCCGTAATGTTCAGTTTCAAGTTGGATTGCGAACCAACCGTCAGGCTCCAGATCCCACGCAGATCGGCAGCATCTTTACTGTTCACGATGTATTGTTTACCCCGCATCCAGTTTTCGTAGATCACGTTATCAGCGCTGAACAGATTCCCCGAGGTAATAATAAAGTTGGCGATCTGGCCTTTTTTCAACGTACCAACCTCATTCTCGGCCCGTATTAATTTAGCTGGAATGGTCGTCAACGCTTCGAGCGCTTTTTGTTCCGAAAGACCATTTTCAATGGCTTTACGCAGATTAGCCCAAAAATCAGCCTTGTTTTTAAGGCCAGCTGTCGTCAGGGCAAACGAGATATTAGCGTTGGCCAGCCGACCGGCATTCATAGGAGCCATTTCCCAGTGCTTGAGTTCGGCGAGGGCTACATTGTCGGCATCCCAGGCGTCCTCTATGTCATACGGCTGTGGGTAAGTTAAGGGCACGATCAGCGACGCCCCGGTAGCTTTAACTTCGTCGATCCGCTGGTATTCATCGCCCGAGCTACGGATGATATACTGAACGCCAAACTCATCCCCGATTTTATCGGCCCGAAGAATCCCCAGTTTGTCATTGACTTCAAAAATGGCCGGTAAGGTCTGGTTACGATTCAGGGCGTCGAGCGACATATTTGCCTGCTCTTTGCTACCAGCTCGCTTGTACCAGTCGGCATCGTACATAGCCTGTCGCAATAAGGCTACTACGCCCATCATTGAGTTCG
>CAXTJJ010000137.1:0-12011 GCA_964244155.1 uncultured Spirosoma sp.
CGTAACCGACTATTCCGCTCAATTATTCTGGGGAACCAAAGGCCGGTGCTATAGCCGCGCCGAATACCGCAACTGGTTTACCGAGGCAGGCCTGCAACCTACGCCCGACAATATTCCTACGCAAATGGACTACGGCTTGATTTGGGCCAGGAAGTAATGGTAGCTTGGGTGGTCCATCGTGGCGCGGGTTTCCCGCCGTTGTCGCTTGGCAAAGCCAAGCGACAACGGCGGGAAACCACAAACTAGTCTCAGCGTGAAATTTTTTGAGTAGTTCACGCAACTTGAGCGAGTATTTCTCCGTATTGGTGAAAATCCAAACGCGCTTTACCTATGAAACTCGCTGTATTGTTACTGGCAGGACTGATTTCAATAACGTTCTCCTGCAAAAAATCAGATGACGCTGTGCCTGCTGCAACAACTTCTACTATAGATGTGAAGGCTGTAATGCCGGTGGGTAGTTGGTCTGTTGGCTCATTGCGGCAACGGACGGAGGACAAATCGTCCAGTTTTAAAAATATAAGTTTTGTTTTTTCGGCTGATGGGACTGTAACGGCTACTGATAACGGCAAAACGACCAAAGGCACATGGGTGTATTCACCAGCGGTAACGTATTATGGCGGTAATGGCCTGGCATCTATAACATTCAGCATGGGTACATCGAAACCCTTCGACATGCTTAGCGGAACCTGGAACCTGAACAGTGCATCGACGTCTTCGAATCTACTACTCGACTACAAAGAGCCAGCCGAAGACGAACATTTGTCATTCGTGAAATTATAACCAACCTAATTTATATAACGTGATAACGTGGTGCTTACAACAATTCTCCTTTTTCTGAGCTCGAAAGAGTGAAGAGAAAGGAGATTTGTTGTTTAGATTGGTCGTTTTGAGCAATTAATGCTCTTTCCCATAGGCCTTCTCCCCCGCTTCGACAGCTACCGATAGGGTATTATTTTTGGGCGGAATTGGGCACGGGTATCCTTCTTTAAAAGCACAATATGGATTATAGGCTTTGTTAAAATCCAGTGTTACGTGCCCATTTTGAATCTCACCTGTCCGTAAATCAAGGTAGCGACCGCCCCCATAGGTTTCCTTTCCGGAAGTCGCGTCTTTAAACGGCAGGAACAAGTAATCGCGATATTCCGGCATTCGAATGGCGTTCAGATTGCGATACAACGTCAACTTTTGCGGCTTTCCATTGAGCGCGAAAGACAATAACGCGTAGGCTACGTGCGGCCTTGTTTTCCCATTATAGGTGGGCATTTCGAACGGTTCCGCATTGGGTATACGCTCCACAATGGCGGTGACGCGGTAGGCGGAGTCGGGGGCGTAAAACGACACAAAAGTCAGGTCTTCCTCTTCCGCTATTGGCCCGCCAGCGGTAGCCAGTAAATCCTTTTTATACATCTCCCTGTGCCTGGCAAGTTGCTCAGCAAAAAGCGTTTGAGCCATAGCTGCCGTGGTCGACAAACTCATCAGTAGCAGAAAAAAAAGACGCATGGGTGAGTTGGTTGTTTTAGCGGCTAAATTCCAGCAATTCCACACGGTTACCAAATGGATCGCGAAAGAAAAACCGATTCCGCCCATCAATATCAGACGAATACGATAAGGTAACTCCCTTTTGTTCGAGTTCCTGCTTGGCAGCTTCCAGGTTTTTGACTTCAAACGCCGGATGTCGCAAGGATTCGCTCCCACCCGCTTCTTCCCGAAGGTGCAGTTGAATATCGGCCATCTGGAACCAGATCGCACCTCCAGGATGATCGCCCGGAATTTCGGTAAGGCCCAGAACTCCGCTATAAAACGCCCTGGCTTCTGTTGTTTTCCCCTCCGGAATGGAGATAAGGATATGATCTAATCGGGTAAACTGGATCATATCGCTTAGTAGAATTTCGGGGGTGGATTCAGTGTCAGGTTCTGGCGTTGATGCCAGTACGGGTAAATGGTCGGTACGTCGCTGGCAGTATCCAGTTTTTTTAGCTGATCTACGGTCAGGTTCCAGCCTGCTGCTTCCAGATTTTGCTTGAGTTGTTCTTCGTTACGGGCACCAATGATAATACTCGACACGGTTGGGCGTTGCAGCAACCAGTTGAGCGACACCTGCGCAACGGATTTTCCGGTTTCGGCGGCAACTTCATCCAGCGCATCGGTGATTTTGTAAAACGTTTCCTCGGGCACGACGGCCTGCGGCACCGGACTTTTTCCTTCAGAAACCCGACCTTCAGTTGGCGCAGGCTTGTTACGACCATAGCGACCACCCAGACGACCACCCGCCAGCGGACTCCAGATAAAGGCCCCCACCTGCTGGTCGAGACCAAGCGGCATCAGTTCCCACTCATACTCCCGGTTCACCAGCGAATAATACACCTGGTGTGCCACAAAGCGATTCCAGCCATATTGCTTCGAAATAGCCAGCGATTTCATCAAGTGCCAGCCCGAGTAATTGGAGCAGGCAATGTAGCGAACCTTACCGCTTTGCACCAGATCGTCCAAGGTCCGCATGGTTTCTTCCAGGGGCGTAACCCCGTCGAAGCCATGCATGTGGTAGATGTCAATGTAATCGGTTTTCAGACGTTTGAGGCTGCTCTCACATTGCTTAAGCAGGTGAAAACGCGATGACCCCTGATTATTCGGACCCTCGCCAAAAGGAAATGTGGCCTTGGTTGAGATCAATAGCTTATCGCGCTGCCCCTCGATTGCCCTACCCAAAATTTCTTCCGAAAGGCCATCTGAATAAATATCGGCCGTATCGAACAGGTTAACGCCCGCGTCGAGACACAGATTTACCAGCCGAGTAGCTTCGTCGACTTGAGTGCTCCCCCAGGCCTTAAAAAATTCGTTGCCACCGCCAAAGGTAGCTGTACCAAAACTCAACACCGGAACCTTCAAGCCCGATGCGCCTAGTTGCCTATATTCCATGTTGCTGTCAATTTCCAAAGATACCTGATTGCTTTCGAGACAAAAACCCAGCGACCCCAGTTCCGGTTAGTTCCAGAATTGCCTCAGACCACCGGACTTTCCGAGCAACGGGTCAGTGGTTGGCAAAGGCACGGCCGCAATATTTTTGTCGGCTTGTGGCCGCTCCCCTGGCTGTCCACGTAAGGTATCAAAATTCCGGCCATCGGGATAGGCCCCTACGACACCAAAATCGGCCGAGGATTCCAGTTTTTTATGCCCTACGCCAGCGGGTATCACAATAATATCGCCAGCCTGAACGCGGGTTTGCTGTCCTTTCTCACCACCCAACTGCAACAGGGCAGAGCCGCCATACACACCCAGCACCTCATGCGATGTGCTATGATAATGATGATAGGAGTACACACCGTTTCGCCATGAATTTGTCCAGTCGTTAATTGCAAAGCGATCTTCCAGCCATGACGCCCCGACCGAACCTGTAGCCGAAAACGCCTTTCGGTATACGAGCAATGGGTATTTACTATTGGGAATGGCCCCATCGTCCTTAAACAAAAATGTTTCGGGTTGTATAACTGGCTGGCTCATAGCACTTCTTCCAACAAATACAGATAAGCCACCCAACCAGAGAAATTCAGTACGGTTCATGGCAGTCTCTTTCGTTCGTTAACCCACGAAGTAGCCTACTGGTTTTCAGAAAGCGCCCGATCCGTCAGAAAGAAGCCTTATTTATGACTTTCGGGCTCTTCCTCCCAAAATGCACAAAGAGTCTGTTTGAGCGAAAAGATAAGTCCGTAGCAGGCAATCTGATTCCGATATGATTTGTATTGAGCGACAAATTGCGGAAACGACCGCAACCGGGCCGGAGCAAATACCGAAATGTCGAACAGCGACAGTACATCATTGTTGGCCAAAGTTGACCAGTCACGCTGATTTAATTGCGGTTCATCCGGTTGGTATTCTTCGCCTTTATCATCGACATCCACTTTTAGGTAATGGCCATAAGCCGCCAGCAAGAAAGCAAAGGATGATACATCTTTGTCCTGTTCCAGCCGGTCGAGCAGGACAGGGAGAATAAAGGTCGATAATTTAGACGCACCATCGTTGCCAAATTCGTTCAACGGTTCGACTGAACTGGTTAACTGATTAATAGCCTGGTCAATTGATGCGTCCAGATCGTAATGAGCTGACGAATCGACCAGTGATTTACCCGCTGTCACTAACGACGTGTGCAGGTATCTATTGATACAGTCATTTGCCATTGCCTCCTGTACGGTTCGATACCCGGCCAGCAAAGCCGGATAGGCCAGTAAACTAGTGGCTGTATGTAAAATACGGAGCTTAACAGGTTCCGTTGATACTTCCTGAATGGTTGTCAGCATACGGAAAGAAGATTAATGTTGTTGATGTCAGAGTGGTAGTAACGCTTCGGTGAGCAGACGAGTCAGCCAAACAACGAATAAAGAAAGACTTGGTTTATAGCGTCGTTAGCGTGTGGCTTAGGCGAAGAAACTGGGTCTTCTGAACGTACTGGTGGGTT
Source organism: uncultured Spirosoma sp. (assembly GCA_964244155.1). Taxonomy (GTDB): domain Bacteria; phylum Bacteroidota; class Bacteroidia; order Cytophagales; family Spirosomataceae; genus Spirosoma. Next base: position 4,451 of record CAXTJJ010000137.1, read on the forward strand.
GCCAGGTGGCGTCCCGGCGACGCAAAGCCTGCGCGATCGTAATGATCTGATCGGCCAGTTTGCCTTGCTCTTCGATGTCCGCCTGGTTATAGTTATTCTGACGCCGGGGTTCCCATTCGAACAATTCAGTCTTTGCGTCATAGATGCCCACGGGCACCCGTTTTGTATTGGTTGAGAGGTTCTGCAAAAGGGACAGGGCTTCCTGATGGGTGGTAGCGCCAATGTGATGATACTGTCCTTTAAGCATATATAAAACTGAGAAACGATTCATGTCTGTTGATTTTTAGTTTATTGATTAGTCGTATCCGCCGTAACTCGTGGGTACAACCGACCGCCATTTGGTACTATTGCTGACTTAGCGGTTGCCAGTTCGTAAAGAGCCCCCAAAGGGCGTTTGCTGGCGGGATAGTGCTTCAAACACCCCCGCATTCTGGTTGATGAATATTAAAATTGATTTTCGGAGCGACATACGAAGCCTTGCCAGGATCGTCGTACCTCTATTGATTTGTAGTTGCTTCATTGATTTTTGCTTGGTTACGGGCCCGTTTTGGCGACATACTATCCAGTAGACCCTCTTACTTACAGACCCGATTTACCTGTTCTGGTATGCAACTGCTCTTACTTTTCTGAGTGCTTACCAGTACCCGCTTACGCTTTTGCAGGGTAACACAACTCACTCTCATTAAGTCAGTTTGCATCGAATTGATACAGGTTGTTTCATTGATAAAACGCGGACAAAATGGGATTGGTTTAAACGTTTAAACCAAAAAGGCTCCAGATAGCTAAACTTCTTTATAATCGCACCCAATATTCTCAATATAATACAATAAATCGGATAATTATATTCTTTTTTTGTGATTCACTACTTATTTCATATGTTGCTCAAACAAGACTATTGTTTAAACGATTAAATTATTAATTGACTTTTTCTTATGTTTGCCACTGATGATTAAGAAGACATCGTTGAAAGATATTGCCCAAACGGTAGGCGTTTCGACCGCCCTGGTTTCGTATGTGCTGAATAACCAAAAAGAAAACAGGATCAGTAAGGTAGTAGCTCAAAAAATAAGGGAAGTGGCCAAAGCCCTGAACTACCAACCTAACCAGATTGCCAAGAGTCTTAAAACAAACAGGACATACACCCTGGGGCTGGTCGTGGCCGATATTTCGAATCCGTTCTCATCGTCGCTGGCCCGTATTATCGAAGATGAGGCTGATAAACAGAACTATACGGTTCTATTCGGGAGTTCCGACGAAAAACCTCAAAAAGCCCGGAAACTGATTACAACGCTGCTCAACCGCCAGGTCGATGGCCTGTTGATTTTTTCCTCCGAAGGAGCCGAGCCGCAACTCGTCGAACTCCAGAAACAGGGAATACCCTTTGTACTGATTGACCGGTATTTCCCCGACCTTAAAACCAATTATGTAGCTTTAGATAACTTTGGCGCGATTCATAAGGCCGTCCAGCACCTGATCGACTCAGGATACCGACGAATTGGGATGGTCACCTTCGACACAACCTTGTTCAACATACTTGAACGTAAACGCGGGTATGTGTCAGCTCTGAAAGAAAATAAAATTCCCATTCGAAAAACGTGGCTAAAGGAGTTGCCATTCGACTCAGCGAGGCCGGAAATCACAAAGGCGGTTGATGATCTGTTAAAGGGAGCAAAACCCGTGGATGCCATTCTTTTTGCCTCCAATACGCTCGCTCTCTACGGTTTACAACAGATCAATACATTACATCTGAACGTGCCGGAACAGGTAGCGGTCGTGAGCATCGACCAGGCCGAATCGTACAATCTGTTCCACACGCCGGTCACCTACATTAAGCAACCCTTGCTGGAGATGGGCCAATTGGCCACTAAAATCTTGCTGGAAAGTATCAAAAAAAACAACACGGTAACCCAAGCCAATCTGGAAGGTGAGTTAGTAATTCAGGACTCAACCCGGCCGGTTGATGGGTAGATGGAGTAGAATAAACTCGCTGTCAGGCAGCTCGCTCCACGTCCATATAATGCAGAATTGTCCGGCTCTCATTAACTTTCCGTATCTGGTCGGCAGTGAGGGTTTCCACAGCGATTGTGTCGCCCTTTGCATTAACGAACTCAACTTCGTAACGAGTTCCGCTTTGGTATACATGCGCGATTGTCCCAACATCACCCCGTATTAAGTTGATGGTTGATAGATCAGTAAGCAAAGCAATCAAGTCATTTTCTTGAATCATTGTTATGTCAGTTTGGATAGGCTGTTACAAGTCGGGGATGATTTTCCGGCGGCTCTACAACCCAGACCGTTTTTAACTCATATTGTTTACCATTCGCTCCAGCGATCTTACCAATAACTACATACTTTATCCCATCTTCATTAAACTGCTCGCTGAAGATTACACCTAAACAAGCAAGCTCCAGAAGTACCATTCGCAAATCGTCCACGTTACTAAGATCGTAACCTGCTAAATTGAAAAACCGTGCCTTTCCTCTATTCTGCGGGTGGATATGATTCAACAAGTAGATACTCAGTTTCGCATCCGGGATGTATGCGTATAGTTAAGTAAATTCACTTTTTTTATTAGTTACGGATAGGCACAAATCTACTGATTTTATCCTTCACTCCTGAAGTGTTAATGCCGCGACCTAACAGATGTAAAACTGATTATGGTTGAACCACCGGTCTATATTTTAAATACCTTCACTTTTTTAAATAAGCAGAAAGGCCCTGATATCAGGGCCTTTCTGCTTATAAAACCTTGAATCAGCACACTAACTCCCACACATCTCACAACCTTCTGGGTCATCGAGCGAGCAGGTCATGGCGGCATACTGCTGTTCGAGGTCCGTTACCATCGGTACAGGTTGTGGCGCTGCGTGCTGCGCGTGGTCTTTAGCGTATTGTACGTAATCTAAAGGACGCTCGACGGTGGTTACAGATTCGGCCATGACGGGCTCCAGTTGTGGCTCGGCTTGTGGCTGAACAACGGTGAACTTCACCGCGTCGGAAGCGGCTTTCGTGCGGAGGTAGTACATACCCGTTTTCAGGCCCGCTTTCCAGGCGTAGAAGTGCATCGACGTTAGCTTGCCGAAGTTCGAATCCTGAATGTGAATGTTCAGCGACTGCGATTGGCAGATATACGCGCCACGGTCGGCAGCCATATCGATAATGTGCTTCTGCTTAATCTCCCAAACCGTTTTGTACAGGTCCTTGATGTTCTGCGGAATGTTCGGAATTGCCTGCACCGAGCCGTTGGCCAGAATCAGGTTGTTCTTCATAGCGTCGTTCCACAAGCCCAGTTTCACGAGGTCTTTGAGCAGGTGTTTGTTCACCACCACAAACTCGCCCGACAACACGCGACGGGTGTATATATTGCTCGTGTAGGGTTCGAAACATTCGTTGTTACCCAGAATCTGCGAGGTCGACGCGGTTGGCATAGGCGCCAGCAGCAGCGAGTTCCGAACGCCATGTTCAATAACATCTTTACGCAGGCTTTCCCAATCCCAGCGGCCAGATTTCGGTTTTACCCCCCACATATCGAACTGGAAGATACCTTCCGAAATTGGCGAGCCTTTCCAGGTTTCGTAAGGTCCCGATTCTTTGGCCTGTTCCATCGACGAAGTCATGGCACCAAAGTAAATCGTCTCGAAAATATCTTCGTTCAGGCGACGCGCTTCCTCCGATTCAAACGGCATCCGAAGCATGATGAACGCGTCGGCCAGCCCCTGCACACCCAGGCCGATTGGCCGGTGACGCATGTTGCTCCGACGAGCCTCTTCAACCGGGTAATAGTTGATGTCGATAATTTTGTTGAGGTTGCGGGTAGCCGTTTTGGTCACCTCATACAGCTTTTGGTGATCGAACCGAAGGATACCATCCGTGCCGCGCGTCAGAAACTTCGGCAGGGCGATGGACGCCAGATTACAAACGGCGATCTCGTCGGGGGCCGTGTACTCGATAATCTCGGTACATAGGTTCGACGACTTGATGGTACCAAGATTTTTCTGGTTCGACTTCTTGTTGGCTGCATCCTTATACAGCATATAAGGCGTGCCGGTTTCGGTTTGCGATTCCAGAATTTTGAACCACAGCTCCTGTGCTTTGATCGTCTTGCGGGCGCGACCTTCGCGCTCGTACCGCGTGTACAAGGCTTCAAACTCATCGCCGTGGCAATCGGCCAGACCGGGGCACTCGTGCGGACAGAACAACGACCAAACATCGTCATCTTCGACACGCTTCATAAACAAATCGGGCGTCCAGAGGGCATAGAACAGATCGCGGGCGCGGCCTTCCTCTTTACCTGAGTTCTTTTTCAGGTCCAGGAAGTCGAAAATGTCAGCATGCCAAGGCTCCAGATAGATCGCGAACGAACCTTTACGCTTTCCGCCACCCTGATCGACATAGCGAGCCGTGTCGTTAAATACGCGCAGCATCGGCACAATCCCGTTAGAGGTTCCATTGGTGCCTTTAATGTATGTACCTGTAGCCCGAACATTGTGAATACTCAAGCCAATTCCGCCTGCCGACTGCGAGATTTTAGCGGTTTGTTTTAATGTGTCGTAGATTCCGTCGATGGAATCGTCCTTCATCGTGATCAGGAAACAGCTCGACATTTGCGGCTTCGGCGTTCCGGCGTTGAACAGCGTCGGGGTAGCATGAGTGAACCACTTTTCCGAGAGCAGATTATAGGTCTCGATAGCGGCTTCGATGTCTTCCAGGTGAATCCCAACCGCCACGCGCATCAGCATATGCTGCGGACGTTCGGCAATCCGGCCATCCAGTTTCAGCAAATACGATTTTTCAAGTGTCTTATACCCAAAGTAATCATAGCCATAATCCCGGTCATAGATGATCGTGGAGTCCAGCAAGGCCGCGTGCTGACGCACCACTTCGTATACCTCTTTCGAGATCAGCGATGCATTTTCACCGGTTTTTGGGTCTTCGTACTGATACAGCTTTTTGATAGTGCCGGAAAATGACTTGTTCGTTTCCTTATGCAGGTTCGAAATGGCGATCCGGGCAGCAAGGATAGCGTAATCGGGGTGCTTAGTGGTCATCGACGCGGCTGTTTCAGCCGCCAGATTGTCGAGTTCGGTGGTTTTAACACCATCATAAAGACCACTAACGACCTTTACAGCCACCTCAACCGGCTGTACATAAGCGGGGTCGAGGCCATAACATAGCTTCTCGATCCGAGCCGTGATTTTGTCGAATTTAACCGACTCCCGGCGACCATCGCGTTTAACAACAAACATGAGCGTTTGGGTTAGTTTTAATGTATGAAAAAATGATAAATTCGGTAAACGTTATGGTAAAAGGGCTTAGGTTGCGCCGTAGGCGGGTTTTATCCCTTGGGTGACATTCATTGGGGGGCTGATCGAGCGAATTCAACAAGAGTTGAACGCTATCACCGAACTCGAATGACGTTTTAAAGTTCTTTTGAAATAGACGGAAAAGCAACCGGGAAGGTTCGTGAATTTCCGGAATTCATTGAAAGGTGCAACTCTACCAGACAGGTTAAGAAATTGTTAAGCCGTCAGTGTTAGCGACTTATCAATAGCCCATTGGAGAACTAGTCTTGGAAATAAAATTTTGAGATTTTATTGACTGGTCAGTACGGTCAAACTCCGCCCGGCACTGATTTATAGAGGAAGTATATTTCAATGGAAAAGTAAGAATAAACCCGGATAGGCACAAGGCTGCATTACTCGAATATTAGGAAACGGCCTCAATTTATACGGTTCATAATCAACTGTTAAAAGAAGCCGGAAAAGGTTTTGGTATTCCACCCAAAGACCGTACCTTTGCAGTCCTTTTCGGTCGGAAACCGAGAAGATGACAAGAAACTGAGATTAATCATGAAAAAGGGCATTCACCCGGATTACCGCGAAGTGGTATTCCACGACCTGTCGAGCGACTATAAATTTCTGACCCGCTCTACGGTTCAAACCAAAGACACTATCGAGTATGAAGGCCAGACCTATCCGCTCGTAAAGATTGAAGTTAGCTCGCAGTCGCATCCGTTTTACACGGGTAAAAACGTGCTGCTTGATACGGCTGGCCGTGTAGACAAGTTCCGCAAGCGCTATGGCACTAAAGAAAATTCAACGCCAACTTCGGCGCAATAGTCGCTCCTTCAGCACAAAAAAACTCCCCCGTCGCGTTGACCGCGACGGGGGAGTTTTTTATGTTGTAGATGAGTGTTGAGAATCTCGCAAATAAAGCAGTTCTAAACCATCATTTTTGAATTTGCGGCAACGCCCAGTTCTTTCGAATTGCCACAAGCCGAAATACCGTAATGGCACTTACCGATACGACAAATGTTAGCGTTGGGTCGATGGGTAATGTTCGGCCAACTTGATACAGGAGTGCCCCCGCCAGACAGGGTGTAGCGTACAGTTGCTTGCTGAAAATCAAAGGGAGATCATTGACCAGCGTATCCCGGATGACGCCCCCAAACAGGGCCGAAATAAGGCCCAACAGCATAGATGCCCAATCGTTAACACCCAGGGCAAGCGCTTTCTGCATACCCAGTATGGTATAGATTCCCACCCCAAGGGTATCAAAAACAAGCAGTGGCCGCTGCAACGTCCCCAGCCACCATTTTCGGCAGAGAACGGCCAGGAGAACACTGCTAAGAATAACGATCAAATAATTTGGGTCGCGTATCCAGGCAATAGGATGTGCTCCAATGATGACGTCACGGAGGGTGCCACCGCCCACGGCCGTTACGAACCCGATAAAAAAGAGACCAAACAGATCGTGGTACATCTTTTTGCTGAGTGCCGACAAGGCCCCCGAAATCGCAAAGACGCCAGTGCCGACCAAATCCATTATGTACCAGACTGTCATAGAGGAAAAGAGCTCATCAACCGAATCTGACTGATTGAGTTGGCTAATTAGCAGCAAAAGAAGGCAGAAAAGCCCGTACTTTTATCCCTGCAGAAAGCAACGGTGGTGAATAGCCGCTTTATTCGGGCCGTTTAATCGTACTAACCAGCCTTTCAGCGTTCTTTACAACATGGCTTTTATCCAGACAGATACCTTTACGATACGGGGCTACGAGTGTGATGCCTTCGGGCGGATGAGCATTCCGGCGTTGATGAACCTGATGCAGGAGTCGGCCAACCGAAATGCCATTGACTACGGAATTGGTATTGCCGATTTGCGTCAACGAGGCTTTGGCTGGATGCTGATGCGCTTTTGCCTTCGGATGCACCAGTACCCACGCTATGGCGAGACGATTGAGTTGATGACTTACCCAACTACGGTTGACAAATATTTTATTCACCGCGACTTTCGGGTGGTTGCCGAAGATGGAACGCTGCTGGCCGATGCTGGCAGTACGTGGCTCGTGTTCAGCATGGAGAAACGAAGCATGGTGCCCCTCCCTGATTTCATTCGCCGACTGAGTGCCCCCACCAACGTCGACCCATTGCCCACGCTCCCGCTAAAACCCGACTTTCAAACAATTCCCTTTGTTCCGACGGATACCAAACGGGTAGAGGTCGGCTGGCTGAGCATTGACCAGAATAAGCATGTCAATAATGTGGCGTATGTACAATGGCTG
>CAXTJJ010000138.1:0-11931 GCA_964244155.1 uncultured Spirosoma sp.
CAGAAGAGACCGAATCGATGGGGATTGTACCTGCCGAGTTGTACAATCACATTCGGGCTGCCTGCGAATCGGGCTGGGATTTTAGTAGCCGCTGGTTTGCCGATCAGCAAACAATGGCTAAAATTCATGCCGCTCATATCGTGCCTGTCGACCTAAACTGCTTACTATACTCGCTGGAAACGACACTTAACAAAGCGTCTGTCACGGCGGGTTCCTGGGAGAGTGCATCCAGCAAGTTTGCCCCTTTGATCAAGAAGCGTGAACAGGCTATTCAACAAACGTTTTGGAATAAAGACACCGGCTTTTTTCATGACTACGATGCGGTTACCGGACGGCAGACCGATGCTATAACATTAGGGGGCGTTTTTCCTTTATTTTTCCAGCTGGCTACGCCCGAGCAGGCAATTCGCGTTCACAATCGGCTCAAAGCTGATTTTTTGCAGGCAGGCGGTTGGGTTACTACGCTCAATCAAACCGGTCAGCAATGGGACTGGCCAAATGGCTGGGCACCCCTGCAATGGATTGTGTATCGGTCGTTGATGAACTATGGCTTTACCGAAACGGCTCGTGAGGGCCGGAACCGCTGGCTGGCTCTGAATGACAAGGTCTTTCGGGCCACGGGCAAAATGATGGAAAAATACAACGTCGTCGATGCTGCCCTAACCACTGGCGGGGGTGAATACCCAAACCAGGATGGCTTTGGCTGGACCAATGGCGTGTATCTGGCGATGAATAAAGAACGAGCTATATAGTTCCAAGTTTATAAGTAGTAAGTCCACAAGTAGTAAGTTACCAAGTTGTAAGTAGCCAAGTAGTAAGTTTATAAATAGTGCGGTCGTGCAGCACTGAAAGGATTGTGTTGACTCGCGTCCTACTTACCACTTGGTAACTTACTACTTGACCACTCCACCAATTTATGGCACTGAATTTGTAGAACAGGTTTTTAACACCTTACTCTACAAGTTATTAGCCATGAAAAAGCTCTTCGTAACCGTGCTGGCCGCTGGTATGACCACCGTTGCTTTTTGCCAGAAGACGTTTATTCTATCGCATCAGGATAAAAAAGGATTTTTTGCTGTATCGGCGGGAGCCAGTTTGCCCGTTGGTAAGTTTGCCAGTTGCTCACCCACCGATGGTCAGGCGTGTATGGCCGGGCAAGGGTTCGCTTTCAATGCATCAGCAGGGTATCGAGTGGCTGGCCCGATAGGTCTTATGATTCGGGGAGAACAGCATCGGAATACGGTTAATACCAGTGCCATGCTCGATGCACTTTACCGTAACGATACCGATGTATGGACAGCCAAAGCCGATAACTGGTCTGTGTTGACGGTTATGGCTGGCCCCTATGTTTCCGTGCCACTAGGCCGCTTCTCAGTCGACGCCCGTTTGCTGGCCGGACGAGCCCTGGCTGTATTGCCAAATACGTCGATGGCCGGTAATTTTGGTACGACAGAGATGTCTGTGAAAACAACTGGCTCACAGAGTACAGCCTTATCGCTTGGGGGTGGTTTAATTGCTCGTTATCGACTGGGCCGGACTATAGCCCTTACCCTCAACGCCGATTACAGCCGCGCTGATTTCACTTTTAATAACCTTACCTCAACCGCTACCAATGGCTCTATCCGCTCCGAAAGTGCCGCTTTCAGCAGCAATCGGGTAGTTAGCATTGTCAGTGTATCGGCGGGTATGACGATCTTATTTGGTGATAAATACCGTCCGTTTTAACGACCGTTGATTGACCGAGCCGACGGTTCATCCCTATTAGGTTGTAACCCTCGGCAGAGTGCCGTAGTTTAGTGGTCTAACTTTATACTATTCAGGCCATGACACCCCTTCGTCGGCATGCCGTTCTTCGGCGCGTAAAAGATATTACCCTGAGCACTACCCTCAGCCTGGCACTCCTTAATGGTGCCGTTATGCTGCAAAGCTGCGGTAGCAATAACTCCGACGAAGAGCAGGCCGAACAAACCGAAACCCGTTTTGAAAAGGGAGTTCGAACCTATATAACAGAAACAGCACCCGGTAATTTTAAAATTACGGACGAAGTACAAACAGGTCCCGGTCAGGCCGGGGCTATTGTGAACTACTTCGATGGGCACCGGGATACACTCAGTGTTGAGGCCGCTAAAAAACTTGTTGAGACCGATAAATCGACCAGCACCTACCTCAATAACCCAAACGCGTATCAACAATATCATCATAATGGCTTGGCCAATGTGTTGCTTTGGGGTAGCCTGGGGTATATGCTTGGTCGTAATAACTCCTCCCAGTACGTCAATGACCAACGTCGATACGGCGCAGGGGTATACGCCAACTCAAGCCTTTATCAGCGATCTACGCAGGTTGCTGAAAACGTCCGCAGCTCACGCGTAACACGCACGGTTCGGCCTTCGGGCGGACGTAGTGGTTTTTTTGGCGGTCGTAGCCGTAGCTTCGGCGGGTAAAAAGAGCATTAAGTGGACTAGGTGAAGTGAGTTTACGAAATAGGATTTGTAAACTGAATCGTGGCTGAATTCTCACCAGTTGACCTTACTTCACTTAGTATATCTACTCCACTTATTTACTTTACCTTTGTGCATGGATCGGCAAAAAAACTGGGAGCGGCTGCGGCAGGAGACGTTTGACATATGTATAATCGGAGCGGGCGCCAGTGGTGCCGGCTCGGCCCTGGATGCGGCTCTGCGCGGTTACCGGGTGGCCCTGATTGACCGGGGCGATTTTGCCGGTGAAACATCGTCCCGATCCACAAAGCTGATTCATGGTGGCGTCCGCTATTTAGAACAAGCGATCAAAAAACTCGATCTGGCGCAACTGCGGCAGGTTCGTCACGGACTGGCCGAACGCCGGACTGTTATCCGAAATGCACCCCACTTAGCGCATCCCCTGGCCATTCTGACGCCTGTTTTCAGCTGGTTTGAAGGAATGTATATGACCGTCGGCCTGACGCTTTATGATTTCATCGCCGGGCATGATGCGTTTCCTAAAGGTCGCTGGCTCAGTCGGACTGAAGCACTTGACAAAAGCCCGAGGCTGACGCGCCAAATGCACAGTGCTGTCCTGTATTATGATGGTCAATTCGACGATGCCCGCTATGCGCTCGCGCTGGCGCACTCGGCCGATGAGGCTGGTGTTGCCGTCGTCAACTACGCAGCCGTTACCGACTTTGGTCGGCAGAACGGTCAACTCAAAACGGCTGTGGTGACAGACCAGATGACAGGGGAGACCCTATCCATTCGGGCGAGTGTTTTTTTGAACTGTACCGGCCCCTATGCTGATGGAATTCGATTGATAGCCAATCCTGCTCTTGAGCCACGAATCCGGCCCAGTAAAGGTGTTCATATTGTGTTGCCGCGTGAAACCCTGGAAAGCGATTTCGCTGTTCTGATCCCTAAAACGAAAGATGGTCGGGTAGTATTTGCCATCCCGTTTGGTGATAAAGTGTTTGTAGGTACTACCGATAACGACTATTCGGATTTAATGAAGGAGCCCGTTCTGGAACCCGATGAAGTCGATTACCTCCTTGAAACCGTTCGGCCTTATTTAGCCAAAATGCCGTTACGCACCGACGTGCAGGCAGGTTTTGGAGGTATCCGCCCGCTTATCGTAAGTAGCCGGGCTGATACAAAAACACTGCTTCGCGACCATGAAGTCGAGCATGATTCGGATTCGGGCTTACTGAGTTTGCTTGGCGGCAAATGGACAACCTACCGGCTCATGGCCCAGGACGCGATTGATCGCGTGGGAGACGTGTTGAAAAAAACAGTGCCCGGCCGCACCGAAGCCCATTATCTGGTCGGGGGAGAAGCCTATAATTTTGAGAATTGGAAGGGCCTGAAAAACCAGTATAATTTGCCCGAAGACGTTTGTCAGCACCTCATGCGGACTTATGGAAATCGGGCTGAACGGATAGCTCAGTTGACGAAGACACAGCCAATTCTAGCCGAAAAACTGACCGATAGCCAGCCCTTTATCAGTGCTGAAATAGTATATCAGGTTCGCGAAGAAATGGCCGTCACCCTGCGCGATGTACTGGCGCGTCGGTGGCGTCTCGAATTGGCCAATTGGCAATTAACAGCCCAGCTAACCCCGCAGGTGGCCGACTTTATGGCGGCTGAATTAAGCTGGAGCGACGCCTATCGAACGAGCCAGGTCAGCTCTTATTTGAGCTTATTGGCAACGTTCGCTAAACAGGCCGGGCTCACCTCCGAACGGTCTACACTGGCAACAAATTAAAAGAACTTCTCTGGCATTACCAGGTTCGTTTACTCATTACTTTATCCAACTCGGGCCGGGTCATCGTCCCTAGTTCTGGATGCTTACTGAGCCAGTTGAGGAAATCTTTTTTGATCTCGTCTGTCCACTGGCTGTCAATTTGCCCCGTTGTATATTTCCCTGATTTCACCGTTTCAAAGCCGAATTGATCTTTACGGGTTACAAACTCGGCGGTGCTAACCACTTGATCGGCCAGGTGTGCGGGTACAAAAAGAACACCTTCACGTTGAGCAATCACCAAATCGCCCGGTAGTACCATAACGTTGCCAATTCGGACGGGGGCGTTCAGGCCCATCAGCACCATTTCTTCCAGAAAAGACGGGTGAAAATCGCGGACAAAGGCATTGAATCCTTTAATGTTCTCTAACTCCTGAAGGTCTCTGGCGGCTCCGTTAAAAACGACGCCGTTGCCCGTTTTGCTGAAAATAGCGTTTCCCAGTGTAGCGCCCATCAGTGTGCCTCCACCAATTTTACCGAAGGCATCGGCTACATATACATCGCCTTTTGTCAGCGTTTCGATTGGCCAGGTGTTGGTGTTACCTTTGCGGCCCTGCTTGGTAATGCCCCGTTCTTTGATGATTTTCTCCACATCCGGTCGACTGGGCATATACATGGCCGTTACAGCGCGGCCGGTTACGGGTACGTCGTTATGAATCAACTTCCAGTTACCTTCAAACTGGTTGGTATAGCCTTCATTTTTCAGGACCGTCCAGGCATCGTCAATTCCAATGTGTTTAGCCCGCTCCACCAGATCATCTGAAATTTTGGGTCGTCCATCGGAAAACCGTTCCCCTTTCCATTCGGAAGTTAAAAAAATTAATTCATCTTTCGGAATGGTCTGTGCGTGTAATGAGTGACCAATGCAGAAGACTGTGATTAAAGCGGCTAAAGCTGTAATTCTGGGTTTCATTCGTTGAATTAATTGATAGAGAAAATTTTTTGATAGGATTACAGCCGGGCCGATGTTTTGTCTCCCCGTTATCGCTTGACTTTCCGACTGGGCTGGCGTACCAGTGACGGTTATACAGAGGGCGTCCCGCCCGTACTGGGATCATCGAGAAACTCAGTCTACGGGCGGGACGCCCTCTGTATAACCGTCACTCGCTAAAAGCGAGCGACAACGGGAGGATTTACAGGATAATCTGTGCTACTCATCTTGTAAATCCTGTAATCCTGTCCATAAAAATACAACTGTTAATGCCCTTCTTTTGCTAAATAAGCATCAATATCTTTTTCCGTAATGGCTAATTTCTTAGGGTATTTGCCGACCCAGGTTCTAAATTCACCTTTAATTTTATCAGACCAGTCGCCATGGATTTCGCCAGACGGGTATTTGCCCTGTTGCAATAATACACGTTCAAACTCGTCGCGCAGAGCCGTCATCTCCGAAGCCGACACAAGTCCTTCAACAAGGTGCGCCGGTATGAATACCGTTCCATATTCATTGGCAAATACAGCATCGCCAGGAATAACCGTTACTTCGCCAATGCGAACGGGCGCGTTGATAGACGTTGGAGTCATGTCCTTAATGTAGGAGGGATCATGGCCTTTTACCCAGGCATTAAAGCCTTTCGTATCCTTTAACTCCTGCATGTCTCTTACTGAACCATAGAAAATAACACCTTTGCCTGTTTTTCCGTAGATCGCATTTCCCAAACTAGAGCCAATCAAGGTGCCGTCTTTGACTTTCCCGAAGCCGTCGGCCACATAAATATCACCTTTCGTTAATATATCGATTGGCCAGATGTTTATACCACCTTTTTGCGAACGACCTTCGGCCTTACCTTGTGCTCGTACCAAACTGTCGAGGTCGGGTCGCATGGGCATAAACTGAGCTGTTACGGCGCGGCCCGTCATAGTCTCGCCTGGTTTTAGAATGATCCAGTTTTTTTCGACCTGGTTGCGGTAGCCTTTTTTACCCAAATACCCCCAAATTTGCTCCAGTGTGCAATTGGCTAGACGTTCCATAACAATATCGGGAATCTTCGGACGGCCATCAGGAAAGCGTTCGCCTTTCCAGTCGGCGGTTAGAGCTTTAACATATTCTGGCGTTGAGCCCACCCGTTGGGCCTGGGCCACATAACCACCCGATAGGGTAATGACGGTCAAAAATAATAGCGTTCGCTTGATCATTGCTTTATCTTGTGTTGACTGTTGATAAGAGTAATACGTGTATCGGGACGTTGTTGCCCCCGAAAAAAGCGTCAGAAATAGGATTAGTTTTTCATTACAAAAAGAGATGTTTTTGGGCATTTCCAGTCAAAAAGACCACAGCATAAGTAAAATACTGGCATTGGTCTACTTATGTGATGGCTAGACTATTGTGATAAGCCTGGCCGTCTGTTGTCCGGTTTCTATCGGAAAGTATGGTCCGGCTTATGTCTACATTCTTGCACGTAAAAGCCTTAAACCCTGACGTTTTTTACCATGAAAAACATTTTCTCCCGGTTGTCATCTTCCGGCAATTCCTCCGACCGCCGTGACTTCTTACGCAATGCAGGCTTGGGCGGTCTGTCGCTTGGCTTTATGTTCGACAAGCAAACCGCTTATGCTGCCGAGCAGGAAATGGAATACATAACCCAGAAAGTCCCCCGCGACTCGAAGCCTGCCGATTTGAAAATTACGGATATGCGGGTTGCCGTTCTGAATGGCGTACCCTTCAGCAGCCCAATAATTCGGATCGACACCAATCAGGGCCTTGTGGGCTGGGGCGAAGTGCGCGATGGCGCCAGTGCCAACTACGCCCTGATGCTGAAAAGCCGATTATTAGGGAAAAATCCTTGTAATGTTGAGCAGATTTTTAAGCAGATCAAGCAGTTTGGTGGCCAAAGCCGGGCCGCCGGGGGCGTTTGTGGTGTTGAAATGGCGCTGTGGGATTTGGCCGGAAAAGCTTATAACGTTCCTGCCTATCAATTGATGGGCGGTAAGTACCGCGACTTTATCCGGCTGTACGCCGATACGCCTGAATCCAATACGTATGAGGGCTTCGCCGAAAATATGAAAAAGCGTCGGGATCAGGGCTACACGTTTCTGAAAATGGACTTTGGTATCGGGATGCTGGCCGATCAACCGGGTATGCTTGTCAATGCCAACAACTGGAGTGTGAAACAGCAGTGGAACGATAGAGAATCGGGGAAACTCGGTAACTACGCCAATACAAAGCACCCGTTTACGCGCATTCAGGTCACGAAAAAAGGTCTGGATAAGTTGGTCGAGCACGTGGGTAAAGTGCGCGATATTGTTGGCTATGACACTCCGTTGGCCGCCGATCACTTTGGACATTTTGATGTAAACACGGCCATTCAGATTGGCAAAGCAATGGAGCCGTTCCGGCTGGCCTGGCTCGAAGACCTTGTGCCCTGGTTCTATACCGATCAATGGAAACAAATCACCGACGCCATTGATACGCCAACCCTGACAGGCGAGGATATTTACCTCAAAGAAGGCTTTATCAAACTCATCGACGCCAAGGCAATCGACATGATCCACCCTGATCTGGCCACGTCGGGCGGATTGCTGGAAACTAAAAAAATTGGTGATTATGCGGAGGAGAAAGGAATTCCAATGGCCATGCACTTTGCCGGTTCGCCCATTTCGATGATGGCCAACGTTCACTGTGCAGCTGCAACCGAGAATTTCGTTGCCCTCGAACACCACGGCGTCGATGTAGCGGGCTGGGAAGACCTGATCACCGGCATGAAGCCCATTGTCGAAAAAGGCTTTGTCCGGGTGCCCGAAAAGCCAGGTCTTGGTGTCGAACTGAACGAAGACGCTGCCAAGAAATTCCTTAAAAAAGGAGCTACCTGGTTTGCTCCAACCGACATCTGGAATACAAAAGACTCCGCCGACCGCGAATGGAGTTAATAGGTCACACAGACATCCTGTCTGCATAGCCAGTGGTTAGTTTGTACCTAACAATTTCGCCATTGGCTATGCGGACAGGATGTCCGCGTTACTGCGTCAATAAATTCTCCAGTGCCTTCGTCAAATCGGCGTATTGGTACTGGAAATTTGTTTCGTCGGTAATGCGTTTGTTCAGTACGTAGTTGCCGCCTGTGACCACAATGGCCATTTCGCCATACATCAGTTTAATTGCAAAATTCGGGATGTTGGGCAACAGTAGTGGCCGATGCAAGACTCCGGCAATTGCTCTGGTCAGGGCTTCGTTGGTGACTGGATTTGGAGCAACTGCGTTGTAAACCCCCTGCCACGATTCATCGGAAAGCCCTTGAATGAATAGCCGACAAAGGTCGTCGAGGTGAATCCAGGAAACATATTGCTGGCCCGAGCCAATAGGCGCACCCGCCCCCAACCGAACGGGCTGAGCGAGTTTAGGCAGTGCTCCCCCTTCTGCCATCAATACGACCCCAATTCTGAGCTTGACGGTACGGATTCCGATTGATGCAATCTGCTCTTCGGCCCGTTCCCAGGCTCGAACTACCTGCGCCAGAAAATCCGAACCGCCCTGACTGGTCTCTGTAAGAGGTCGGTCGGCCGTGTCGCCCCCGTAAAAACCAATGGCCGAGGCTCCAACAAATGATTTTACATGATGAGGATTTTTTGCCAGTGCCTGAACCAGCAAATCCGTCGATTGAGTGCGGCTGCTCATAATCGACTCCTTGCGCGCATCAGTCCAGCGTTCGTCGGCGATACCTTCACCTGCCAGATGAATAATGTGATCGGCTGTAGCGATGGCTTGTGGGTCGATATGGCCCTTCCTGATGTCCCATTGATACACACGAACATCGGGGATAGACGTTGTTGACCTGCTCAATAAGGATACCCGGTAGCCTTCCTGTTGAAGCAGCTGCGTCAGGCGTCGGCCAATGGAGCCGGTGCCGCCTGTAATTAAAACTGTTTGGCTCATACGTTAGTCAGTTAATGGGTGGGTAAAAGTATATAACACACAAAATTACCTAGTGTTGCTAAACGACCGCCTTATAAGCGTTCGGCAGCGTAAGGAATTATGGAGCCATAAAGCCGAGAATGACCCGACCTTGAATGAGAATCTTATCATATTGATTGCGTCTTCGCTTCTGAATTCATATGTTTGGTTAACTCAAAAAAAGCTCCTGTATGTTACGGCTATCATTCGTGAAATCACTCTTTTTGATTGGGCTGACAAGCCTGGTTACTGCCTGCACCAACAATGAACCAGTAACTAACCCTGTTCCGGTCATTGCCTTCAAAGCAATTAATAAGTTTACCCTGGCGGCTAACGCTACTAAAGCCAAACGGGACTCAGTGGTAATAGCCGTCAGTTTTAGTGACGGAGATGGCGACCTTGGCGAAAACCCCCGCGATTCGACTCGCCTTAAGAATGTATTTGGCAATCAGTCTTGGGGAAATTATCAGATTCGTGCTTTCCAGTTTATGAATGGCAAATTCGAAGAGATCATACCACCCGTTGCCAAAAAGCTTTTTGCTGACTTAGGCAACAGCACGACTTTACCACTGAATGGTACACTTGAGTTTAATCAGTTATTCAGTTACGCCGGTACGTATAAACTGATACCCGTCAAGTTCCAGGTACGAATGCGTGATCGAAACCTGAACGAAAGCAATACAGTCGAAACGGATACGATTAGTCTACCTGTTGGTTTATGATTTTATCAGTTTATAGAGGTTACCATCGTTCATCAGCCAATCCTACTGCTTTTTACGATTAAAAAGTCTAGTTCAAGCCAAAGGATATGCAACTAAAGGCCGTTGCGAAGCACAGACCCCTCGTTATTTTCTTCTTACTTGCTTATGGAATAGCCTGGCTGTTGTGGTTGCCGCTTATTCTTTCCAGGACGGGCCTGGGCCTCCTGCCCCTTGTCATTCCGATGCCTTATGTAGTTGTAGGTACTTTTGCACCCACTTTGGCGGCTTTCCTGACCCAGTGGTTAGCTACCAACAAGGGGCAGTTTTTTTTCTTTACCGTCAATTGGAAAAAAGCAGCTGCCGGCCTATTCGCAGGTTTGTTACTGATCAGCATTGGGTTTATTATACTTCCCAGCTCACTGCTAACAACAAGTGGATGGCTTGGTTGGCAATGGAGTGCGCTGGGTTCATATCCTTCTTTGATTGCTCATGCGATTTTTTTTGCTGCTGGCCCATTAGGTGAAGAGCCTGGCTGGCGTGGCTATGCTTTGCCTCGATTAAAGAATTACTACGGGTCAGCTAAAGCAACCTTACTACTGGGTGTACTTTGGTTTGGCTGGCACCTACCCCTGTTTCTTATTCCCTCCTGGACGTCAAGTCCTATGCCAGTTTATGCTCTGATTGTGATTGGCTTATGTTTTATTATGACGTTGGGAGCCAATTTGTCCGGTGATAACATCCTGGTAGCAATTGTTCTTCATGCTGCCTTTAACGCCAGCCCTCAGGTAGTAGCTGCTTTTCTGGAAAAGAGCCAAGTGCGGGATTCGCCTTCTTTTGAGTTGACAATAGCCCTATGCTTTTTAGGGATAGCAGTAGCTATATTTTTTGCCTTCCCTAAATTAGATAAGCTGGAGGGACCAATTTCGTAAAGTACCGCTGGCTCAGAATGGTTTCTTCGGGCAAGAGTAAGCACATCACAGATTTAGAGGCTATCGTTTGACGGCTTTCTGTCAAACACAACCGTCAGGCTCACACCTGCCAATCTTTAGGTAAGCCTAACTGCCGGGCATAGTGCGCCGAAGCCGTATGGTTGACCCAGCCTAATAGTTTATTTATTTCGTCGGCAAATTCGATGTGGTAATCGGGGTCGAGTTTGATGGCTTTTTTTAGCACCTGATCGGTTCGTTTGGCAACGTACTCGGCTGCTTTGTCGGTGCGGGAGTTGTACTTCTGAAGCAGGTGGGCGTTGTTGTCGTAGAACGTATTGAGCATGTACAGCATCAATTCCACTTCACCATATTTGTCTTTCGTGACTTTCAGGTGGCGACTGATATAGCCGCTTACCGTGCGCATATCCATCATGAGCCAGCCGGGGGTATCGGCGTGGAGGTTGGCTGTTCGATGAATAAAGTCCCGAATCAGGCCCCGCCGTTCGTCGATGGTTTTACCCTCTTCAACCAGCTCGAACTGAAGCCGTTCGGTTAGTACGGCGTCTTTCGCAATCAGACGCAACAGTAACTTATCTTTCTCCACGCCCGGCATCCGGACAATGGCTTTTTTGAGATCAGGGTCGAGAGCTGGCACGATTGATTTAAGATTTACGAAATACGAATTACGATTTAGCACGGCTTGTAAGCAAATCGTACATCAAAAATCGTAATTCGTAACTCATTAAACTCCCACCGTGTCGCTTTCGTCGGTGCGTATTTTCTCCTCGATGTACGTGATGATTTTGGAGGCAACATCAATACCAGTTGCTGTTTCGATGCCTTCCAGACCAGGCGATGAGTTCACTTCCAGCACGAGCGGGCCACGGTCGGAGGGGAGCATATCGACACCCGCCACCCGCAGACCGAGCGCACGGGCGGCATCAATGGCTGCTTGCTCTTCGTCGGCACTGAGCTGCACCGCAACAGCATTGCCGCCCCGGTGAATATTGGAGCGGAACTCGCCTTCCAGCCCCTGCCGTTTTATAGCCCCCACAACGTGCCCGCCGATCACGAATGCCCGAATATCCGACCCTTTGGCTTCAGCAATGAATTCCTGCACCAATACGTTTTTCTTCAAGCCATA
>CAXTJJ010000139.1:0-11921 GCA_964244155.1 uncultured Spirosoma sp.
TACCAGTCTGAGCACTGGCGACGCTTACTGCCAGCGCAAGGACCAGAAGGCTACTTAATGTCTTGCGAGCCATGGGTAATACTATCTTGTTGTTGAGTTAATTACTTGACTTCCATAACGATCCGAAATCCGACATCCCATCCGTTGCCAGGCCCGGCCGCATGGGTCATATAGGTAGCGTTTTTCACATCGCCCATAAACGAGGCTCCTTTCAAAACGTGCTGGCTGCCCGACCGGGGTGAACCAGTGGGGTCGGCAAAGATTTTCTCGTTATAGTAGTCCTGTACCCACTCCCAAACGTTGCCCAGCGTGTCGTAAAGTCCCCAGGCATTGGGCGTTTTCTGGCCAACCTTACTGGTCGTTGGGGAGCCTATCTGTGCCGATGCCCAAATGGCTTTCCAGGCGATGTCGTCCTGGGCACCTGCGCGGGCAGCATATTCCCATTCAAATTCGGTGGGTAGTCGGTAGGTGCGGCCTTTATCCAGGGCATTTAGCTTCGTTATAAACTTCTGAACATCGGGCCAACTCACCTGTTCAACGGGGTGCTGATCGGCCTCATCTTTAACCTTATTTCCCTGAAAGGCGGATGGGTTCGTGCCCATTACCTGCTTCCATTGAGCCTGGGTTACTTCAAATTTGCCAATGTAGTATGGATGACTGATCCTGACTGTAAAGCCGGGCCGAGCATCCTGTTTAACCAATGTTTCAGCCAGGGCATAGTCTTTCTGCGTCCATGACATGCCCGGCTCACTCTTTTTCGATGCCTCGGTTGACTGAGGCTGATGGGGGTAGGGGGGCTGAAATCGGCCAACAACCATGCTCCCCGGCTGAATGAGCACGAACTCCATTCCGATCCGATTGGTAAATGTAGGTTCCTGCGCAAATAGGGAATGTGTAAACAACAAGAACAGATAACCCAGCAAATTTTTTAAGAAGGACCGGTTCATGACGAGCGATTATTTATGAGACTTATCCTTTTCTTCAGGTCTGCTCCAGTTTGTCCGTTCGGCCCGGCCTAACTTAAATATTTCCAGCTCCTGCTGGGTCATGCCTGCCGAAATCACGGGTGTGTTGGCACGTGTGTAAGCAACTTCTTCTGGCGTTACAACCGAAGATTTATTGCCTAGTTCGCTGCTGTTTCGGACGTAACTCAATACAGAGGCAATCCATTTGTCGTCATTGCTGGCCATAGAGGGCATCATGTCCGGGTATGTCTTGCCGTCAACAGGTCCGCGCATACCATTCAACAGCAACTGCATCAGGAGGGTCTTGTCGCCTTTTACACGGGGTGAACCTACTAGGGGAGGGGCAGGCATTTGCTTGCCACCCATCGCGATTCCTTTGCCATCCGGGCCATGACAGGTAGCGCAGAGCTGTTTGAAAATGGTAGCTCCCCGCGTTACCAGGGCCCGGTCGGCGGGGCTTAGATTACGGGTACGCTCCTGCTCGGCCTGAAGCATTTTCTGCGACTCAGCAAACGTAATAAATGAGAACTGCATGAGTTCATTCTTTGGATTTTCGGCCAGCAGCGTTTTAACAAGTGCCTGCGTTTGGGGTGTTTTATGGCTGCGAAGTGATAGCGCCAACTGGATACGAACATCGGCGCTTGGGTCAGCTTTCAGCGAGGTCAGTTTCTCGATTACGTCTGGGTCTTTTTTCTTCAGATAACATTCACTGATCCATACAGCTGTCTTTCTCACTTGTGGGTCAGCGTCGGTAAAAGCTCGGAAAAGGGTTGGTTTATCGATGGCGTCCAGGCCTTCCAGCGTCCATAAAGCATGAATACGGGCTAACGGACTGGGTGCTTTCGGCAGCGAAGTTTTTTCACCAATGGCCATCTGTTTTAGGCTTGGCACAACCGATTTGTCGTTTTTCACGATTAGCAGAAGTTGGGCATTGTCGCGCCACCAGCCGTTGGGATGATCGAGGTACGTGACTAACTGGCTGGCCGATTCATTGAGCATGTTTGGCTTACGCGTGTCGCGTTTGAAGTCGTCATGGACTACACGGTAAATACGGCCCATCCCCCGATTCTTGTACAATCCCTTTTGCTGAATGATAGCGCCCAGATAGGAACCGGGCTTTGTCCATTCGCTTTCCTGAATGATGCCATGGTACATATCCACAATGTAAAAACAGCCATCGGGACCCGTATAGGTATTGATAGGACGGAAATTCATATCGGCCGATGCCAGCCAGTCTTGTTGTTTATAAGCATCTTCAATGTAAATTTTTCCGTTTTTGTTACTCACTTTTCCGCGTTTGATAATCCGGCCTACAGGTTCTGGAATAAAATAATCGCCCTGCATATCAGCAGGCAAGCGGTCGCCCCGGAAAATAGACTGCCCACAACCCGAGGTGTATTTATTGAGCGTATTATCTTCGGGCCGTAAAGCTTCCCGACCGCCCTGCGCATCGACGTTGCCAATAATTGGCCAGGGTTTGGTAAATTCCTCCGAGTATTGATCCGCAAAATTTAACGCCCCATAAACCGGATTTTGCTGAATCTGCACCGCCGGTAACCCAGGACCAGCTTCGGAATAAAACAGCCGACCATAATTGTCGGTCGTCATGCCCCACTGACCAATCATGTTATCAACAAGGGTGTCGGCCAGCAGTTTTCCGTTTTTGTATTTATACCGGAGATTATCACGCGTTGGGTAAATCCAGTTATCCAGATTCCAGATCATTCCCCCATTCTGATGTTCCAGATTTCGGGAGTCGATTACCTCATTTTTGAAGACTATTTTTTTCTCGTCAGCCTTGCCATCGCCGTTCGTGTCCCGGTAGCTCCAGATATGCTGAACGTTGGTTATACTTACCAGCAATTGATCACCTACCGGCAAGATGGTTCTGGGCAAAACAAGGCTGTCGATAAAAATGGTCGACTTATCCATTTTACCGTCCCCATCGGTATCCTCCAGACGCTTAATCCGGCTCGTTGGTTCGTACTCCCCGGTAGCGCTGGCATCCTTCATATACGTATTCATCTCGGCCACGTACAGCCGACCATTACCATCCCAAGCGAGGGCAACCGGCTCCTGAATCATGGGCTCACTAGCCACAAGCTCAATGTGGTAGCCGGGTGGCAACTGAATTTTTTCAATACTCGCTTCCGGGGATAAGGGTTCTACAGACGGATTGGTATCCTGTACGACTCGAGTAAAGTCTTTACCAGAAGAAGTTTTATAAGACTTGTTACAACTGACGGTAATAAGGATAACCGCAAGGAGGAAGGCAGAAAAAAAGTAACTTTTGCGATCCGGGTTAACTTCGCAATACGGTTTCATAACAATTTGGCTTTAGGAATACGGATGCTTTTCATACACCAGAGAGACATATTGGCAAAGTAGGTATGGGTATAAAAGCAGTTTACGCTTCGATTAACCTTTTTCCTGCGCCCACTCAGGAGCGTCCTGTTCAATAGCGTGGCGGACTTTAGCGACAATGTCATCAACGGTATCGTCGGGACTGTAGTGAAGGGGTGCTTTAAACTGAACGGTCAGCAGGGTGTTGCGTTTTTTAAAGCGCAGGCCCTTTTTATCGAAAGCGCGACGAAAACCGTTGATAACGACGGGTATAACAATCGGCTGATTATTTTTCAGGAGGTGTCCCGTTCCTTTCCGAACTGGTGCAAATGGGGTCGTGGTTCCCTGTGGAAAACTCACGACCCAACCATGAGCTAAAGCTTTCCCAATTTTCTCATTGGCGGTATTGTCGACTGCCCGCTGCACTTCACGTCCTTCAGCCCGCCAGGAGCGTTCGATTGTCAAGGCTCCGCCGGCGGCAAAAACGCGCGGCACAATTCCTTTCTTCATCGTTTCGGAAGCGGCCACATAATATTGCCGCGCCCGAGGCCCGAATAAATAAACGGGTGGCACCATTGTGTTCTGAAAGCCCCACTTTACTGCGCAGAAGATGTGAAAAAAGGCAATGACGTCGGCAAAATAAGTTTGATGATTCGATAGGAACAAGACGTTGTTGATGGGCAAATTCTCCAGATTTTCGGTTCCCTCAATTTGAATCCGGTTCACTACAGTGTAGCGAGCATAGGTCAGCCAACCAACCAAACCAATAATTAACCTTCTGGCTACCAGTGAATTGCCGAAGGGGTCGCACTCGAACAGGCCGAGTATATCCAAAGGCATCAGGAATTTGGGCAGGTAACTGAATTTAGTTGGCTTAATGTACTTCATCAGTAAGTTAGAAATCTCGGGTAGTTGGTAAAGTTACGAGTATGCTACAATGTTTTCAAGAAAAAGTGCAACTGGCTGATGGTCAAAGAAAGTACATAGATATGGAACATGCGCTGAAAGCTGATTACTGAGTAGCTATAAATTTTTTTTTAGCTGGATTAATCCTTTTCTATATGGCACCCTCTAACCATCAAATTCGCAGGTAAAAACCAGATAGCCTATAGCCGACAGTTTACACAATAAAATTCAGGTTTCCCTTTTCAAACAGTTTTTCCAATACAACCATGAAACGAATTGTGCTTGCCGGTATCATTGCCCTGTTTGGTTTGTCTGCTATCCAAACGTCTTTTGCTCAGGTTCAGATCGGTATCCGGGGTGGTGCTAATTTTGGCTTTGCGTCCAAGCCTGAATACTTGGGTAGCCTCACCCCCGACTTCCATACATCTGTTGGCCCAACCGGTGCTTTATTTCTGGATATTCCTCTTAGCGACCGCGTATCGTTCCGCCCGGAAGTATCGTACATCCAGAAAGGCGTCGCTGTAAAAGAAGGGTATGACCTCAATATTGGCGGATTTACGCTTCCACTTGGGGCCACAATTGCCTACCAGTCACAACATATCGAAATACCCCTATTGTTTAAGTTCAATCTGAGCGAGGGGCCTGTGCAACCTTACTTCATAGCCGGGCCCGCCGTTAGCTATGCATTTGATGGCCGTATTCGGACCCGTGCTTCGGCATTGGTTACAACACAGCCCTTCGATGTCGACCTTAATTATGGCGGTATGCTGAGCCGTTGGGATGTGGGTGCTGTTGGCGGTTTGGGCTTATCGATGGATGCCGGTTCCGGAAAGTTCTTTATCGAAGGCCGCTATACTCAGGGCTTTACCCGGCAGGTACAGGTGCCGGTCGTTAACGTCAATGTTCGTAACCGGGGGGTAGCTGTATCATTAGGTTACTCGTTCCCAATTGGATACTAGTTGAGTGAGTGGAGTAGGTGAAGTAAGTAAATGGTCTAGTTTCATTGATCCTATTCACTCCATCACTTTAACCATTTCACTTACTCTGCTCACTCAACTACCTCACTCACTCCACTAATAATCCATTCCACCATTCACTACAATCTTATTGAATCAACCTGAATTGGTAAAGGCGGGGTCGATTGACTTCGCCTTTCTTGTTACCTATGATAATACGGTTAAAATCAGAGAATTTTGGTTGCATAAATGGGGTTTCAAGTTAGAATTGTATTAATTTTACTTCTCGGTACTTACCGAACCGCACGGGTGGCCCCGTTGTACTGGCGACTTTAACTTAACTTATGGCGACGTTAACTGATTTTGTTTATTCGACCGAATCTGAACCTCACCGGATTCGGACCCGGAAAATCCTCAAATCACACCCTGAAATTAAAAAGCTGATCGGACAGAAGAATCCAACTACATTTTGGGTAGCCCTTGGATGCGTTATTCTCATGACGGGTTTGGCGTATCTTGTTCGGGATCAATCGTGGTGGATGGTAGTAGCAGCGGCCTGGTTTATTGGCGCATTTCCGGCCCATACGCTGTTTGTCTGCATTCACGAAGCGGCTCATAACTTGATTTTTCGCAAACCTGCGGCAAATATGTGGGCGGCTATTTTTGCCAACTTGCCAACCGTATTTCCAACGGCATTAACCTTTAAAAATTTCCATATCAAGCACCACGCTTTTCAGGGAGTTCATGAACTGGACGCCGATTTGCCGGACTGGTATGAGGCTAAATTGATCAAAAACTATTCCATCGGTAAGGCTATCTGGTTGTTGTTCTATCCTATTTTTCAGGGTATTCGCACCCTCCGAATGAAGGAGTTAGCTGTCTTTGACAAGTGGGTAATTGCCAATTTTATTGTTCAGATTACGTTTGATGTACTTATCGTCACGTTGTTTGGCTGGAAAGCGCTCGCTTTTATGGTACTATGTCTGTTCTTTTCGGTCGGGCTGCACCCACTGGGTGCCCGCTGGGCTCAGGAGCATTTTCTAACGCTCGATCCTAAGCAAGAAACATACAGTTACTACGGTCCGCTTAATGTACCTAACCTGAACGTAGGCTTCCACAACGAACATCACGATTTTCCGTCTATCCCCTGGAATAAGCTGCCCGATATTAAGAAGTCGGCTCCAGAGTATTACGATTCGCTGAAGTACCATACATCGTTCGTGAAGCTATTTTTCCTTTTCCTGTTCGATCAGGAGATTTCGCTTTACTCGCGTATTGTTCGCAAAGAGCGTGGTCGTGTCCCGGTTTCCGATCAATCGACACCTGACATGGAATTGTTGCAGAATCAGAAAGTACCTGTCGAAACGACTGCCTAGACTAGTTAATCTTATAGCGTAACAAAAATCCCCGCTAAAAATTAGCGGGGATTTTTGTTAGATAAGTAGCGTGGTGATGCGGCATACCGACGTCTCGTCCGCGTAGCCGAAGGCTAAATTGTATTTCTTCGGCTACGCGGACAAGATGTCGGTATGCCGCATCACCACGCTACGCCACTAAAACTTCGCCTTTCCTGAATCCAGAAATGCAACGAAATGGGCTATATCGCGGTCGTAGTTCTTCGGCGATACCAGTAGCTTTCCTTCGGCATTGACAAGACAATAGTGTGGCTGAGCGTTGTTGTTAAACTTTGTAATCTGCAAATCGGCGTTTTGCGCACCAATGGTCTTTTTAATCTTCTGGTCGTAGGTCGAGGTATACCAGTCGGCTTCGGGCAGTTCGGTTTTATCGTCTACGTACAGCGCCAGAATCACGAAATCATTCTGCAAACGAGACATAACCGCCGGGTCTGACCAGACGCGGGCTTCCATTTCGCGGCAGTTGACGCAACCGTGCCCTGTGAAATCAATAAATACAGGTTTGTTTACCTTCTTGGCATAGGCTAATCCCTGCTTATAGTCGAAAAAGCCCTGTAAGCCGTGGGGCAGGTGAAACAGATTGCCGTATTTAGGTGTCTCGGTTAATGCATTCGCCGTGCTCGGAGCAAAATGCTGATTGTGCAGGTTAAAATCCTGCGAGGTTTCTGGTGGTAAATAACCCGACAGGGCTTTCAGGGGAGCACCCCACAGACCTGGGATCATGTACACCACAAAGGAAAGCGTGACGATGGCCATTAACAACTTTTGAACACTGATGTACTTGGTTTCGCTGTCATGAGGTAATCGGAGTTTGCCCAGGAAATAGAAGCCGATCAGGGCGAAAATGACGATCCACAGCGCCAGAAATACCTCGCGGTCGAGTAGACCCCAGTGATAAACCTGGTCAGCAATGCTCAGAAATTTCAGGGCAAGCGCCAACTCCAGAAAACCCAGTACCACTTTCACTGAGTTGAGCCACCCACCCGAACGGGGCAGATTCTTAAGCCATTGTGGGAAAGCGGCAAACAAGGTAAACGGAATAGCAAACGCCGATGAAAAAGCGGCCATACCCAAAATAGGCTTGATGACTTCGCCACCGGCCGACGCTACCAGCAAGCTTCCTACAATAGGGCCTGTACAGGAGAAAGACACCAGCACCAGCGTAAATGCCATGAAGAAAATCCCCGCGATGCCGCCCTGCTCGGATTTGGCATCCGCTTTATTGATCAGCGAGTTGGGTAATACGATCTCGAACAGACCCAAAAAAGACAGGCCAAAGACAAAGAAGATCGCAAAAAACAGCAGGTTTGGTAGCCAGTGTGTACTGACGAAATTAGCAAAGGCCGGGCCGTTAAAACGTGACACGACCGTGCCAATCAATACATAAATACCAATAATGAACGCCCCATACAGCAACGCTTTCCATTGGCCACCCTGTTGGTTGGTGAAGAAACTAACCGTTGCAGGAATAATTGGAAATACACAGGGTGTGAGCAGGGCAACCAAACCCGACAGAAAAGCTGCCAACATGAAACTCCACATGGACCCACCTGCTGCGGTTGTGGCTTCATCAAGACTTGGTTCGGATTCTTTGGCGGTTGCCACACTAGCCGATGTTGGTTGTTCAGTAGCTTCCGTGGCCGTTACGGCTGGGGTTGGCGTGGTAGCGGCAACCGTTGTTTCGGAGGTGGGCTTTGTAATAACAGACAAGGTAGCGGGTGTAGAAGCTACTGTGGCTGGTACAGTAGCAACAGCTAGACCTGTGATAGTAAAGTCTTCACTTCCCGGAATACAGGACCCATCGCTATCAGTACAGGTCTGAAAATCAATATTGCCCTCAATAACTGGATTGGCTGCGAGAATTCTGACCCGTTGAGAGAACAGGGCTGGGCTATGCATTAAATATGTATCGCCCTCAAAGGCTTCTTCGTATTTGGTTTCTACTTTACTGACTGGCTTTATTTTGCCAACTAGTTCGTAGGTTTTATTCGGGGTGAACTTAATGACTGTTGGCAGCGGACCATCAATTTTTGGGTTCACTTCAGAGGAATAGATGTGGTAACCCGGTTTGATATTGGCTGTAAAACGCAGTTCGACAACCTCACCAACTTTGGCCGACGACTTGATTGATTTATAAGCCCAACTGACTGGTTTAAGTATTTGGGCAAACGTGGCCAGGGGTAGCAATAGCCACAGAATAAGCGTACTAAATGATTTCATACCGCTTTGGGTAAGTGATGGTTTGGTGAGTGAACAGCAATTGAACGAAAATATTTCCATTTCTCGTCTAACTATACAAGAAAACCCCGGTGTGAGCCAGGGTTTCAATAAACGAAAGGAAAAGTTTCTGATCAATAGCTAAACAACACCGGGTTCAATTCATTCTGTGGGTGACTGCCAACGGGTATATTATCGAGCCATTTGGCATGATCGGCTAGCTGAAATCTGTTGCGAGGTTGCATAATGACCTGATCTTTATCCATATAAATCATCGTCATAACTTTTCTTGGACGGTTGGAAGTATTTGGCCCCGCCCGATGAAATGTCCAGCCTGCGTGATAACTTACTTCGCCCAGATCGAATGGCGTATCATGCATCCTAAAATTTAGCTTCTGTAGTTCATCGGCCAGAATCTTCTCGCTCGCATCGCTAATCTCAATGTCACGGCCGAGTTCAACATGCTGGCTACCTTCGGCAAACGCCAGCGGCCCCATTTCCATAGGTGTATCTTGCAGAGGAATCCAGACGGTAACGGTATTGGGTGATGCCAGAGGCCAGTAGAACTGGTCGGCATGCCAGGGCGTTATGCCACCCGACGGCTCTTTATATAAAGCTTGATCGTGATAAATTCGAACACCCTTGACGCCCATCAGATCGGTAGCGATCTTGGCGAGACGCTTCGAGAAAACAAATTCTTTCGCCTGTTCATCTTCACGCCATAGGTTCATGATCTGGAGAAAGGCTCGCTCGTAAGTGGTGCGTTCTTCCATAGGTTTGACGAGCGTATTAAGGCGAAAAACCAAATCCGTGATAATATCGCCGTAGTAATTCAGTACCGCCGGGCTCAATACGTCCTTTAACTTGATATAACCCTTCTCACGATAGAATGAAATAGCTTCGGGGCTGACGGTATAATAAGAATCCAGCTCGTCGAGTAATGCTTTTTTATCGATTACTGCTTCCATTTGATAATGGTTTAAAAAGAATTGAAAGAACAAAAGTAATTTGTATTTATCAAGGTTATAAATATAGATTTTACAGATTTATAATTAATTTTGACCCAATAGGCCTATTTAGCGAGCTAATCAGGTTAAAATAGAACTCTTCGTGAAAGCTCTTTTTGAAAAATTAATGTTTGACGACCAAAGCTCATTGCTTGTTCGTCGGTTCAAATTACCCTTTTTCGATGCGCCCTGGCATTACCATCCCGAGTATGAATTGACATACATTGTCAAAAGTCAGGGTCGACGGTTTGTTGGTGATCATGTAGAGTCATTTCAGGTTGGCGATCTGGTATTGCTTGGGCCTGATTTACCACATTTCTGGCGCAATGACGATGAATTTTATCCAAGAACGTCAACCCAGGAGGCCGAATCGGTAGTAGTACAGTTTCCGTCGAACTTTATAGAGCGCGGGCTGGCTATGGTACCCGAAGCGACCGCTGTTCGCCAGTTACTCGAACGTGCCCGCTATGGATTACGCTTCAGCTCGGAAATGAGCCAGGCAGTTGCAGGACAACTGGAGGAATTGCCGGAACTGAACGGCTTGACTCAACTACTAAGTTTGCTGGCTATTCTTGATCAATTGGCCACCGATCAGAATGCCCAGTTGCTGGCAAGCGACGGTTACCAGCTTGCGCCTGGGGTAGCCGAAACAGAGCGTATGAAACGCGTGCTGGAGTTTATGCTGCTTCATTTTCGGGACGAAATTCGAATCGAACAGATTGCGTCTGTAGCTGGCATGGCCCCGGCGGCTTTCTGCCGGTATTTTAAGAATCGTACCCGAAAGACGTTTGTCGAATACCTGAATGGGTTGCGCATTGGTCATGCCCGAAAACTGCTTACAAATATTGATTTGAGTATCGGGCAGGTGGGTATGGAATGCGGGTATAATAACAGTTCTCACTTCCACCGTCAGTTTAAGCTAAGTACAGGCATGACACCGTTTCAATATCAGGCCCTTGGGAAGGGTAAATGATAGAACACGGATTTTTATGGTCCTTATGATCAGTTATGATCTTTTGTCAATAGCAAAATCATAACTGATCATAAGGACCATAAAAATCCGTGTTCTATTCTACCGTGTTGTACCTCAAAATCTTCCAAATCCTACCATTTTCTGCCGTACATTTGTAGCTTAATGAGTTGGTTGTTTGTTGGTTCACAAAGGCAACAGACAAGAATCAAGATAACCGAAGACAAAAACGCTCGTAGCATGACGACCGCCACTACCACCCGCGATACGCAGGTATTTGACCTAATTGCCAAAGAACAACACCGGCAGGAGTCGGGTATTGAATTAATAGCTTCTGAAAATTTCGTGTCGCCTGCTGTAATGGAAGCGGCTGGCAGTGTACTGACCAATAAATATGCCGAAGGCTTGCCCGGAAAACGGTACTATGGTGGTTGTGAAGTAGTAGACCAGGTAGAGCAAATTGCTATTGATCGCGCCAAAGAACTCTTTGGGGCTACCTGGGTTAATGTACAGCCACACTCAGGTGCCAATGCGAATACGGCAGTATTTCTAGCCTGCTTACATCCCGGCGATACTATTCTGGGGTTTGATCTTTCGCATGGTGGTCACTTAACGCACGGTTCGTCAGTCAATATTTCGGGTAAATATTTCCGGCCGACGTTTTACGGTGTGGAGAAAGAAACAGGCGTTATCAACTACGATGTTGTTGAGGAAACAGCAAAACGCGAACGTCCTAAGCTGCTTATTTGTGGTGCTTCGGCCTACAGCCGCGATTGGGACTATGCTCGCCTGCGCGCTATTGCCGATGAAATTGGTGCTTTATTGCTGGCCGATGTATCACATCCGGCAGGCCTGATTGCAAAAGGATTGCTGAACGATCCACTGGCTCATGCGCACATTGTGACCACGACTACGCACAAAACGCTGCGCGGCACACGGGGTGGTATCATTATGATGCGGAACGATTTCGAGAATCCATACGGTATTAAAACGCAAAAAGGTGAAACACGGTTGATGTCGTCACTGCTGGATTCAGGCGTATTTCCTGGCACGCAGGGCGGACCGCTGGAACATATTATTGCTGCAAAAGCCGTTGCTTTCGGCGAAGCCCTGACCGACGATTTCTATGACTATGCCGTTCA
>CAXTJJ010000140.1:0-11884 GCA_964244155.1 uncultured Spirosoma sp.
TTCCCTTGTCCGGTCAGCTCTAGAATAGTTATATCTAATGCGCAAGTTTTTATTATTGATCCTAATCCAAAGTATCATGGGCATACTGAACGCGCAACCACAACCCGCTGATGAACAATCCACGGCCGTCTCGTCGGCTATGCACACGTATTCGGTACGCTTAAAATCAGGGCAGGACTTAAAGAAGGCACTGGATCTTCTCGTTCAACAGGAGCGGATTGGAGCAGGGACTTTGCTTACTTGCGTTGGAAGTCTAACCGATGTGACGCTACGGCTGGCTAACCAGGAAGGACCGAGTGTTTGGCGGGGCCATTTCGAAATTGTTTCACTCGTTGGTACGCTCTCTACCAGTGGGAGTCATATCCATATGTCGGTATCCGATTCGACCGGCCGAACCATTGGCGGACATCTCCTCGATGGCTGTATCATTTATACAACAGCCGAGCTGATTATCGGTATCCTGCCTGAACTTACGTTCTCACGCGAACCTGATCCAGCATATGGTTACCGGGAATTGGTGATTCGAAAACGGAAAAAGAAGTAACATAAAAAGAGCCATCCTCCAGGGGATGGCTCTTTTTATAAGGTCAACGAACATTAATTGCGTTTGCTCATTTCATCGCGAATTTTGGCAGCTCGTTCGTATTCTTCATTGCCCAAGGCTTCTTCTAGCATTTTCTGCAGTTCTTCGGAAGTAGCATTTTTCAATTGATCGCCAAACGACCGGGTTGACGGCCGGTTGGAGGAACGAACCAATTCTTCCTGTTCTTCTTCCTCCTCATTACCACTCGCAGTAATGCCAGCTTCAGACAAGATGGATTCATTGGTATAAATTGGAACATCGAATCGAATGCCAATAGCGATTGCATCGGATGGCCGGGCATCAATAACAGATTCACGAACACCGTCGAAACACACGATTTTAGCGAAAAAGATGCCTTCCCGCAGATCGGAAATCATTATTTCGCGAACCGTAAATTTGAACTGCTCAGCAAACTGCTTGAACAAATCGTGTGTCATTGGCCTGTTCGGCACAATCTTTTCGATTTCAATTGCAATGGCCTGCGCTTCAAACATGCCAATAATGATTGGCAATCGTCGGTTGCCATATTCTTCACCCAATACCAAGGCAAACGAGCCTGATTGCGATTGGCTGGGCGATAGTCCTAATATTTCAAGCTTAATCTTATCCACGATGCGAAATTAACAAAAAGTCGTAAGTAATAAGAGACAACCCGGCGGTTAATAAATCATACGTAAATAATCTTTAATTAATTATGAATTATCTGCCGTCAGGTTGACACGTTACACGACAATTTCTACAACGCCTGCACCGCTTTCGTCAAACGAGGAAGAACGTCGAAAACATCACCGACAATTCCATAATCGGCCGACTTGAAAAAGGGTGCATCGGCGTCTTTGTTAATAACAACAATAACCTTCGATGAGTTTACGCCCGCCAGATGTTGAATAGCACCGGAAATGCCACAAGCAATATACAGGTTTGGACTGATTTTGAGGCCTGTTTGTCCAACGTGTTCGGAGTGAGGGCGCCAATCAAGGTCAGAAACGGGTTTGGAACAGGCGGTAGCGGCATGAAGTGCTTTAGCCAGGTCTTCAACGACTCCCCAATTCTCTGGACCTTTCAGCCCACGACCGGCTGACACAACAAAATCAGCTTCGGGGAGTAAAATATCGCCCGACGATTTCTCCGTGCTTTTTACCGAGATCGCAAAGTCGGCATCAGTAAGTGTTGGTGTAAAAGTCTCCACGGAAGCTGAAGCGTCTTTCTCTTCGGGCGTAATCGTGTTTTTCTTGATGGCCAGAATTTTCACATCGGCTTTCAGGTCGTTGAACGCAAAAGCTTTGCCGGTATAGATACTGCTTTTGACCTGGAATCCATTACTTAAATTGGGCAAGTCAATGACATTTGCTGCCAGACCGGCTTTTAATTTTCCCGCCAGGCGGGCGGTCATTGCATCGGCCAGAGAGGATTTTGCCAACACGATAACCTTACTGCCTTCCTGCTGAGCTGCGGCAGCAACAACCGTTGCATAGGCCATGCCATTGGGTTCGTTCAGTTTGGCGTCGGTTGCATGAAGGACTTTAGTTGCACCGAACCTACCGGCCGAAGCCAGTTCAGTATCATCGGCTGCACCAACGATAATAGTCGTAGCTGAGGTGCCCATCATGTCGGCCACTTTTGCTCCGTAAAAAATAGCCTCCTGCGAAGATTTCTTGATTTTACCTTCGTCTAATTCGGCGAATATGAGAACTGACATAAATGAGTTTTCGGTTTATGGTTTTCAGCTTTTGGTTTGCAGGCTATTGCCGGAAACCGTGTACCGAAAACCGGATATACTTAAATTACTTTAGCTTCAGTGTGAAGGAGTTGAATAAGCGTTTCTGCGGCATCGGCAGGAATCATTTTAACGGCACCGCGCGGAGCGGGAAGCTCATAGCTGGCAACTGTTGTCAGTTTGTCTGTACCGGTTGGCTCAACAACGTTAAGCGGTTTGGTACGGGCAGTCATAATGCCACGCATATTCGGAATTTTCCATTCGGCAATTGGTTCCTGACAGCCTAGAACCAGCGGTAACCTGGCTTCCAGACTTTCTTTGCCACCTTCAATCTCGCGGGTAATTTTGGCGGTGTCGCCGTCTATATCAAGAAGCATTACAGGCGAAATTGACGGAATACCAAGCATTTCGCCAACGATACCATGAACCTGACCGCCGTTGTAGTCGATGGATTCACGCCCCATCAGAATAAGATCATAATTGTTTTCTTTGGCGATGGCGGCAATCTGCTCAGCTACAAAATAGGCGTCGGTTGGCTCAGCGTTTACACGGATGGCATCGTCGGCACCAATAGCGAGACATTTGCGGATAACAGGCTCAGTGTCTGCTTCACCTACGTTTAATACAGTGATGGTAGATCCCGTTTTTTCTTTTAACTCAACGGCTCTGGCCAATGCATAATCATCATAAGGCCCGGTAATGAAGGTTACACCTGCTTTATTTAATTTGGTGTTATTGTCTGTAAAGGCAATTTTGGTGGTGGTGTCCGGCACACTCGTCACACACACTAAAATTTTCATGCTTTTTGGGGTTTTGTGGTTTCTGTTGATGGATAGCCGCTGGCGGTCGATTGTTTTAGACCCGAATCGGCCAGTAGCGACTATTCACTACTTTTATAACTCAAAAGTACAAATAGTCTTAAATAAAAGTATGCATGCATACTAATTTTCTTATGAGTATGAATGAGGAACGCATCCAACAATTAATTCGCTTTGTACAGGAAGAACCCGGTGAGCCATTCAATGTTTATGCACTGGCTATGGAATACATAAATGATCAACCTCTACAGGCGAGACGCTATCTTGATCAATTACTAACCGAATACCCGGAGTATCTACCTACTTACTATCATGCAGCAGCACTCTATGCAGACCTGGATGAGCGGGAGCGGGCAGCCGAACTCTATCAGAAAGGCATAACATTGGCTAAAGCTAAGAATAAACAAAAGACACTACAGGAGCTACAACGCGCTTTTCAGGCGTTCGAAGAGGATGGTGAAGAGTGGTGAGCTATTTCACCATCCCGGGCCTAGCGGTTGGTTATATGATCTGAAAGGTTGACACTGAAGTGATGAAATTACCGACGCTGACGATCTTTTTTCTGTTGGACAAAGTCCTGCTTGAACAGTAAGGGTACTGTTGCCTGCTCGGGTAGGGTATAATTGATAGCCAGATAGCGAGCACCTGCTGCTTTAGGGAAATAGACAAACCCTCGCACCGACTCGCCCGGTGCAAGTGTGTTTGCTTTAAGTGCCAGCTCATGCCATCGGTACTCTTCGTAGTCATAACGCTGCATTCGGTTAGCAAAGGTGCTGTAGTCGATAGCACGTTTAACGGCAAGTCCCTGGTAGGCAAATCCATGCGTTATACGGTTTGTAGCATACTCACGGTAGGAGCGACTATTCGATGAGGAGGATATATCGCTGGCAACGAGTGCTACCATCAGGACTGTATTAAGAACCTTTGCTGTTTTTAGCCGTTTTTCTTCCTGCTTCCGTTTTAGCTTGAGCCGCCCCGCTTCGTAAGTAGGGTCAGCCGCTGTGCGCGTGAGTTCTAAACTTGCGTTGTTCGGGTCTGTGAGGGTGTGCTGGTCGGCGTCGAGTGCCGTAAAATGGAAATCGGCCGGATTGACGTCGATGGGATGATCAGTACGATTTTTTACTTCTATATCAAGCGTGATAAACTCCAGGTCTTCGCGCTCAAAAGAGGCTACTACACCTACGCCATTCTGCTCGGCTTTGGTGACTGCCCGGCCATCAATAGTCGCTACATCGCCGGAAATCGGTTCAAGTTGATAGGTGGTTGTCAACGTTGGTGCGCAGCCAGACAGGGCCGCTGCCAGTAAGCTAACCGTAAGAGTATGGATCAGAGCGGAAAAAGGCTTCATACGCAATTAATTGGTGATGGATGTTTCGCTTATACTGTGTAAAGTTACGTAAGTGACTGTTTGCTTGTGTTAAAAGACTGTTAGTTTATTTGCCGGGATTGTTTGTAGCAGAACGCGTGTAATTTATTGATAACCAGCCATGGAATAAATGGCTGGCGAAGGTATCTTTTGGGTTAAGACATTAGATGGATATAAGTGGTTTGTATACAATTCTACTTCCGTTAAATAAAATTTAGTCACATAGAGTGTCTTGGGAATGAATATTGCTAACTTTATGAAGTTGGTCCATATCCGATTCACTATGAAACTATTCACTCTACCTATAACATTGATAGCTCTTTGCCTTTCAGCCAATCTATTTGCTCAAAGTCAAATAATAACCCCTGATAATCAGGTCGTTAGTTTTCAGTCGCCCAACGGCACCAGCAACTTGTTTATCGGGCAAAGCACCAGTGCTGTAATAGGAGGAACCTACAATACCTTTATGGGTAGTCAGGCAGGCCAATCAAACACCACTGGATCTTATAATACATATTTTGGCTATAAGGCTGGCTCTCCTAATACTGTTGGT
This sequence comes from uncultured Spirosoma sp., assembly GCA_964244155.1. Classification (GTDB taxonomy): domain Bacteria; phylum Bacteroidota; class Bacteroidia; order Cytophagales; family Spirosomataceae; genus Spirosoma. The sequence continues at coordinate 5,038 of CAXTJJ010000140.1, forward strand.
AGTCACAACACCTTTATCGGATACGAGGCCGGGAAACTGAATACCGACGGTAGTGATAACGTCTTTATTGGCTACAACGCCGGGCAGCGTAATCAGCGTGGACATCGTAACTTAATTATTGGACCTAATGCTGGTTTTGAGGGTGTGGACGGGCAGGATAATACCCTTCTGGGATATAATGCCGCCGGAATAGGCGTCGGTTTGTCGAATGCGACCGCCATTGGTGCCAATGCTCGTGTATTGAGCAGCAATGCAATGGTACTAGGTAATAATGTCAACGTTGGTATTGGTACATCGACTCCTCAAAATCGACTCGAACTGACTGCCGGTACAGATGGACGCAGTGGTCTGCGCCTGACTAATTTAACGGCTAACTCGCCTACATCTGATGCGACGGCTGGTAAATTCTTAACCGTAAGCGACAAAGGTGATGTGCTGCTGTCTGACCGACTGTCGGCCCTAGCGATGAATGTTCAACCAGCATCAGAACGCCAGTGGGCTGATTATGTTTTTTCGCCTGCCTATAAGCTTCAACCTTTATCAGAAGTCGAGAAATATATTCAACAGAACAAGCATTTACCTGATGTGCCGAGCGCCGGTGAAATGGTCAAACAAGGAGTTGATCTGACTACATTGCTGGCAACCCTGGTAAAAAAGAATGAAGAATTGACACTTCATCTTATCGAACAGCAAAAGCGTATTGAACGATTAGAGCAGCAAAATCAACGGCTAAAAAAGAAGTGACGATCTAGTAGGCGATGGCTTCCTGAAGCGGCATCAGATTCGATCTGATGCCGCTTTTGCGTTTTAAAATCAGCCTCTCGATGTAAAATTATCGTATCTCTTAAGTAAATTAGTTTATATTTAATATATATTAAATTAAGTGTGATAAATAAAAATTATGTGTAATGTTATCAATGAGTGACAATGTAAACATACAAAAAATTTGAATTAGTTACTTATCGGCTTTCAGACGTCTAACACGACAAAAGGAACAGAAAATAGGTGGGTTGGATAGGTTTGGTCTGCTCAGTAAAACGCCTGTTCGATTTGTACTGTCGTTTTATGCTCGTCGATACCCACCGATCTATACGAAAACATCCTCATGGAACTATAGCTTATGAGGCCCTGCCCGTCTCGACAGGCAGGGCAGTTCTTGATTTACAAATAACGGGCCTTTCCTATGCTGAGTTTATTCAGAATGTCCTTCATGTAGCGCAACAACGCAAGCCAGCCTATGTCTGCTTCGCGAATGTACACATGCTGGTAGAGGCTGCTCATGACAGAGCGTTTGCCGCTTTAGTCAACAAGGCAACTTGGGTAACGGCCGATGGGGTTCCGTTGCTTTGGGCTCTACGAGCTTTTTATGGCGTCAGGCAGGAGCGAATAACGGGCCTGGACGTTTTGCCTACACTCCTTCAGGAAGCTACGCAGGCCCAGTTACCAGTTTACATTTATGGCTCTACAGTAGCGGTGTTAGGCCGCTGTCGGTCATTCTGCGCCAAAAATTACCCCAATCTGCGTCTGGTTGGGACGCATTCGCCCCCTTTCCGTCCGCTGAGTGCTCAGGAAGAAGAGAGCATCATCAATGACATTACCTCCTCAGGTGCTGCCCTGGTATTTGTTGCCCTAGGTTGTCCAAAGCAGGAGAAGTGGATGGCGGCTATATCGAACCGGATTCCTGCCGTTCTGCTGGGCATTGGTGGTGCTCTCCCGGTGCTGGTTGGCGAACAGAAACGAGCACCCCGCTGGATGCAGAAATATGGGCTTGAGTGGTTCTTTCGATTTGTTCAGGAGCCTCGTCGTCTGCTAAGCCGGTATGCGTCTACCAACCTATGGTTCATGTATTATTTTCTGCGGCAACTGGTCAGACAACGGAATCGACCTCACTCCTGATCGTTAATAGCTTCCTGTTCATCATCCACCTGCCAAAAACGTCATCCATGCCTGCCCCCGTTATCCTCTTCGCCTTCAAACGTGCTTATGAACTGAAACGAACCCTTGCAGCCTTACAAGCCAATTACCTGACTTCAGAGACTGACCTGTATGTGTTTGTGGATGGTCCACGTCGTACCGATGAAGTTCAAAAAGTAGAAGCTGTTCGGGCTGTAGTCGACAGTATTACTGGTTTTAGACGGGTTCATAGGACCTATAGTGACCTCAATATTGGTTGTGCTAATTCCATTATTGCTGGGGTATCGAAAGTTTTAAAGCAACACACAGCGGTGATTGTGATTGAGGATGACGTTGTCACAACCCCCAATTTTCTGGATTTTATGAATCAGTCTCTCGACCAATATGCCGATATGCCAAGGGTGTTTTCGGTGGGAGGCTACACTTTCCCCTTCAAACGGCCGAACGGCTATACAGCCGATGGGTATTTCTTCCAGCGAACCTGTGCCTGGGGGTGGGCCATCTGGGCTGACCGCTGGCAAGGTGTGGATTGGGCATTGACGGATTTCGATGCGTTTATGAACGACCCAGCGGCCCGGCAGCAGTTTAAGGCGGGCGGGAGCGATCGGGTAAGGATGCTGCAGCGGGCAAAGCGTCGCGAGATCGATGCCTGGGATATTCGGCTTTGTTACCATGAATTTAAAGTGGGGGGCTACACGCTCTATCCAACCGTCTCTAAAACAGTCAACATCGGTGTTGATTCACCCGATTCCACCACTGAAGTGATTTATGACCGCTATCAACCCGTTCTGGATAGTGGTCAACAGCGGCAATTCAATCTGCCGAAATCAGTGCAGACGCATGCTGCGTATAACCGCTGGTTTCGCCGAAAATTCAGTGTTCCGGTGCGCATCTGGAATAAACTTCTGACTTATGGCACGCAGATCCTGCCGATCAAACGCCCCGCCTGAATCGCTCCGAATCTCTTTTGTCTTAATCCAATTCCCTCTGACCTATTAAGTTATGCGCGTATTATTGATCCACAACTACTATCAGCAGGGCGGGGGAGAAGATACTGTCTTTGAGCAGGAAGTAGAATTACTGCGTGAAAATGGCATAACGGTCGAAACCCTGATCTTTGACAACAACAATTTCGATGGAACGCTATTGGGCAATGCAAGGTCGGCGGTCCGGGCACTTTATAATACACAGTCGGGAAGGCGTTTGGAGCGGGTTATCAGCCAGTTTAGGCCCGACATTGTTCATATTCATAACCTTTTCTACACAGCCTCAGCAGCGGTAATCCGGACGGCTAAAAGGTGTCACATACCGGTTGTGATGACCTTACACAACTACCGTTTGGTGTGCGTTAATGGCCTATTGATGCGTGGTGGAGAAACCCCCTGCGAAAAGTGTCTGACGCAAACAATACCGTTTGCAGGCATACGAAATGCCTGTTTTCAAAAGTCCAAAGCAAAATCTGCTCATCTTGCAGCCATTACATTACTTCATAAATTAACCGGTATTTGGAGACAGGTCGATTTGTTTGTGGTCGTCACCGATTTTGCCCGACAAAAAATGCTTGGCTCTTCGCTGAAGCCTAAACCTGAGCAAGTGCGTGTCAAGCCGAATTTTGTAGCTGATGCCGGTTATACAGGGCCTGAAGAGAGAGCGGATTTCTTCCTGTATGTCGGCCGTCTAACCACTGAGAAAGGGGTTGATGTGTTGCTTCAGGCAGCTAGAAGATACGGCTTTCCGCTCGAAATCATTGGTGATGGCCCGCTGGCAGCCGACGTGCAGAGAATGTCAGAACAGGTATCAACCATTCGATATTTGGGTAAACAACCGCGTGAGGTTGTATTGGATGCGATTAAGCGTTGCCAGGCTTTACTTGTGCCTTCACGCTGGTATGAAGGCCTGCCTACAGTTATTCTGGAAGCATTTGCCGCTGGTACGCCTGTCATTTGTTCCAATCAGGAGAACTTAAATCAAATAGTAAAGGATGGTCTGACCGGACTTTTATTCCGAACGGGCGATAGTTTCGATTTAGGGCAGACCATCAGCATGTTTCGTCAGAATAAAATAGGGCAATTCCAGTTGTCGGAAAATGCCTACCTCGAATACCAGACTCATTATGCCCGAAAAGTAGCCTTCACGGCAACGATGGCCCTATATGAGGCATTGATTGATAAACAGAAATTCAGCGTACCGTTGGAGCAATCGCTTTAATTCGTCGGATTGCGTAGCCACCGGCAATTCGAATCATATCGAGCCCAAAATACAGGTACGTCAAAGGAGAGTGCTTCAGTGCGAAGTTATATCGAACCTGCCGGTTCACAGGCGATTTTGTAGTTGACAATGCTGTCCAGAACGCCCGGACCGACATAGGCTTCATGATGTTTACACCTGTGGCATCCGTATATTCATAGACTTTACTTGCTGACGAAACCACCAGCGGAAAGCCTGCTTTACGGGCACTGATCGAAAAGTCCAGATCAGCCATATGGTGCTGGAACCGCTCCTCATCGAAAAGGCCAATTGCTTTAAAAACAGCTAGTGGAATCAGCATTCCCCGACCGGGCAAACTGTCTGATAAAAGGTAGGGACTCGTTTTGGTTAGTAATGTGTAACTACTCTTAAAACGGGTGGTAGCCCAATTTTCAATTCCTGGGAACACTAAGTTCATACGTGTACCCGCATAGAGCAAGTTGTGAGGAGGCTTTACATCAACTGATACCGATCCAACAACACAAGGTTTGTTGGTTTGATATGCCGTGAGCAGACTGGCTAAATAATTGACCTCAATTTTAACGTCATCGTTCAACGCCAGGATAAAATCGTCGACTTCAGGTCTAAACCTGTCGAGTACGAAGCGGATACCAAGGTTCATCGCACCTGCCCACCACAAAGATCCGCTGCCGGTTACGACGAACACGTCGGGAAACTGTTGTGCTACCAGTTCGGCGGTGCCATCGGTAGAGCCATCGTCAACAACAATTACATGTTTCTCTCGCACGGTTTGCCTGGCCAGATCAGCCAGACAACTTATCGTATAGGCCTTCCGGTTATGTACAGGAATAACAACGTAGATCATACCAAATGTGGGGGCAATGTATCCGACCGGTGGCTTAATCGTTTTACCAGCGCGATCAGCAGATACAGGTACAACAAAACGGATAGACAACCCACTGTTACTGAACTTTGGCCAAAGGCTGTCAAAACAAGCAATCCATATATGGTACTTAGGAAAAGCAGGCTGGATTTTCGAGTCACGCGGACGAGTCGGTAGGAGAGGTAACTGATCAGCCACCCGAAGAGGGTGATAAAGATCAAGCCGTAAAAGCCATAAGCAAAATATATTTCGGAGGTTAGACCGGTGCGGATGCCCAGCGTATTGTCGGAGTCGAAGAGCTTCATAAAGGAATAAGCACTGTCCTTATGAACTAGTTCGGCCTTATCGAAACCAGCCACTTTGAGAAGAAAAGAATTGACAAAAGCACCTATTGTGCTGGCTGCCAAATCGTAACCCGGTATTTCGCCGGGTTCAAATTCGTTTATCGCCCGTACATATTCCCGAAATTCGGCACCTAGCGGAAAACCATCACGCGCAAATGGAGACTCGGTTGTACTACCCAAGCGTATGTTTTGCAGAATTACATATAAAAATACCCCACTAATGACCATCGCCGTTGTTTGGGTATTCATGGTCAACGCTCCTGTTATGAGTTTGTCATAAACGAAAATCGCCAGTAACGACACCAGCAAATACAGTCGCTTGCTATCGGCCGACATAATTAGTATGGCCAAAACCAGCATACTCAACCAGAATATTTTGCTTCGTCTGTCGGGGCTTTTTAGAAAGCGATCGTACAATAGAACCGCCGACAGACAGTTAAAAAAGCCGAAGTTATAGATATAGCCATAGTTCAATCCATACATAGTATCGGTAACATCATGGCCGGAAAAAATGGGAATAAAGCCTACATTGCGTACGAAGTCGATGATCCAGATGAGTGGAAAGGCCAGTAAAATGTAATCAAAATAACCCAGGTCGTTATGGATCAACCGACCCGTAGCCCGGTCCTCTTCCGAGATCATTGGAATGCGGGTGTTAGCATCGTGCAGCAACATACCTATGCTTAAGAAAATCAGGTAGATATTGTAAACGATACAACCTTCATCCATAGAAATATAGTACGGGTTAATAGCAAAATAGGTCAGGATTTTTAGCTCACCCACATACAGCCAGGCAATCCAGATAATCAGGAAAGCTTTCGAATACCGATTTTTGAGCACAAATATGATTACGATCGGGATGATAAGTAGCGAATGGCTCATCAGGGATGGGTAAATATAATATTCGCCGTAACCAAACAGGGCCTGGTACGCCAGCGGGCTTAACTGTGCCAACGCACAGCAGACAAGCAGCAGAATATTTTTACTCATAAACAGATTGCGTCTTAAGCGACCGGATCAATTGAGCGGGGTTACCCCCCCATAACTGGTTGGGCGGAACGTTTTTCGTAACCACCGAACCAGCTGCAATCACCGCGTTTTCACCAATGATTACGCCTTTGAGAATGGTTACATGAGAGCCAATAAAGACCCGGTCATGGATAACAACCGAGGCAGTCTTTGCCAGACTGTTGTCTTGAAAGTTAGTACGTTGGTCTGTATTTAATGTGTGGAAGTCTGTGTCATAAATGACGGTATTTCCGCCTATGGTAACGTCGTTACCAATGGTGATGGCGTTATGGCAAACCAAGGCGGTGCAACTCATCCCGACACGATCGCCAATTTGGATGATACCACCGAGATCGGCAATGAAAAAGCAAGGCTGTTGGCGGCCAATGCGATTATGGTTTCGGCCGCTGTTGAAACTGAATGAGGTGCCGATACGCATTGTGCACCCGTCATTGATGTCGACTACCGGGATTCCGCAACTGTTCATACC
>CAXTJJ010000141.1:0-11843 GCA_964244155.1 uncultured Spirosoma sp.
AACCGGGAGCTTATTATACTCGTCGAGCGACATCTCGAAGAGTGGTTTCAATTAATGGATGATTTACAGGACGCCCACGCGCCAACCGATCAGCTAGTGTACTGTCGTAAACAGATCATGCGTCTCCAGCACAATTTATATCACCTGCGGAACGCCTGAAGCGTAAAGCCATCGTGTGCATAAAAAAGCCCCGGCGTTGATGCTGGGGCTTTTTTCGTTGTTCTGTTCGGCCAAACTGATGAAGATTGTTTCGTAAAGTGATCATACGTTTATAGTTCTCGCTTACTGCTAGATTGACCTATTTACTTGCCAGAAAATATACTTACCAGTGCTTTGCCAACATTTTGCTCTCTTAATGAACAGTTATCCATATCACTAAAAGAGTCTTTGTGAATAACTCATGGCTCGCTATGTTGGTGCGACTGTAAACGAAACAGCCAAAACCCAAAGGGTCCGGCTGTCTGAATAGATGGAATTATAGTGTATCCTTTGCTGATCAATGTAACCCCATTTGATATTTATCCAGATGCTGTACCACTTTTACGTTAGTTATCCCAACTACTAACCGCAGCAAAAACCGGTCTGAGGTTAACTTTAGTTGTGGTGGATTCGATTGCCGAACTAGCCATTGCCTTATAAATTCCACGAATGGATTCTTCAATGCGTAGCCAATCGGTTTCACTGCGCAGGTCAAGGCCAATCATTGTCCGGCCGTTTTGAGCCTGTATTGTGAGATATGATAAAGCACCCAGCAATATGGCTGACATAGCCTGATGATCGCCCCCCTTAACAAAGGAAAGTTGATTGACCAATTGAGTTAACTCTTCATCTAAAGTTCTACTAACTGTTTCCGATAAAGGGCTGGTTTCCTGGACGGTAGCCTTTAATAATTCGCGAGACGACTGAGAAGACCGAAGTCGGCGAAACAGTTGCAGAGTCTGACTCGACCAGACAGGAGCTAGATCCTCTGCATGAACCGGTTGAATTTGCTCCAGCCAGTCCGGACTGTAATGGGGAACCAGTCGACCCATTCGTACATAATACTCGATCAAGCCCGGTAAACCGCCAAAATAGCGGTAAATGAGCACTTTACTAACGGCTGCTTTTTCGGCTATCAAGTTAATGCCTACTCCTTCGATGCCCTGTTCGGCCAACACCTCCTCCAAGGCGGTGATAATGCGCTGGGTCGTAGCGACCCGGTTGCGTTTAATTTGTTCCAAGGTTAGTTTTTCAAAACGTTCTAAATTGCTCTTTTAATTAATGCCCCGTCTGGTACTATCTATGGACACTGGCCAGGCACTTGTATGCGCTTAAGTACTCTATTACAATAATAACACATTTGTTAATATATTGTTATAATCATTAACTAATAAAAAGGCTTTTGTATTTATTTTCGTGTATATTTAACTTAAATGAGGTCTGTATTGCATTGTTAGTTAACATGATACTATCGATAGTAAAAAAATATGCTAACTACCTAGGCCATATTAGTAGTTGAAGTCTGGTAACGTAATATCGACCGCTTAACCATGCTTAAACGCCGACGCGAAACCAGCAAAGTTTCGCCCGATTGCAGGTGAATCCGGCCACTCTTGTTAGCTTCTACTATCTCAAGTCTCTCCACGTGCCGTAGATTGACGATACAATTGCGATGCGGCCGGATGAACCAGACCTTGGGAAGGTGGGGCTGGTAATAGTTTAGTGTGCGGGCCATCAATACCTTCTGTCCGTTCTTCCAGTGAAGCCAGCTATAATTGCCCGTTGCCTGCAAAAAAATCAACTCATCGACGGGTAAACGGAATAGGTTGACTTTACCAAAATAGCTGTTAGGTTTAGTGTTTGATTGAGTAACGCTTGTAAATAAGTCCATGATAATAAAAAGAATGAACGAGGTGAGATAACTGGTTCCGGATTAATATTCAAAGGTTTACAGACTAAGTCTTCGATTTAAAATTGAGCTTTACTTATAGTCGTTAGTATCATCCTAATTCGTAACGTTCTAACTTCGGTGTTCTTTAGGTGCTACAAATTGCTGATTTACCCTTATTTCGGTTCGCTAAATTCGATAAAGTGTCATGTTTGCCCGTTTTTTGGAAAGAAGTGAAATAGTATAGATTAGTACTATAGCACAATCGGCTGATAAACAGCGTACTGTTCGTCAGCTAGGACGCTTAAATCTGAATTTGGGAATAATATGGCGAATGTGCCGGTAACGCAACCGACACAACTCAATTATGCTCCTTAAGGAGATAGGGGCGATACAAAACAGGAGTGACTATCAGTCAGAGTGAGCCAATTGCCTGCGGGTGGATTCTGAGTAAAATGAACAAGCGATGTATTGATGCCACTTGTTTATGAAGCGTGATGAGGCTACAAGCTGATATGCTGTTGTGTTCCTTATTAATAACCTGCGTATTTCGGGGATTTATATTACTGCATTACCTTGCGTTTCACAAAGCGAATGGCAAAGTAGGTGTATAAACTAATGGCTGATGTTTCCTCGGCCACTTCCAGATAGTTTCTCTCATAAATACCCGATTTAACGTCCTGCACCCAGTCAACCCAAGCGTAACAATAACCCGTAAAACCGACAAAGGCACTTATCAGTAGAAGGATCATAAAGATCATTTGGCGCATGAAAATAAAGTCGTTTAGGTTGAGTAAGTCGATAATGAATGTGTCGATGAACTTAGAGAAGACTTTTATAATTAACTCAGGAATGTCTATGAGATTAGTTTAAACAAGTTCGCCCACGTATAATTTAATGTGTAAAAGAACCTGTATTCGTTTATTTTATCTGGTCTTCTCCTTTATATAAAATTGTAACAATCCCTAGTATCAGTAGAATAATGAACAGAATGATGGCCAAAATATAGGCATATAATCGTCTATCTTCTTTCATGAGCCTAATCTCGTTTTCTGGGTTGCTACATAAGTAAATCCTTGCTTATGATCTAAGCCTGTACGACTTTGCTATAGTCAAAGGTTAATCATAAGTACGTGGTTCAGAGGGCAAAGAATGCTAATTTCTTTGAGTATTGTATGATCATTTATTAAAAGGTACTTCGAAATATACCAATAGGCGCAAAAGCCAGTACCAATCTCGATACGTCAATTTACGTATGGTAATACAGGTTTTGATAAAGTTAAAGCTGGGTCATTGCTCGGCTGTACTACTTGCGATAGGTCGTAATGGCTTCTTCATAGATTCGTACACCTGGAATATCTCTGACTCCGCTGGCAATGGCTGCTTTGATGGCTCCCTCATCAACTACCCAATAGCCATTGGGGACTTGGTTGGGGTCAACGATCTCAAATGTCCATTTCAACTGTACACCCTTGGGAAGAGGTACAGGCGATATTTGAGGAGTAAGCCAGTTGATCTCGTTCGATGGAGTAGAGGAAGCTTGCTGAGCAACTTCAGCTTGTTGGTGTTGGCGAACTCGCAATAATTCCCGGTTATAATGCTCAACGGCGTCTTTTAGGGGCTGCATGGCGGCCAGAATAGGAGCCGTCATTTCCTTCTCAATCTCCATCCAGTCATGTTTCTGCTTGTCAAGCTGGCGGGTAATCTTTAGTCGCTCGGCCGCTACCAGCTTAATAAGTTCATGTCCCTGAGCTACATGCTTGATTAAGGTTTCCTGTTGTTCGGAAGAGCCACAAACCGCAGGCTGTCTACGAAGAAAATTAACGTAGTCGGTTAGGGTAGACTGGAGTAATTCCCGACCGGTCGAATCGGTCAGCGATAGGTCAGTATTGGGTTTGGGTTCAGTGCTCATACCCTTAAAAGCATTCAGAGCCTAAAAATGTTGGCGGGGAGATAGGATCATAGTTGCCGTTTCTCTCTTATCGCTCAATTCCCCGGCTTACCCTCACTTCTTTCAAAGCACTGTCTATCCGGATAAGGACCTGCTAATTACCCCAGTATGCCCATATATTTTGATGTTATTTCTTTTCATCGTATCTCGCACTATGACAGTAGAAAAGAAGCCCTTTGTTAGCGTTAGTCGTGTATTGGATATCCTCATGGTGCTGGTAACGATACTGTCCGCCCTGTTTGCGAGCATGTGCGCATACTTGTTTTTACGGGATTGACTGACATAAGCTGTGACGCTCAAAGACAACCGTTCGCTGACAGTCACTTTACTTGTTTCGGATGGCTATTTGTATCTTAAGCATTAATAATCCAGCCAGATATGAGCTGGTCCTAGTTACCTTTGAACATGAATCAACCGCAAACTGAAAAACAGAAAGCAACGGATCAACTCGCTTATTACGATGATCTGATTGCCAATTACCTTGGCGTAATAGAACGCCTTAATCAACATGGAGCAGCCGATGAAGCTAAGGTCTTGATCGGACTAGCGAATGAAAGCATACAGCATTGTCAGAATAAGCGGGCCATACTAGTAAATTACCTAAATACCCTTCCCGAGTAGAGTCCGGGACAAACACGTCTGGGCTTTCAGCAGCACGATCTGATATGGCTATTGAGACAGGGTTATCTTTCTACTATCTGTACTGAGGGGTAGAATTAAACGACATGTTTGTCACACAGTTGTTGAGTAGACCAAGACCGGTTTGATTCCACGCGTTAACTGACGAAATACCGACAGATAACGGCAAACGCGAGGGGTGGCTATTTGTGATACTTGATGGGTAGAGCAGATTTCAGTTTTTTGTGTCCAGCGTTGTATTTAAAATTACCCACCTATAAAAAAACCGACTAGCATCTCTGCTAATCGGCTTATTTTCTTGGCTTTATGGGTGAGCGGGAAATGGGGTTCGAACCCACGGCCTGCAGCTTGGGAAGCTGCCGCTCTACCAACTGAGCTACTCCCGCGTCGATTGGTGAAACAAAGGTGTGTTATTAAAATTAGAATGTCAAGCCCTGTTTATCAGATGGTTGTTAACAACGTTTCGATCTGTTTATAGACATACGTAAGCTGCTCATCTGTAGTGCAATAGGGCGGCATTATGTATAATACGTTCCCCAGCGGGCGCATCAAAACACCCCGGTCAAGCAGGAAATTGTAGGCTTTATCACGGATGTTATTGAAATAGGAGGTTTGTTCATCTGCCTTCAAGTCGAAGGCAAGTAAGGTGCCATGCTGCCGAATGTTTTCGACGGTTTGATAGGTAGCTAATTTACCCGCAAAATTCCTGTGGCATGTTGCAATCCGCTGAATGTTTGCCAAAGTTTCCGGCAAGAGTAGTATATCCATACTCGCCAAAGCAGCCGTGCAGGCCAGGGGATTTGCCGTAAAGGAATGCCCATGAAAGAGGGTTTTGTGCTTATCGTTGGAGAGAAATGCGTTGTAGATCGGCTCCGCACAGGCCGTAACGCCCAACGCCATAGTACCACCCGTCAATCCCTTTGACAGACACATCAGGTCGGGTTTTTCGTCCAGATAATCGGACGCAAACAGCTTGCCCGTCCGGCCAAACCCGGTCATGACCTCGTCGGCAATGATCAGCGCACCTTTGCTGCGGACTAATTGAAAGAGCTTATTCAGTACCTCCGGTTCGTACATGACCATACCACCGGCCCCCTGCACAAGTGGCTCGGCAATGAAAGCCGCCACTTCATCAGTGAACAGCGCTTCGGCCAGTTGCAGAACAGTCTCTTCCTGTCCGGGGGTGGGAACGGGCAAATAATCGACATCAAATAAGAAGGGAACGAAGGGGGCCGTGAAGGCACTTCGCCCGCCAACGGCCATAGCACCAAAGGTGTCGCCGTGATAGGCGTTCTCGAAGGCGACTATTTTCTTGCGCGGCTTGCCCAGGTTATGCCAGTATTGAAACGCCATTTTCAAGGCCACTTCAACGGCGGTAGATCCATTGTCCGAATAAAAAATCTTCGATTGGTTCGGAGGGAGAATTGCCAATAGTCGTTCGGCGAGTTCAACGGCGGGTTCGTGTGTGAACCCGGCAAATATGACGTGTTCGAGCGTTTGGAGTTGCTCCGATACACGTTTGGCAATGTGTGGATGGGCGTGTCCGTGAATGTTCACCCACCACGACGAAACGACATCCAGGTATTCCCGGCCATTGGCACCATATAAAATTGATCCGTTGCCGCGTGCAATAGGAATGGGCAATGGTGCTGTTTGCATTTGCGTGAATGGATGCCAGATGACAGCCTGATCACGTTCCGCTAACTTGTTCATTTAAAAAGTTGATGCTTGTAAAAAGATAGTTGAGTAAAGTTTTTTATGTAGTGTGGGTGAAAACCCGCGTAGCCGAAAGCTAACAATGCTAATAAATTGGCAATTTACGCGGGTTTCCACCCACGCTACATACCCCACTTTCCCTGCGCTTTCATGACCTGTTCGATCACATCCCGAACGGCACCACGGCCACCCGGTTTAGGAGATATATATTGACAAACAGCCTGAATCTCATCGACAGCATCGGCTGGACAAGTGCTTAAAATGGCTGCCCGGCTCAGGATTGGGTAGTCGGGGAGGTCGTCGCCCATATACAGGATTTCGGATTCGTTCAGGCTGTCGCGGGCGATATAGCCCAGGAACGCATTCACTTTCTGGTCGGAAGGGCCGCCCATGAAAACGTCTTTGACATTCATGGAGGCTAACCAGTTACGCACGCCGTCGGCATTCGCCGAAGAAACAATGCCAACCCGAAAGCCGGCCTTAATGGCTTGCTCAATCGCGTAGGTATCGCGAATAAAAACCGTTCGAAAACGCTCGCCCGATGCCAACAGCGTGACGCTGCCATCGGTGAGCACACCATCTACATCGAAAATAAAGGTCTTGATTTGCCCGAATCGGGCTTGTGTCGCTGCCATGCTGCAAGTTTAGTGAAAACCGCCCGACAGTTCCGTATTTTTGTGATATGACAACACATAAGCTGTCGGGGAGTATGCAGCCACAGGCTGAATGGCCTTCGGCGTTTTTGACACAAATGCAGGCCCAGTTGGGCGCAGAATTTACCGAGTTTGAATCGGCACTGGTGCAGCCCACGCCTGTCAGTATTCGAATTAACCCACGTAAACTGACAGACCCGCTTAACCCGGATGCGGGCCTGGCGTACGATACAACCGAGCTAGCACAAGTGCCCTGGTGCCCCCAAGGCTATTATTTGCCCGAACGGCCCAGTTTCACGCTCGATCCGTTGTTCCAGGCGGGGGGGTATTATGTGCAGGAAGCCTCGTCGATGTTGTTATATGAAGCGTTGCGGCAGACCGTTAACCTCGACCGGCCGTTGCGAGTGCTGGATTTATGCGCGGCTCCGGGTGGAAAAAGCACGCTGCTGGCATCAGCCCTGCACCCCGATAGTTTGCTGATTTGCAATGAGGTGATACGCAGTCGAGTATCTGTCCTGCGCGAAAATCTGGATAAATGGGGCTACCCCAATGTGGTTGTCAGCAATCACGACCCGGAAGATATGACCAACCTGACTGGTTTTTTCGATGTGGTTGTGGTCGATGCGCCCTGCTCGGGCGAAGGGCTTTTTCGGAAAGACCCCGATGCGATGCAGGAATGGTCGGAAGCAAGCGTTGACCTTTGCTCGGCCCGACAAAAGCGGATTCTGGCCGCAGCTGCACCGTTGCTGGATAAAGACGGGATTTTGATTTTCAGTACCTGTACCTATAACGAACAGGAAAACGCGGAGAATGTCCGTTTTCTGGTCGAAAATGGCTTCCGAAATCGGCCGCTGATCTTGCCCGCCGACTGGAACGTAGTGGAAAAACAGGCTGGTGACGACGAAACGGGCGATGCCGTTGGCTATCAGTGTTACCCACACCGCGTTCGGGGTGAAGGTTTTTTTATCAGTGTTTTCAAGAAGACGACCTTTACCGCTCCCGTTAAACTCGATGCCCGTACCTTTCGTACCATCCGGACATTGCGTCCGCGAGAGACCGCTTCGGCGGCTAAATGGCTTCAGAATCCAGCCGATTTCTCGTTCTGGGAGAAACCCAACGGCGATGTAATGGCGTTGCCAAAAGCACTCGAAAAAACGTTTTTGTATCTGGATAGTGCCCTGAAAAGCAAAGGTTTTGGGTTGGAAATGGGGCAGTTCAAAGGCACCGATTTTATTCCGTCGCACGCGCTGGCGCTGAGTACGGCTGTTAATCAAAACCTTCCGGGGCTGGAACTGAGTAAGGAAGATGCGTTGCGCTACTTTAAGAAAGAGAATCTGGTATTCGATGAACCTGTTAAAGGCTGGTTGTTAGCTCGCTACAAGGGCATGAATCTGGGTTGGGTAAAAGGCGTTGGCACACGGGTCAATAACTATTTACCAAAAGACTGGCGAATAAGGATGGACATAAAGGAATACGTATGAAGCGATTTTTTACCATTACGGGCCTGATCGTGGCCGTTCTTGCAGTTGGTTATTTCGCTGGTCCGACAGCCCATCCCGACGCCGTTAAAGAAGAGAGAATAATAATTGACTGGGACGCCAGCCGTCCCGATCTGGTGAAGCTTGAGAGAAGCATCGCTGAATCGGAAAGTAAGGCGCATCTGCGTTTCGACAACGAAGCTCGCATTGTGTGGGCCGACAGTTTGCATAAAGTCAGAACGCCCTACAGCATCGTCTATCTGCCCGGTTTTTCGGCTAGCTGGGCCGAGGGCGACCCCATTCATAAACAGATCGCCAACCGTTTTGGATGTAATCTGTACCTCGCCCGCACCGCCGAACACGGTGTCGATTCGCCCGATGCCCTGAAAGATATAACGCCGTCGAACTACGCAGCTTCTGCCGAACGGGCGCTGGCGATTGGTAAGTCATTGGGCGATAAGGTTATTGTTATGGGGACATCGGCAGGAGGGATGCTTACGCTGTATCTGGCCGCTCACCACCCCGAAATTGATGGATTAATCCTTTATTCGCCTTGTATTGCGACGGCAAACCCAGCATTGAAACTGGCTACCGGCCCGTGGGGAAAGCAGATTCTCGATCAGGTATTTAAAGGGGAGCATTTGATTAACACGCATTACAGTGGTGAACGGGCTAAATACTGGTTGCCACAGTACCATACCAACGGCCTAATTACTCTGCAAACGATGCTCAATGAATACATGACGCCCGAGCAGTTTCAAAAAGTAAAGCAGCCAGTGTTTATGGGCTATTACTATAAGGACGACGATCATCAGGACAAAGTCGTGTCGGTTCCGGCTATGCTGGCGATGTACGATGAACTGGGTACACCCGCCGACAAAAAAGAAAAAATGGCTTTTCCGAATGCAGGCGAGCATGTCATTGCGTCCCATTTTACATCCGGCGACCTCAAAGGGGTTTATCAGGCAACCGAAAAGTTCATGGAAAATGTATTGAAACTCCCCACTGTGTCAGCATCAATACCCACTTTGGCTCTCAGCCCAAAAAAATAACCTAACTTTGCGAAAAGTAGTGAAGAATGAAGAGTTAAAAATGAAGAATAAAAATCAATAATTCGTTGGTTTTTGACGGCCCTGGCAACTTTTCCTCTGTTTTTTACTTTTCACTCTTCATTGTTCATTCTTCATTAAAAATATGGCTTACGGATTACTGAATGGAAAACGCGGCATCATTTCCGGTGCCTTGGACGAAAAATCAATCGCCTGGAAGGTCGCTTTAAAAGCGAAGGAAGAAGGTGCCACGTTTACACTTACCAACGCACCCATTGCGATGCGGATGGGAGCGATCAAACAACTTGCCGAGCATTGCAACGCCGAGATCATTCCGGCCGATGCTACTTCAGTTGAAGATCTTGAAAACCTTTTTACCAAATCAACCGAGATCCTGGGTGGCAAAGTGGACTTTGTACTTCACAGCATCGGTATGAGCCCAAACATTCGTAAAGGCAAAGCCTATACCGACCTGAACTACGATTGGTTCAAGCAAAGCATCGACATCTCGGCGCTGTCATTTCATAAAATGATGCAAACGGCTTATAAGCTGGATGCGATCAGCGAGTGGGGTTCGGTAGTTGCCCTAACGTACATGGCAGCCCAACGGACGTTCCCATTCTATACGGATATGGCCGATGCGAAAGCTGTTCTGGAGTCAATTGCCCGGAGTTTTGGCTATCGGTATGGTAAGTCGCACAAGGTTCGTGTGAATACCATTTCGCAATCGCCAACGCCAACAACAGCGGGTGGCGGCATCGGTGGGTTCGACAAATTCTATGATTTCGCTGATAAAACGGCTCCCCTTGGCAACGCTACCGCCGATCAGTGCGCCGACTACTGCATCACCATGTTTTCTGATCTAACTCGCATGGTTACGATGCAGAACCTCTTCCACGATGGCGGCTTCTCCATGACCGGTATTTCGGAAGAAGTAATGGAATTGATTAATAAGGAACAATAAGTAATTAGTGTAGTAAGTAAAATGAGTGCAGTAAGTGGAATGGTCAGAACCGTTTCACCTACTGCACTCATTTTACTTACTACACTAATTACTGCCTAAAACATAATTTCCTGCGTCAAGTACGTTGCCTGCTCATCGCCGTTGATGCGAACGGTAGCTTTTAGTGGTTTCGCATTCCAGTCGATGGTAATCAGACCGTAGTTCAGTTTGGACACTATCTCCCCAACGCGATACCGGTTTGCTTCTACGTGTGGGGCCGATACATGGGTTAGGCCACTGCTCGTAATATCGAACATGTCATATCCTAAGCCGGGTACACTTATTTTCGACACTTCGGCCATGTGTCGGTCGCCACTGATGAACAGGGCGCCTTTCGGTTTCGTTTTGGCGATCAAATCCAGTAATCTTTTGCGGGAGGTGGGGAAGTTGGCCCATTTCTCATAGATGTGTTCTTCGGGCAGCACCTGAACGCCACTTCCTATAATATGTATGTCGGCATCTGACTTTGTAAGTTGCTGCTCCAACCATTTCCACTGCGCTTCGCCCAGCATATCGCCCGATGGATTGGGTACATTCACTTTGTTTTCTTTCTTCAACGGGTCGCGGAAATAACGAGCGTCCAGTAAAATCACCTTCACCCGTTGCCCTTTCGGACCATACGTGTGAACGGAGTAGCCACCTTCCTGCGTGCGCAACGGACTGTTTGCGGGTACATCCAGAAAATCCAGCATCAGTTGCTGACTCTCCTTTCGCTTCGGGTATTCCTTGCCACCATCGTTAACACCGTAGTCGTGGTCATCCCAAACACCGATAATGGGTGTCGATTGCCGCAACTGCTGATAAACCGGATTCGACTTTTGTCGAGCATATTTAGCACTCAACGTGTCCATACTCTCCGAATCGCCATAAATATTATCGCCCAGCCAAATCCACACGTCTGGTTTCTGCGCTACAATATCGTCCCAAAGGGGTTGCGGGCGTTTTTGGTCACTGCATGACCCAAACGCAATTTTGGTAATGGTTTTTTGCTGTTCAGAAGCGGTGTTCGACTTTGGCGTCCGGCATCCCGCCAAGGCGACACAAGAGATCAAGCCGAGGGTGATAAGTTTTTTCATAGTCAAAAGTAAAAAGGCTACTTGATTTAGCTCCCTACTTCAAGATTTGATAACAGACAGAAATTCCTTTCCTCCCCCTCGTCCCTTTCCTCCTCTCCTCCTTTTTTTAACTCTCCCAACTCCGTATAATCCGACTGCCACTTTCGGTCGATTCGGCCCGGATGAAGTTATCTACTTCCTGTTGAAGTTCTTCAACGTGCGATATGATCCCAACCACCCGGTTTTCGGAACGAAGAGCTTTGAGTGTTTTAAAGACCGTTTGCAGAGAATCTTTATCGAGTGTACCGAAGCCCTCGTCCAGGAAGAACAGGTTTTGTTTTGCTTTTGTTAGATGCTGAATATTGTCCGATAGGGCCAGCGCCAGCGATAGGGCTGCCTGAAAGGCTTGGCCACCGGATATCGGTGTCACAC
>CAXTJJ010000142.1:0-11821 GCA_964244155.1 uncultured Spirosoma sp.
ACATCCTGATTCGGCCCGACGGTCAACTGGTTCTCATTGCTTACGATGGTTGTTTCGTACCGGCGCTGGAGGGGCAGGAAGCTACTGAAACTGGCACCTTACCCTACCGGCATCCGGCCCGCACTTCCCATCATTTCGACCGCCATCTGGATGATTTCAGTTTATTAGGCCTCTCTCTGGAACTCCATGCATTGAGTGTAGCCCCCTCATTATACACCAACTCTGATACGTTACTCCTTACACTTGACCTTGTCAATAACCCCTTCAATGCTAACCAATGGAATCTGTTTCGACACTTATCGTCCGCCAGAGTATCGGCTCGGGCAAGCCTGCTGGAACATGCGATTCATTGCCCGCCAAAACCAGTTTTGGGTCTTATTGAGCTGTTGCCTTCACCGAAACCGGCGACGAATACAGCTACTGCAGCGGTGTTGCCCGATACGCCGATTCCTTATCTTCAGAAAAGACACTGGGGATTTATCAATCAGGCGGGCGAGCGCATTGGCTCTGGCGACTGGGAAAACGTCGGCCTTTTTTCAGAGGGGCTAGCCTCGGTTCGCAAACAGAGTAAATGGGGCTTTTGCAACCTACAAGGCCAGTTAACCATCGATTATCAGTTTGATGAAGTTCGGGAGTTCAGCGCTGGCCTGGCGTTGGTCCGACAACAGGGGAAGTACGGATTTATTAATAGAGAAGGTCAACCTGTTGTTCCTTGCATTTATGAGGAAGCCGGACATTTCGCCGAAGGACGCGCCTTGGTCCGACAGAACAGTACATATGGCTTTATTGATGAACAGGGTAAGGTTGTTATTCCCTTTCAGTTTGAGTCGGCCGGGCACTTCGCGGAGGGATTAGCCAGAGTTCAAATGGATGGTAAGTATGGATTTGTAAACGGGGCGGGGGAGGTGCAGATAGCCTGTGAACTACCGTTTGCCGATAACTTTTCGGAAGGACTGACCGCGACGAAAAAGGACAGGCAGTTTGGATTTATGAATCAGACAGGAGTAATTACGATCCCACACCGGTTCGACATGGCGGGTAGTTTCGCCGAAGGTTTGGCACCGGTGAAAAAAGGAAGAAAGATTGGCTTTATTGACCATACAGGATCCCTCACTATTCCTTATGAATTTGATGAGATCATGTACAATGTAGTCTTGCCCTTCAGAGAGGATTTGGTGTTGGTCAAGAAGGGAAGTCAGTTCGGCTATATTAACAAGCAAGGCCAAACAGTCATCCCTTTCCAATTTACGGACGCGGATAATTTTTCGGAAGGGCTGGCCGCTGTTCAAATGGGGGACAAATGGGGATATATTAACCGGAAAGGCGATCTTGTCGTCGCTTTTGGATTAGACCATGCCTATCGTTTCCGCAAGGGATTGGCACTCGTTCGAAAGAATAATCAACTAGTCTATATGAACCAAACGGGTTTCCTTTACTGGGATCAGTAAGAAACAGGCCCCGTTGGCAATTAAACCAGCTTCTCAAACAGGGCAACCCACTGCAGAACGGTTTCGGGTTGAAGGCGGGCGGCTATCGTATCGAATGGTTTTGCCGTGCGTTGAGCGAGTGTTAACCGCCAGTCGTGGGCTAATAGATAATCGTTAGCCTCAGCAAACGACTCTATTTGATCCATAATCGGCTGGCCAGGATGGAGTATGTAATCGAAGTCGTCCGTTTTCAGGCCGCGATACATCCGGGAAAACTGCCGGGCAAGTTCATTGGCGGGTAATAGATCTTCCAGCACCTGAGATTCAGCCAACGTAATGATGCGGTCGGGTACGTCTTTATAGATGGTTTGCTGAAGATTTTTAGCGAATGTATGCTCCTTGGACGTTCCATCAAGCAGTACAAAAGGCATCGTACCTATCTGTTGAAACAGCATACGCGACAAGGGTTCTATATCAGCCAGAGAAGCCGTCGGGACAAATAAAAGATCTTTTGTCATCGGATGCTTTCCCGTTTGCAGTAGATAGGACTGTATTAGTTGCAGATAAATCTGACTGGAAACCTTATTGACCAGTACCACTGAGCGCCCTGCCAGCAATTGGTCTGATAGACGCAGATTCAAGGCAGCCCGGATCGGGTAAAAGGATGCGTTTGCATCCGACTTCGACGCCTGATAAACATCAGAAACAATCGAGTCACCATCTGGCCCAATATGCACCATCTTAAGGTTGCTCATTGTCTGGCTGCCAATCAGGAAGGGCGAATGCGTTGTGTAAAGGAGTTGATTGGTTCGGGAAAGCGAACGCAGGAATATTAACAGATCCTGTTGCGCAATGGGGTGTAGGGAAAGTCCGGGTTCGTCGAGCAGTAAAATACAGTTAGCATGGCCGTTTGTCTGCTCGGCTCTAAACGTTAAAAAGAAGCTAAAGAACCACTGCAGCCCTTTGCTGCGCCCATCCAGTTCGATTTCTTCGGGCCGTTTGTCATCGCTGACCCAAATTCTAAAGTGATTCCCATCTGCCTGAAATCGAAACCGATAATCGCCCTGCCGCCACCAGTCCTGAAAAGCCTTAGTAAGCTGAGCCGACGCGGTTTGCAGAATAACCTCTCGTTTCTTTTTATTCTCCCGTTCCTGATTGACGGTGTTTTCCTGCACGGTTTCAATCTCTGTACTGTCGATTCGACCGTATGAATCGCGGGTAAGAATCTTTGTGTGACTTACCTCCGACCCTAACGCCAGAATTTCCTCCGGTTTAAGCCGAACGAAATCAAATAATACGTTCAACGTACGCACTTTGGCCTGCTCCCTAAAACCAAGATCCTGGCGGGTACTGTTCTGAATCACGTGAGGCAGGTAGATCTCAGCATCCAGATTACTATACTCAGAATAATAGACAAAGCGGGGTAGTTGCTCAAGAAACAGTCGTTGCTGCTCGACAGAGAGTACAATGCGCTTGTTCGACAGCAGCCGGGCAATGTTTTCGAGGGGTGTTTTTAAGAGCTCGTCGACAAACATTCGAAACGGTTGCCGCCGGGAATATTTGACCGTACTAAATTCATCAATTTGAGCAACAAGGTTATACACATCGTATTCACCCAGACTGCCCGATGTTGGCAAAAGTGCAATTAATCGGTCGATAAATTCCCGTAAATCCTGTGTGTTCTCCTCCCTATCCTTAGTGATCAGATCACTAGCCAAATACTTTTCCCAAAAGGTGCTTAGCAGAATATGTATGTATTTGTTTGGATACTGTTCCAGAAACGAAGCTGGAAAATTTATATCATATAATCCAGTGTAATAGCGCGCCACTTCAACCGTTGCCAGAAGTTCCGCTGGGTAGCCAAAGTTCACAATTGACGACAGTTTCGCTTCAGTCGATGCATCCACCGCAAACGTTGCCCGAATGAACGGTTCTTGAGCCGCGCTGGTCTCGTAGGTTACATAGTGCTTACGGGGATAATCCATTAACGGATCAATAAGCGCGCCATCTGCCGGGTTTAATTTTTGCAACGCGATCAACAAATTTGTCTTGCCAGACTCATTGGTCCCCACCAGACACAAATAATCGTTTATAGACAACTCACCCGAATCAACAATCGACCTGAAATTAGTGACCCGAAATGACGTCAATACAAAGGGCATTATTTAACCTGTTTAAATTGTCGGCGCTCACGAGCGCTTGGGCCTGTTTTACCCGAAAATAATTCAGCACGCTTTACCTACAAATATAGCTTACCGATCCCAACGTTCTAGAGTTGAGTGCGTTTCTGGTGTTCGTACGAATCTTCCCTGCAATCTGGCGGTGAGTCTATTTAAGAAAAGCTACCAGTTGTTTGAAATCCACTCTATTTGTTTGCCTTACCGCTTCTTTTTAACCAGTTTAAAGCTGCCAGCTTCCAGTTTGATTACATAGCCTTTGATTTTATTGAGGTAGCTTACTTAATCATAGTACGCCTAAACCAGTATTTTGTATGCTTAGCGAAGATAAACAACGAAGAAATTCCGGTAGCAAGGGAAAAAAACCTGGTGAAGGACAGAAGCGATTTTCCGGCCAGTTTGGTGTCCTTAAAAAAGATGAAGAGGATATTCCACTGAAGGAAAAAATAAAGACATTAAATTCTACACAAACGCTGAACGTCTTATCGAAGCCACAGGTTTTTCCGGGCCCTACCATTGCTGTTCAAGATGATATTATACGTGGCCTTGAAGAAGAAATTCTGAAACTTGACGAGAAAGAGCAGAAGAAATACGCTGCCAATACGTGTGTTGGTGGTGTTAAGCTAACGTCTACTCCGAATGATAATCTACAGGACTTAATTTCTGCTTCTACGTTAATCGATCTGAAAGGGGATTGTGTGGGCATGAGTTCTTATGATTTGGCAGTGAGGGCTGGTGTTAATAAGAAGATAGTCGAAAACACACTTGCTACCATGGATAAAGCCGGGCAGCTAGACTATTTACGGAAGAGTAATATAATCGGTAAAGACTGGGAAGTAATTGTAGAAGTACACTATTACAGGGATCGTGACCTGAGTCAGACTAAATTTCATAAGGATACCAGAGGGCAAACGTTATTTGTCAACCTGAACTTTGCGAACACCCAACCTGTATCAGGACCTGAATACATTATCAACCCTGCAACTGGCAAAAAGCATGAAGACTACGTTTCCAGCCATCTGCCAACAGTTTTTACAGATGATTTACGAGAAGCGAAGAAATCGCATGGTGATCCGACCCTTATAGGAGCTACAGTTATGCCGGTAAAAGGCGTAGTATCGTTTGTTGATGAAGCTATTCACCATAAAACACCAACACTAGGTCACCGCACGGCCGCAGGATCAACGATTAGCAGGCTGCTGTCAAAAGCATCTCCCGAGCTATACAAGCATATAAAAGATGGCTACGATACATACACAAAAAGTGGTCGCCAGGGGGAATTTTCAACCTACATTGATGGTAGTCATCAGGATCAAGCTGATAGCTGGTTGACGTTTCTGATAGAGATCGAAAACAAGACGTCAAAATTTGATCGAACCAAACTCAAAGCCATTCTCCCAAAAATTGACAAAGTAGATGCCGATACGTTCATAAATGAGGTCATAGAGGCTGACGGAATTGATTTCCAGAACGCAGATCTTTTATATGTAAAACTTCAGAATGTACCGGTCAAGAAAGAAGGCCGCCCTCCGCTGCAACGCCAGATGAGCCAGATGTTATTAGATGATGAAGCTCCCCAGCGTGTTCCGGGAAAACGCACATTTTTTCGTACCTGGGTCCGGGCGGTACCAACGCCAAGTAATACAATGAATACTGCTTTGTGCAGCGAGATTGCGGCAGAGCATCCCGAAGTAAAAAAAGCATATGATTCATATAAGGCTCAGTGGACGCTTGGTGGCTTTTTTAACAAAACTACCTTTGAATCGTATCTTTCAAAAATCCCTAAAGTGGGTAGTTATTACGCAAAGAATTCTGATGTATGGGAATATATAATGGCTAACATCAATGAGCCAACAGTGCGTTTTAACAGAGACAACATTCCATCAATACCTGTCATAAGCTAGGGACTGTTACACCTCGACTTTGTAATTGATGCTACCGGCAGATAGAGTTAGAATTTCTGTTTTATCTTCTCATATCCGCTGCGTTGGCTCTTTCATTATTTTATTCACTTTCTTACAAGGCCGGTCTTACCTCCGTTGCGTCTGTTTTTCCACGTCCTCCAGAGTTTTGCCCTCTTTGTGAAACTCGCGGTTCAGACTTATTAAAATATCATCCTGGGTAATGGGCCGTTGTCGGTTTACGGAGATCATAACGCAGGAACGAAGTACGTTCATGATGATGGCACCCGTAATGGCGAACCGCTCGGCTAGTTTGTCGAAATCGACTTTGGGATCGACCTGAACTGACCCTTTAAACGCCTGCCGCCATAAATTAGCCCGTTTCGACACATTCGGTGCCGGGAAGTAGATCATGGACTGGAACCGCCGGGCAAAGGCTTCGTCGATGTTGTCTTTCAGGTTTGTTGCCAGCACAATTACTCCCGGAAAGTTCTCCATCCGCTGGAGCAGGAATGCCACCTCCTGGTTCGCGTGCCGGTCATTGGACGATGTTGTTTCGGTCCGTTTCCCAAAGAGCGCGTCGGCTTCATCAAAAAACAGAATCCAGCGTCGACGTTCGGCTAAATCAAAGACCCGTCCCAGGTTTTTTTCGGTCTCGCCAATGTACTTGGAAACAATCATGGACAGATCAATCCGGTACACATCAAGGCCCGTCGATTTCCCTAACAAACCGGCCGTCAGTGTTTTGCCCGTGCCGGGAGGACCATAAAACAGGGCACGATAACCCGGTTTAAGGTATTTTTTTAGCTGGGCGTTTTTTAAAATGGAGTCCGCATTATCAATCCAGGTTTTAATCTCTTTCACCTCTTCCATGATCTGAAAGTCGAGCACCAGGTCGTCCCAGTCCAGATTGGTTGTTACACGGCTGGCCGGAAAATCGGAGCTGAAATCCGGCCGGTTACTTTCGCCCGTAGTGAGCAACGCCCGGTATTCGTCGGATATAGTCAATGCGCCACAGGTTGACGGCTCATTGGGGCCCGACGGACCAATCAGGATGATATTCAGCTGAGTGAGTACCGACTCGTGAAACAGATGTGATTGCAGGCGAATACGGCGGGATAGATCGGACCCGGCTACCAGAAAAAGGATGGTTTCCACTGTCGGAATGAAGCCACCCCGCGTGTTGTCCCGAACGCCACCAAATTCAGTGAACACGCGGTCATACGTACTGTTGTTTGTATAGAAAAAATCGAGTACCTGAGGCCGAATGTGGGGAGCAATGGCCATAATCAGCATAAGCCGCTCGTAATTATCCAAACCATGTTCGTGAACGAGCCGCGCATAAGCCGACTCATTGTCTGTCAGATCAGGCTCGTCAATTTCTTCGACAGAGCCATATGAACTTTCCTGCTCGAAATAAAGCTGAAATCGGGCTGAAATAACAGCCTCCAGCCAGATCAACTCCTGCTCTAAGGCTGTAGCATTGACCGTAAGCGTAAATAGATCGGCACTTGTTACATCGCTCATGGTGTCATTTCGTTAACTTACTCAATGCTGCCTGTTGCTTTTGGATAGCCTGCTGCTGTGCGTCTATCTGCTTGCGATACTGTACCCAGGCAATACCCCAACCCAGGCCAAAGGCCAGACCGAGTAGAATCAGTATTTCGGTCAGTGCTACCCAGGGATTTAATGGATTCATGGTAGAAATAGAGGGTCAATGTCTCTGGATTCTCCCCGGCGCATTTGATCCTGCCAACTACGCAACTCATCCCAGCGGCCATCGGCCGCCAGTAAAGCTTGCCCTGGCCAGGTAGCCGGGTCGTATGTATGCAGGAGCGGTCCATGGTCGGCCAGCACCCGTCGAACGGTGGCTACCGGGGTCTGAGCCAGTTGCATAAATCGAAAGATACCAATACCATTCAGAATAGCCTCCGCTTTTGGATTGATACCGGCAATTTCCTTTAAATCGTCTCTACCCGGTATCGTTGCAAATATTTCCTCAACTTCCGGCTCTATAATCTGCTGCTCATCGAGTGCTTTCTCCAGAACCTGACGTTTGGCAACTAAGCGGCTCAGTTGCAGCCGAAAGCGTTCGCGGAAAATAAAATAAGCCAGTACCGCTGTTCCCTGAAGCATCAGGAAGTGCAGCAGACTGGCGTCTTCTAAATGAAACGGATTCAGGTCAAACATACTCAACGTCGTTCTACAAGCAACGTTACCCGGCGGTTCGCTTCACGGCCTTCCGGTAAAGCGTTGGATGCTATAGGAGCTTTGTCTCCCTGAGCCACCACCCGGAACCACCGCTTGCTGGCCCCCTGCCGCACCAATAAATCCTGAACCGCCTGTGCCCGCAGACGTGATAGTTGCAGATTCCGCACGGCGGTTCCGACACTATCGGTATGACCCGTGATCACTAATCGTTCCCGCTGGTGACTGCGTAGGTAAACAATGGCTTCGCGGGTAAACTGTTCATTATCAGGTGTGTGGATATATTCTGTACTACCTGTCGGAAAATACAGTTGCAGGGGATGATAGAGGTCAACATACTTCTGGTGCCGGGCCAGCCAGTCTGCATCAATTCGTATGGACTGAAAAGCAAACGAAAGCGCATTCGTTGAATCCTGAACAAACGTTAAGGCTTCGGACTGAACTCCCCAGGTTTTTACCTGATCATCAGGCACCCCGGCGCTTAACAGATACGTCCGAACAGCATGTGCCCGTACATTACCGAGGTTAGCCGTTAGGGTTGACTTTCCTTCGGCGGGAGTATGATAACCGATCACCGTGAGTAACCGTCGGGGATGAGCTATCAGGTAATCGGCCAGCGTATCAAGCCCCGAACGGACGTTCCTGGAATGTCCGTTTACCGACCGATTACCTAATGGTTTAAGTTCACCCCCTGCGCGTTGGAACAGGCTACCGGGAAGTTTCATACGCAGTTGATTCCCGTCAATAATAGGTATGGGGGGGAGCGTGGGTTCTTCGGTTAATCGAATTCGTTTGATATAAAACAGATGTACACAAACAGAAATGATGACCCATAAGCCTAGCCCCATCCACACCATCCAAAGCCTGCCCATTCAGCATTCATTTAGCTGTTGATTGGCCAACTCGCGTCGTACTTAGCGTTGCCAACGTCTACCTTCTCTGCCGTGATGGAAATATCTGCGCTGAAGTTACTGGACCCTGCCGGTTGAAAGCCTTCTTTATAGCTTGTGATGTATCCATTTTTGAAGTCGACAGTACGGAAGACACCGTCTTTACCCGACTGCCAGAATTCTATCTTCCCGTCAACTGATTTATTCTGGGCATTGATCATGGTGTCAATCAGATTTTCGTTCTGTGTGATTTCAATAGTCAATGACATATCGCCTGCCCGAACAGCCGACGATGGCCGCCCTTTCTGGTCATAATCTCTTGAGAAAGATGTTCCGAAGCTGAGAACATCAAACTTTTTTCCGCCAATTGTTAGAGTTGAGGTAAACCCAACGTCTGCTGCATCTGCCATGTTCGTATCTGGTTATGAGAGTTAAGACTTATTTTTTGGCAGGCCACCGCTGATCCAGAACGGCTTCCTGAATAGTTATTTTTTCGGCCGATAGAGTAACTGAACACGTATAGGCATTACCAGCCGCCGAGAACGATTCGCTGTAGCTAACGATATAAGCGTTGGTAAAAGCAATCTTGCGGGTTACACCGTCGTCACCAGCATCAGTAAATTCCAGCGACCCTTCGGCATATGGTTTATTCTGTGCGTTGACCATGTTTTCTACCAACGATGACTTTTCAGTCACTTCGACGGTAAATGAAAACTGCCCACCCATAACGTGGCTCGACGGACGACCTTTAACATCGACGCTTCGGGAAAAACCTATATCTCCGCCAAGAATATCATATTCATCGGCACCTAATTTGATCTTACTTTGGTAAGGCATGCTGTTAGCTGATTAAGAGTTACGAATTGATTACGTATTGAACACAGAAGCGCGAAGAGCATAACGCTTTTGACCAGCAACTTTATGTTCTGTGTGCTTCTGTGTTCAAAAAATTATACTTGACCGTAGTCAGATACCCATTCCGGACTTTCAACATCGTCGCCCCGGCGACCGTCTAACCGGATCACGAAGCTCTTGGCAGGAAAGTAAGGCGTCAGTCGAATGTCGAGATAAATACGATCTTTGACTTTATCGTCGCGTTCCAGACGCATTATCCGGAACTGATCGATTAGTTTATCCGGCCCTTTAACGCTATCCAGGAAGCCGGCAATCTGCCGACGTAAATCCGCTTCGATGAGCGAATTCCAGTTCTCGAAAGCCCGGCGATTCAGGAAGTCAAACAGCACTTTAACGATATAATCAAATACCCGCACAACAGAGTAGGTTTGCAGCCCGATGTTGTCGCCGTTGAAGAGGGTTTTGCTACCGAAGGCCATAACCCGACCGTATTCGTCGATCATGGGTACCAAGTTCAAGCGTTCAACGGCCGACAGTTCACTTTTGCGAAGTGGAAAGCGAACGCCGGGTACTTCATTCATGCCGCCGTGTTTTTTACCTGCCGTTACCTGCGACATCAGCGTGTAATAGATTTTACCGGCCAGGGCCATGGATGGGGGAACATACAGATTCTCCACTTCGCCTACCTCAGCCACTTTGCTTCGTCCAACAACCCAGTTACAAGTCATGACAACACTGGAACGGAATAGCTCAGCACCCGTCATATTGGCCGTACTGAACAGGTCGATAACGTCTTCGGAGCTTTCCAGATCGGCAAAATCGGTGAACAGGGTTACTTTGTTGTTGTGGGCGATTTTGGCCCATTTCTCCAGTACCGCGTTAGACCCCATAAAGCCGGGAACGACCATCAGTGAATAGTTCTGCCGGAGGTCGAGTCGGTCAAAGTTTTGCTTTAACTCATCAGCGATAAAGTCGATGAACCGGGAATTGTCCAGGTCGGTCAGTTGTTCGAAGCTGGCGTTCACAACCGTAATGTTCGGTAGTTTATCCGCTTCGGCATTTTTATAGAACAGAGAGAGCGCCCGGTAGCTGGTTTCCAGTTCGCGCGTCGTTTCCAGCGCTGTCAACAGGTTTTTCTGCAGATTTTGCTCAACTTCCGTTGCCTTCTGTTTGGATGTATCGAGCATTTCGTTCTGGTTATCAGACGAGCTCAGTACTTCGATCCAGAGTTTGAGTTTTTCCTTTAGAACGGACCTGTCGTTTTCTTTGGTGGGGTCGCTCATGTATATTTTCTTCCGTGCTTTGCGGTCAGGGTTCAGGTTTTGTGAACCGTCTATAAAGCTTTCAATGAAGGCGTAGCCGCCATAAGCTGACAGTTCAGAAATGCCAGGCAGGGTGGCACCGCGACTAACCGTTGTTGAGGGTCTGGCATCAAGTTGTGCCGATGGTACTGTTGGTTCGCTTTCCATAAGGCGATAAGGAGACTGAGTAGTAGAAAAGAGGACGTTTTTCGTTGATTAAGCTTCGGTTTTTTCGTTTGCGTCGAGTTCAGCAACCAAAGCTTGCAGGGTCTGAATCAGGGCGGCTTTTGTGTCCGGATTGCCAAGGGCTGTTTGCAAAATACGGTGCCCCTGCAGGCGACGGCTGATCTGAGTATACTCCTGATACTGAGCGTCCAACGACCGGAGAAACGGGCTCTGGGCGACCATCTCCTTAACGCGAAAATCCGCTACGCTCCGGAATTTCATAGTTTCTTTCGTCGGCATGCCATCCAGTGATTCCATTTCGACCTCTACTTCGGGCTTGAAGTGATCAAAAACGGCCTCAACGGTTTTTAGGCCATAGACGGTCTCTGGATTAACTGGAGCTGTCTGCGTAAGTTTTTGCGCCAGCAGCGTACGATTGAAGGGGATATTAACGATGCCCTCTGCTGATTCGGGCTTAATCTCGTTACCACCAATTTCGAAGTCAAACATATCTTATTCGGGCTGATTTGTAAGTTTATCAAAGCTATCAATAAGACAACAGGCAACAAGGCAACTACCTGATGCAGAATGGCAATTTCAAACAAACGGTACTTTTTTTTGTCTCGGCTATTCGGCGCACAATTTCGCGCTGCTGGATGCCGGAAAAAATCGTATGAGCCGGGCAGGTATTAGCTTACTTGCCAGATCAATTCGGCAGCTTCGTCATTCCAATTGACGTTCAGTGCCTGACCACTTTGTAGCTGGCCGGAGATAATTAAGCGGGAAATCGGCCGACGAAGCTGGTTGCGAATGATACCAGCCAGGGGGCGTGCACCATACTGCGGAGTGAATCCCTGTAAGGCTAACTGCCGCCGTGCTTCATCCTGAACCGTTAGA
>CAXTJJ010000143.1:0-11736 GCA_964244155.1 uncultured Spirosoma sp.
CCGGGCGGTATATAGTGCTGTAACCTATACGCCGGCCAGAGGCCGGGGAATAATCGACACGAGGCCAGAGCCTCGCGCCATCGCGCCAAACCCGGCCTCGCGCCATCACTTCCTGCCTTCATTCGCTCCGCAAACTTTTCACCGGATTCATCAAGGCCGCTTTGATACTCTGAAAACTGACCGTCAATAAAGCAATGCCGATTGCCAGCAACCCCGCCAGCGCGAATATCCACCACTCGATGTCGACCTTGTAGACGAAGCCCAACAGCCATTGATGCATAGCCCACCAGGCCAGGGGAGAGGCCAGGAGAATGGCAATCAGGACCAGCTTCAGGAAGTCGGTCGAGAGCAGGGTAACGACGCTAATAACCGAAGCTCCCAGCACTTTGCGTACCCCGATTTCTTTGGTTCGCTGCTCGGCTGTGAATGTTGCTAGCCCAAACAGACCCAGACAGGAGATGAAAATGGCCAGCAAGGCAAAGTAGTTGGCCAACTGGCTGACGACCTGTTCGCTCCGATACAGGTTTGCGTATTCCTGATCGGAGAACTGGTATGAGAAGGGCGTTTTGGGATTTAGTTCTTTACAGAGCTTTTCCAAACCTGTAATAGCTTCCTTGGTTTTGCCCATTTTAGTACGGATCAGAATAGTCCCCCATTTTGGTTTGGGGTCCAGGCGAACGATCAAGGGCTCGATGGCCTGGCGCATGGAGTTGAAATGAAAATCTTTCAGTACGCCGATGATTCGGCCTTGGTGCCGTCCCCAGTTCAGCGGTTTGCCAATGGGGTTTTGATACCCGCTTTTAGCGAGAGCCGTTTCATTGATCAGGAACCCCAGCGAGTCTGTACCGTATTCTCTCGAAAAATCCCGACCTTCCTTTAACTGAAGATTCAGCGTCTTGACAAAGTCGTACCCAACGGCCGTATTGGCAAACGCCGTTCGCAAATTCGGGTCTTTCCCCGACCAGCTTATATCATCGACATGATGGCCGATTCCAGTAGGCGATTCCCCCATGCGGGATACGGTTGCCACACCGGCCACTTTACCCGCTTCTTCTTTGAAGAGGTCGAACTTCTGCGTTAGATCACCTTCGAGGGGTACATACACCAGATTCTCCCGATTGAAACCCAGATTTGCCGTTTGTACGTAGTTCATTTGCCGGTAAATAACAATCGTCCCCACAATCAGCAGAATCGATAAACCAAACTGAAACACAACCAAGCCTTTCCGGAAAAAAGTGGCTCCCGAACTGAACCGGAGACGACTCTTTAACACGCGAGTTGGATTGAGCGAGGATAAGAACAACGCCGGATAACTACCGGCCACAACGCCCGTCAGCAGGAGCAGCCCTAGTAAACTGGCCCAGAAAAGAGGGTCATTGATCGGCAGGGTCAATGTTTTGCCCGTCAGGCTGTTAAACGCTGGCAGCAACACCGCTACCAGCATTACGGCCGTACCCATTGCTATGACCGTGAGCAACATGGCCTCGCCTACAAACTGGCCCATCAACGCCGAACGAGCCGCCCCGACCACTTTTCGAACACCCACTTCCTTCGCGCGTTGTGCCGAACGAGCCGTACTGAGGTTCATAAAATTGATGCAGGCAATGAGCAGAATGAAAATGGCGACGATGCTGAACAAACGTACATACTCGATCCGGCCACCATCCAGATACCCATCCTTGAAAGTCGAATGGAGGTATTTTTCGGGATAAGGCTGCAAGCCCAGTTCGACCAGAAAACCTTTCGTTTTCGGGATATAGTTATAAACGAAATTCTTGATTTTTGCTTCGACCCGGCCTGCATCGGCGGGTTGACCGGTTCCGTCGGGGCGTAGCTGTACATAGGTGACGGGGTCGGTGCTGTACCAGGTTTTTGCCCAGTCGTTATCCTTGAGTAAATCAACCCAGGGGCGCAGGTAGTCGAACTGCACCGAGGAGTTGGCGGGCAGGTTTTCGAAAACGGCGGTTATCTGTAAGTCTTCTTTGTTTTCGTACCGGATAGACTGGCCAATGGCTTTTTCGGGACTGCCAAAAAACTGCTCGGCCATGTTGCGCGAGATGGCGATACCACCCGGACGGCTCAGGGCTGTGGCGGCCGTTCCCTGCAAAAAGGGGTAGCTGAACATCTTGAAAAAGTCGGCTCCGGCGAATGTTCCTTTTAGCTTGTTGATGTTGTTGCCCGCTTCAAACGTGGTGCTGTAAGGCCATTCCAGACTGCTGGCATACTGTATTTCGGGAATGGACCGCTTGAGTTCATCGGCCAGTGGGCCCTGGGTAAAATAACTGGCATACACTTTTCCATCGAAGTGCTGCCGTTCATACACCTGATACAGATGCTTTCCATTGGCGTGGAAGCTATCCACCTGACGTTCGTCCTGCACCCAGAGTA
Source organism: uncultured Spirosoma sp. (assembly GCA_964244155.1). Classification (GTDB taxonomy): domain Bacteria; phylum Bacteroidota; class Bacteroidia; order Cytophagales; family Spirosomataceae; genus Spirosoma. Next base: position 2,389 of record CAXTJJ010000143.1, read on the forward strand.
AAATGAGCAGACTGCTCATCATGCCCAGGGCTAGACCGGCCAGGTTGATGCCCGAGAAAGCTTTGTTGCGAACAAGGTTGCGCCAGGCGATTTTGACATAGTTGCGTAGCATAACGGGGCTTATAAAAAAAGGTTGAGGGTATTCACTGGTTGCTTGTCGTTTCATTAGTGAAGGCCGCATTAGGCTGGGCCGCATTAGGCTGGGCCGCATCAGGCTTAATACGTCCTTCACATAACGCCAGCGGGCTTTTTGAAGGCCCAATACCTGAACGCGCTGTTGAAATAGTTCGTCCAGATCCTCCTCCAGCTCGTCCATGCGATCGGGAGCACATATAAGGTCCAGCAGGCGCGTAGCCCAGCGGGGTGCGGTGCGACGATTTGGAGTCATAATGGAGAATGAATAATGTACAATGGATAATGAATAATTGATATTGACGCTGGATGGCCAGGGTTGATGGGGTGGATCGTTCAGTTTGCATTATCCATTCTACATTACCCCTTACTCCGACCGAAGGGAGCGCACCGGGTTCATCAAGGCCGCTTTTATACTCTGGAAACTGATTGTCAGCAGGGTGACGACCAGCGCACCGACACCCGAAGCGGCAAAAATCCACCACGATAGCTCGGTGCGGTATTGATAATTCTGGAGCCAGTCTGAGAGAACGTAGTAGGCGATGGGCGTAGCCAGGCAGAAGGCAATCAGCACGAGAATAACAAACTCCTTCGAGAGCAGTCGCCATACGTTGAACACCGATGCCCCCAGCACTTTCCGGATGCCGATCTCTTTGGTGCGCTGTTCGGCCATGAACGACGCCAGTCCAAACAAACCCAGACAACTGATCAGTATCGCCAGGATAGTAAACCCACCCGCCAGGCGGCCAATCCGCTTTTCGGTACCGAATTTTCGGTCATATTGCTCATCCGCAAATTTGTAGTCGAAGGGAGAGTCGGGGCTGTAGCGTTTAAAGACCTGTTCAACCTTCGCCAGCGCTTCAGAGGTTGATACCTGCGGAGCCAAACGGATATTAATGGTATTGACATTTCCGTATTCGAGCGCAAAAAACGATGGACTGACCGGTTTGAATGGATTTTCTTTGATCATGTCTTTTACCACACCAATAACTTTGTATTGGCGTCTTGGCAAACCCCGATAGATCAGTTCGTTCAGTGGATGCCTGAATCCCATTAGCCTGACCGCCGATTCGTTCAGGAGGAGCGAAGCCGTATCGGTTGAATAATCTCTGGAAAAATCCCGTCCTTCTTTAATCTGCCAGCCAATCGTTTGGCCATAATCGTGCGTGATGTAATTCGTCATGACCAGGGGCTTACTGCCCTGCTTTTTGCCCTTCCACGAAATATCCGTAGTGCCGCCCGCCTGTTCGGTTATGGCATTCGATGACTCGGACATACCCGCGACGGCCCCTGTGTTGAGCAGATCATTCCGCAGGGCTGTATAGTGCCTGTACAGTTCGGGGGCGTTCATGCCTATTTCGATCAGCCCACTGCGACTATAACCCACCGGTCGATCTTTGGCGTATTCGATTTGCCGGAACACGATGATGGTGCCGATGATGAGCGTAACCGAAACCGTGAACTGAAACCCGACCAGCACCCGACGGGGAACAGTGGCCGAACGGTTGGTTCGCGTGATCCCCTTAAGCACTTTGATGGGCTGGAACGACGATAAATAGAGCGCCGGGTAACTACCCGCAATCAGGCCGGTCAGCAAGCTGAACCCCAGCCCGGCCAGCCAGAAGAGGGGCCGGGCAGTCGCACTGTTCTGCCATAAAATGCCTATATTCTTTTCCGCAACCTGATTGAAGAAGGGAAGTGTCAGCTGTACGAACAGAATGGACAGCACAAAAGCCAGCAGGGCCATCAGTAATGATTCGCTGAAAAACTGCGCAATCAACTGGCTACGCAGCGACCCGATTGCTTTCCGAATTCCGACTTCCTTGGCGCGTTTCTCACTTCGGGCCGTACTCAGGTTCATGAAATTGATGCAGGCCAATAACAGAACAATAAAGCCGATAATGCCAAACAACCACACAAACGTAATCAGGCCACCTGTATTGACCCCGTCTTTAAAATCTGCATACAGATGCCATTTGCTCATCGGATGCAGAAAAAATTCCGGTTTATAGCCCGGTGGATTATCCCGCTTTATCCGAATATCCCTGATTTTAGTCGAAACCTGGTCAAAATCGGCCTCCGGTTTGAGTTGGACAAAAATCTGGTACGAATTAGAATCCCATTCGTTCCGGTCGCGTTTGGCTCCTTCATCATTAGCGGCATAGAATTTCCAGGGAACCAGAAACGCGCAGCCGTCGAACGTACTGTTGGTCGGAAAATCTTGGTAGACGCCCGTTACCTTCACGGTCTGTTTATTATCCAGTTTGATCAGCTTATTGAGCGGATTATGAGCACCAAATAGGGCATTGGCGAGTGATTCTGACAGAAGTATCGAATTGACATCGTTGTTCCCGAATGACGTGCCTGACAGAATCTTTGGCGACACCATTTTGATAAAGTCAGGCTCAACGTAATTGCCAATTTTCAGCAGCTTTCGCTCCCCGGCTGCCACAATAACTTCACGGGGTTTCGATAGTGCAACGGCTTCGAAATCAGGGTATTTGTCTCGCAGCTCCTGCGCCAGCGGAATAGGCATCACATCGTAGGAAGCTTTCTCCGCATCGAACTTAACGAACTGCCAGAGCATCGCCATCCGGTCATAGTTTCTGGTATGCTTATCGAACGACAGCTCGTCGTACATCCACAGGCCAATAAGCATGGCTACTGCCATACCCGTTGCCAGCCCGAAGATGTTGATGAAGGAATACACCCGGTTTTTTACCAGATTTCTCAACGCGATGGTCAGGTAGTTGCGCAGCATGGGTGGGTTCAGGAAAAAAGGTGAGGGGTAATCGTTGGGTTGTCGTTTCATCAATGAAGGCCGTATCAAACTAAATACGTCCTTTATATAGCGCCATCGAGCTTTTCGTATTCCTATCGTGTTGACTCGTTGCTGAAATAGTTCGTCCAGATCGTCTTCCAGCTCATCTACGCGATGGGGCGCACAGAACAGATGCAGCAGGCGCGTAGCCCAGCGCGGAGGGAGAACAGGCTGCTCTTTCATGACCAGGCTGTGTTTGGAATGGCTTCCCACATCTGGTTGCGCACTTGCCGAACTTCCTGTAACGCCCGACGGCCAGCCGCCGTTACGGAATACAGTCGCTTGCGTCGTCCACCCCGTTCAGCGGTTACCCCGCCAAGTTCAGACCTTACCAGCCCTTTTTCGCCGAGCCGATTCAGAGCTGAGTGGACGGCCCCGAGGTTCACCGACCGGTTCATCTGCTGCTCGATTTCCGTAACAATGGCTGCCCCATAGGCATCCCCCGACCGGATCGCTACTGCCAGCAAAACCACTTCTTCAAACTCACCTAAGTAGGTTCCCTTCATGGCCATTTATTAGTTATGTATATGTATAACAAATGCCCGGCCAAACAAAAAAAAGTGCCATCCCTTTTAGAAATGGCACTTTTTAGGATTCTAGCCTTGATAGTAATGTCCAGAAACGGACAAATTCTGTACGCATCTGGACAGAATTTAAACGGCTTTTTTTCGGCAGGATGTACATCCTGTCAAAGACATTACACTCAATTAGTAACCAATTTACCCTTACCAAGAATCCGGGCGCGGTGCTGTATGCCCCAACTCCGCAAAGCCTCGATAATACTATTCAGGGATTGGCTGTATTCGGTCAGCTCATATTCGACCGTGACGGGCATGGTAGCGTAGACATGCCGCACAGCGAACTCATTCATTTCCAGTTCTTTTAATTCTTTGCTGAGCACTTTGGCCGTAATTCCGGTAACCAGCCGCTGCAACTCGCCGAAGCGTTTCGGTCCATCACTCAGGGCAATAATGATAGGTAGTTTCCATTTTCCGCTCAGAACGTAAAGGGCGTCCTGAACCGCCCGTAAACTTTGCGTGCAGGCAGCACTGGAATGGATTTGTCCCTTACCAATTCCGGGAGACGTGGCTTCAACGATTGTGTTCATAGACTAAAGATAATGAGTGATATTAAGTTGCCACGAAGTATCCTGTAGGAAACCGGTATCCTTTGGTATAGTGCTTACAAATTGATAGTTAGTTTAACTACGTTTGTTGTAACCAAACGTAGCCGTAAATGGCTACACTAAACTGTACTAACCATGAGTCCAAAACTAATGCGAATCGTAACGATCATTTTTACCGTTCTGGCGGCCGGTATGGCCATTATGAGTGGCGTAATGAAATTAACCCAATCCAAAGAAATTGTTGATACACTTGGCAAAGTCGGTGTTGCATCCAGTGTTATCCCGCTGGGTTTGATGGAAATTGGCTTTGCAGCTCTGTTCATTTACCCCAAAACAATGAAACTAGGCTTCATTTTGCTCTCCTGTTATTTTGCCGGGGCACTCGCCACCGAACTCTCGCACGGCACTCCCTTCAATGCGTTCGTACCGCTTGTCCTGATCTGGATTGCCGCTTTCCTGCGGGATAAAACGATTTTCTTGCCTGCGTCGGTGGAGTAGTGTAGAGACGCAACTCTTTGCGTCTCCCTGACCGGATGGTTTTGGCTGACGCATAAGGAGACGCAAAGGGTTGCGTCTCTACTCACTCCGCAAACTCTTCACCGGGTTCATTAAGGCTGCTTTGATGCTTTGGAAGCTGACGATCAGGCCAATGAGTAGGAGAAAGAACAGACTTATAAAACCGAATGAGAACAGGCTGACGTCGATGTGATAGGCGAAGGTCTGCACCCAACTTTGCATAAGCAGATACGCCACAGGGCACGCTACCAGTATGGCGATTAGCCATGCCAGCAGAAACTCCTTCATAAACAGCAGGACAATCCCTGGTACACTCGCGCCTAGTATTTTACGAATGCTCAATTCCTTCATTCGTCGAACTAAGCTCAGCGAAACCATCGCCAGAATACCCAACACAACGATGAGCAGTGCCAGAAGGGTAGCTGTCTGTGACGCTTTTTTTAGTTGAATTTCGGCTTGATACAATTGCTGCAATGCTTCGTCGGTAAACGAATACTCGAAAGGCGCGTCAGGCAGCAGCTCGTGAAATTTCTTCTCGATACTTGCCAAAGAGCCGGGTAAATCGCGGGAGCTAAGTTTAACCGAAAAATAAGCGAACAGATAACCGGCTCCATTAATATGACCTATGGCAGCAGGCATGATCTTTTCCTTCATTGAGCGAAAGCTAAAATCCTTCGTTACGCCAATGATGGTGATGGGGCTTCGGTAACCCTGGATATATACCTGTCGGCCAATCGCAGCTTTGGGGGTAGTGTAGCCCAGTGCTCTCACGGCCGATTCGTTCAGAACAAGTTTATCCTCCTGCTCCGTCCGCGCCGAAGACTTGTAGAACCGACCCGCAAGTAGTGGGACCTGGTACGTTCTGACAAAATTTTCGTCGGTTTGAAGGATGGATGTCGAAATGGCGTCGGTGGAGTCTTTTTCAACCGGATACAGATGCAGGTCGTAGGTTGGGCCGCCTTTCAGGCTTGATGAGGAAATGCTTATGTCTTTTACGACGGGCAATCGGGACAATTCGTTCCGAACGGCTTCAATGCTGGCCACGCCCTGTGGTGTCCAGTCACGGGGTAGGGATAGCAGCACAATCGACTCTTTATTGTAGCCTACGTCTTTGTCAAATAAATAAGCAACCTGCTGCGACACAATCACGGCTCCGCAACACACAAGCAGCGCAATGGAAAACTGAGCCGTTATCAGGAACCGCCTGAAGACAATTCCTTCTTTTACTGATTTCAACTTGCCTTTTAGCGAATCGACCGACGGTAAAGAGGATAGGATAAGTGCCGAATAAAGTCCGGCCAACAGTCCGATTGAGAGTGTCGACAAGCTAAGTACAATTAGAAAATAAGGTGATACCGTCCAAAGTGAGTCGATTTTCTTGCCGACTATTTCGCCGAATGAAGACCGGAATAACTCGTAAAAAAGCAACGATACGATCATCGACAGCATCGCTATTACGGTCGACTCGGCCAAAAACTGGATAATCAGTTGCCGTTTCTGTCCACCCAATGATTTTCGTATGCCAATCTCTTTAATGCGTGAGCTTGAGTTGGCCACTGCGCTATTGACAAAATTGACGATAGCCATTAGTAAGATAAACAGGGCTATTCCCGACAGGGTATAAATCGTTTTCCGGACAATGCCCTTGTTAAAATCGCGGTAGTAATCTTTTAGGGGTGTAAGGTAGGGCTGAAGATTTTTTTGAACGGTTTTCGGAGCGTAGGTGGCCAGTATTTGCTTCATTGGCTGCTGCACATCCTCTGGACGTACCCCTTCTTTTAACTCGATGTAGTTGGCTATATTCCAGGTCATCCAGCCATCCGCATCCGTGCGACCCTGTAAACTGTTGAAGGGGATGAAGACATTTACAGGTAAATCCCACAGGTAGGTAGCCGAGTTTTTGGGCAGACTTTTCAGTATCCCAGTCACCACAAATGCCTGCTTACTGCCTGTATAATTACTCAGATTCAGCATTTGCCCCAGCACATCCGTTTTACCAAAATACTTTAGGGCGTTCTCTTCCGTAATCACCACCGAATTTGGTGCCTTGAAGGCTGTTCGGGCATCGCCATACAGCATAGTAAAACCAAACATATCAATCATGGTTGAGTCACCGGCTTGTGCTACCTCCCGAACAAAATGTTTGTTCCCGTTGGATATGGCAGTAGTCAATACGTCGTATCGGTAGTAATTGGCGACTAAGCCAGGGTATTTTTCTTTCAACGTTTTACCCAGCGGGGCTACCGTTACGTCTTCATAACCTAAACCAGGCTGTTTCCATTTACTGCGGATAATGTATTGATTCGTTGCATTTCGTAATTCGCTATTGACCTGTAATTCGCTCCAGACGTAACTGCCAATAAGCAGGGTGAACGTCATGCCGACGGCCAGACCAATGATGTTGAGTAGGGCATAGAACTTGCGCCGGAGCAGATTCCTGATCGCAATTTTGAGGTAATTTCGTAGCATGATCTATCCATAGCTTAGTGCGGTGGAAAGATAAGTAAGCTACTTATAGACAAGTTGTTAATAATTGTTAAGTGCCGTTTGTCGTTACTCACTTCGCAACGACTTCACCGGGTTCATCAGGGCTGCTTTGATGCTTTGAAAGCTGACCGTTAACAGAGCAATGGCCAGTGCCAACAGGCCAGCCATGGCGAAGATCCACCACTCGATGTCAATGCGATAGGCAAAGTCCTGAAGCCATAAACTCATGGCCCACCAGGCCAGCGGAACGGCAATGACAATCGCTATGATGACCAACTGGATAAAGTCCTTCGCCAGTAGTTGAATAACGCTTGTAACGCTGGCTCCCAATACTTTACGGACACCAATTTCACGAGTGCGTACCTGTGCCGTATAAGCCGCCAGGCCGAACAAACCCAAGCACGAGATCAGGATGGCGATGGACGAAAAGATCGTGAACAGAAGCCCGGTTTGCTGTTCGGACTTGTAGAGACTATTGAATATGTCATCCAGAAAAAAATACTCGAACGGGAAGTCAGCATTGTGTTGCTTCCAGGCCTGCTGAGCCGAAGCGATGGCGTGTTCGGCATCCTTGCCGGTTGTTTTTATATAAATGGAGCCCAGATCTTTAGGCTCGTAATAAAATATAGCGGGCTCGATCTTCTGTTTCATCGACGCAAAATGGAAGTCTTTAACCACGCCAATGATGGTGCCGTTATGTTTCCATAGTCTGAACCGCTTGCCTATCGGATTCTTGAGCCGGGCGGCTTTCACCGCCGTTTCGTTCAGGATAAAATGCAGCGAGTCGGCTACGGCCCCGGTAAAATTGGCGCCCTGTTGCAACTTCATGTTAAAGAACGGTATAAAGTCTTTGTCGATGGCTACGGGGCGCATCATCATGGTTTCGCCCTGCGCCTTTCCATCCCATTCATTGTCGCCGGTTTGCCCGCCCAACTGGACGATATTGCCACCGGCGCGGGTAACGGCCGCTACACCGGGTTGATTCAATAAGTCGGCCTTCACGGCATCATAATGCCTGCTCATGTCCCGCATGTTGAATGCGAACACATGTGTGCGGTCGTAGCCAAGCTCTTTAGCTCGGATGTAGTGAAGTTGATTATTGATGATAAACGTACCCGCAATCAAAATGACCGAAACGGCAAACTGGACTACGACCAGCAATTTTCGGAAAGAGGCTTCGCTCAACCGGGCCGACACCTTGCCTTTCAAGGCTTTCAAGGGCTCAAAGGAGGATAGTAACACCGCCGGGTAAATACTCGAAGCAACCAGCGTACCGATAATGGTTAGCCCAATAATCTGCCAAATGTGATAGTCACTGAAATTGAGCACGAGTTCTTTACCCGATAGTTCATTATAAAGGGGAAGCAAGCCAAAGAGCAGACCAAGGGCCAGCGAGGCTGCCAGCGAAAAGAGGAGCGTGGTTTCGACCAGAAACTGCATGAACAGTTGAGTCCGGGCGGCTCCCACAATTTTGCGCATACTCACCTCTTTGGAGCGCAGCAGCGAGCGGGCCGTCGATAGGTTCACGTAGTTGATGCAGGCAATCGCTAAAATCAGCAACGCAATAATGGAGAACATCCTGACGGTTTCGATGCCCCCTTCCGTGCCGTCGGCTTTGTATAAATGCATGTCGGGCAGCGGCTGTAACAGATAGGTGAGGTCGGTATCATCAGGCTTGTTGCGCAGGTGAATGGTGCGCAGTTTAGTCGCCAGGTTAGCGATGGACGTGTTGGGCTGGACGAGTAAATACGTGTTGTACTGGAACTGCGAAAAATCGTTATCCATGTTCTTGCCCTCCTTGTTCCCTTCATACATAGTCTTGAAGAGCAGGGAGATTGGCAGAAACATATCGCCCCGAATGGACGAATTCTTGGGAATATCCCGGATAATCCCACTGACCGTAAAAGCGGTGTTGTCGTTAGAACCCAGTACTTTGCCAATGGGGTTTTCCGTACCAAAATACCGTTTAGCGGTGGTTTCAGTAAGCACAATCGAATGATCGTCGGAGAACGGTTTTGCCGGATTGCCCTGGATCAGGTTGAAGTCAAATACCGAAAACAGGCTTGGGTCGGTAAAGAAAGACTGCTCTTCGTTAATGGTCTTCTGCTTGTATTTGAAGAGGGTATAGGCATAATTCCCTGATAACCGAACGGCCTCTTTTACCTCGGGCGTTTCGCGCTTGGCGAAGCTAGTGATAGGCGCAACGGTGGTTGTCCAGATCTGCCGACTGCTGCCGGTGCCCGCCCAGTTTTCGAGCCGGTAAATG
>CAXTJJ010000144.1:0-11726 GCA_964244155.1 uncultured Spirosoma sp.
CTGTTAGATCGGGGTTGCTTGTTTTTAGGCTTTGCTAATGACTAAAGTCTCTTTTGTTCGAAGCTATTTAAACTTTTAAAAGCTGACGAATTGATCGATTTTTTGTCATGCTGAGGAACGAAGCATCTTTAAACTGCCTATTAGTCGACTTTAAGATGCTTCGTTCCTCAGCATGACAAAAAAATACGCTTGATTTTGGCTTAAAAAGGAAAGTTTAAACAGCTTCTTCGCCAAAGAGTGATAACACTACTTAAAGTTAAGTCTCAAAAATCCCCTGTGTAAAATGGACTGAAAACATAGTAACTGCTGTCGCGCTTGGCTCGTTTCGGCGTGGTCTCGATGTATAATTGGAATCGGGGTAACGGGTTATCAGCCCGAAACCACTCAATGTAAGGGCGTTCTTTTGTATAAAGTCTGGCTACTTCCCGAACGTGAATTGTCTTTACATCAGCGAGTGTTGCCGGTAAATTATTGATGGCAATTTCCACTGATTTGGCGTATTCGTCATATACGCTCAGATGCTCATTTTTAGTCCGTTCGACCAGCGCATTTTTATTGTGGAAAAAAGTTGCTTCCAGCAATTGATTCATATTGAACGAGAAGCTCTCACCCAATGGATATTGCGAAATGGCAGCCGCCTGTAGTAAGGTGAAAAACTGCTTCCGTTTGCCATTGAATGGAACGGGTTGTGGGCTGGTTTGCACTATAATCTGATAGGGTTTTGCCTTGGTATCGACATTCGCCATGTTCTCCCATTGGTGCATGACAAAAAGCTCACTGACAAATTCTGGCGATAGCTTTGTCAAAGCCTCAATGGGAGCCTCCTGACCATCAATGTAAACGGCCGACTCATATTTGAAGTCATCAGGCAACACAAAATGATTGCCTTTTATCTGTAAAATTACTGGTTTGCTCTCCACGGCTTCAGTTCCAAATTTATCCCGGAAGAGAGCCAGATGACGATACCAAGTTCCTTTATCTTCCAGCTCGACAACCCTTGCCCGCGTTGGGCTGGTAGCGGGTAATGCATTGGTGGCAAATGTCTGGTTCGAGACAAGAGGATTTTTGTTACGCGTATGCTGACAAGCCAGCACGACGACTCCCAACACGACCATCCACAGGGCATACCGCCACCAGGCTAGGGGTCCCGAAGGTTGGCTATTGATCATACCCACGCGCTGGCGAAGAGTAGGGCCGCTAAAGCGGTTGGTGAAGGCGTACATTAGCTTACTGATTTTCGTTGACGTAAAACAGAAGATAGTCAATGCCCGACCGTTTTTGCATGGCGTTATCGTACCCTAAAATTACAGCGACAGTATAAAGCTGACTTATATTTAGCCTATGAATTGCTTCAGGGGTAACCGGTTCGTTATTAATAAATGCTTTGACCACATACATTTCATTTCCTATGGAAAGGGAACCGCCTGAATCGACACGTATTATGCTGTTAGAACTCGACTGTTTTTTGATGGCTTTTTGATCGAATTTACGGAAGCCTATTCCTAAATGACCATATTTTTGCTCGCCTGATAGGATCAGGTAATCCATCTTTTTATTATCAATAAACTGGGAAATGAGAGCTTCGTCATCATTGGCAACGTTACGCAGCATGTCAGGAAATTCTTCCTCTGCTTCAGTTTGATATAGAGGAAAGTTTTTGCTATATCGCCCATTAAGTCTGCTTGATCCTATCCTACTTATCTGGGTATTTTTAATATTTACATATCCCGCAATAGTAGGAATGGGTTTTAGGTCATCGTCAAGCTCGTTTACTCTTATCCTGCTACTGGTTGATCCAACAACCGTAATTGAAACACGGTCTATATAAGTATACAGAGGGTCGTATTTCAGTTCGTTCAACTGCATGTTATAGCCCTGTTTCTCGAACTCCTTCTTCATGACAGTGAAATCGTCAAATGTCGTTTTTGGGGTCACAATCCAGTAGAGGTAATCGCCTTGATAGATCATGTAACGGCATGAGCTTACGCGGGGGGAATCTTTGGTGGCTAGTTGGCTTGTCGAATCGAACGATATATTGCCCTTGCTAACGGACGGATTCTTTTTAAGTTGGCGGGCGGGGAGTTTGGTAAGGTTGAGGTTAGTGTACCTTTGTTCAATAAGAGCCTGCCCTTTTTTCTTAGGCGACTCTAAAACCGCTTCGATCGTTTCGACAACGGGTTCAGGTATGTATTTGCCCAATGCTCGTACATGCTGCGGTCGGGCAAAGGCCGAGGCTACCGTTAAAGCTGCAATAAAAAAAACCGGGTATTTGAGCCAGGTACTTTTTGAGGAGTTTGGTTGGTTGAGCATAACGATCCGGGATTTAAGCTGCGCTTTACTGAAATGATTGGTCAACGCCGATTGCCCTGCCGATAAACTCACTTTCAGCAGGTTGTATTGATAGGCTTTCGCATCGATACCCTCGGCAAGCACAGCCCGGTCGGCGCTGAATTCGAGGGTTTCGTGCAGTAAATGACGGAATAGATAAGCCGCTGGATTGAACCAGAACATAATGCATACGAACTCAGCAGCGAGCATGTCGATGCTGTGTCGTTCCTGCACATGAACGCGCTCGTGCCGGAGAATCTGGTCTAGCTCATCGGGCGTGTGCTGGTCGGGATTCAGGACTACCCAATTGAAAAAAGAAAAGGGCGACGTGACAATCGTATTGCTTACCAATACGAAATCATCGTATGGCACATGCGCTGACTGCCGAATGAGCTTGCGAAGCGAGAACAACTGAATGCTAAACCGAATCAATAGCAGAGCAAGGGCTGCTATGTAAGTCAGAGATAAGCCCAATTGCCACGACCAGACGAACCGTTTTTGTTGCGCCCGAAACGCCCGGTATGTTTGCTGATCCGGAAACGTGATCGTTACATCGGGTGAGTGATCTGGGTTTGGCAGTATACGTGGTACAATAGCCTGGGCTGTTTGCCGCATAACCGACCGCACTGGTTGAGGACGCCAGTCGGGTAATTCAAGTAAGGGGAGAAGCAGAACTCCGGCTAGCCCTAACCACAAGGCTAGCCGGTTGGCGCCGAAAAACGTTTCGCGCCGAAGCAAAACGTAATACGCAACGCTTACAACGGCCAGTAGTCCGTTGGCCAACACGACATAGCGTAAAGTTTCCATAACGGGTAACGTATCCTGGACCAACGTCCGGTTTAGCTTTTTTATAAAACTAGCGGACGTTTGTCCGGGATCATACCGTTTATTTCTTCTCGATCATAGCCAGGATTTCCCGCAGCTCATCGGCCGAAATCTTCTCATTTTTAGCAAAGTAGCTAACCAGATTTTTGTAGGAATTATCGAAATACTCATCCACTACTTTAGTCAGCACAAACCGGTTCTGATATGCTTCCTTGCTTATAATTGGGTAATATTCATGCGTGTTGCCGTAAGCTTTATGACCGATATAGCCTTTTTCCTCAAGGTTGCGAACAATAGTCGAAACTGTATTATAGTGTAATGGAGGATTTGTAAACTGAGGAACCATGTCTTTTACATAGCCTTGCTCCATTTTCCAGAGCACCTGCATCACTTCTTCTTCTTTAGCTGTTAACTTTTCCATAGAACAAAACTAAAACTATTTTTGTCGTTTCAAAACTATTTAAGTAGTTTTTTGCTGTTTGAAAAGCCAGCCGCCCCGTTGTAGCTTTGCAAACTATTTTGCGTAATGTGTATGAAAGGTCTGGGGTTACTGTTGTGTATAACACTGCTCATTGGCAGTTGTGACACAAATGCGGTCTATAAAGAATATACCGACATTGAAGATGGAAAGTGGTATATTAAAAATGCGCCATCGTTCACATTCGAGATCACCGATGCGTCGCAGCCCTACAATATTTATTACAACTTGCGCAATAGCGTATCCTACGGCTATTACAACCTGTATCTGACGCGTTACCTGCGTGATGCAACCGGGAAAGAAATTGAATCCCGGCTGGACGAGCTGATCTTAATGGACCCCAAAACCGGTAAACCCAATGGTGATGGCCTGGGTGATCTCTTCGATCATAAATTCCTGATGAAACGGAATTACCATTTTCCAAAGCCGGGCAAATACACGATGCAACTCAAACAGTACATGCGTCAGGACCCGTTGCTCAATATTATGAGCGTAGGTATTACGGTTGAAAAGGCCACTCCAGCCCATTAATCCGACTTTGGCGTTCCTGATGCTAATTAATTTGTTTCGCAACAATCGGCTCTTTTTCTTCACCTACGCCTTGGTATTGGCGGTAGTTGGGCTATTGCAGGTATTTTACTCTCAAGAGCAATTAATGCAGTGGGTAAACACGCGCAATAGCGTGCTCGCCGATTTAATCTTTCCGTACATTACCTACTTGGGAGATGGAGCTTTTTTTGTTGCTGTTTGTCTGCTTCTTCTGCTTCTTAGCTGGCGTATTGGAATAATGAGCTTCGCGAGTTTTGCCCTGTCCTCACTGACGTCCGAGTTTTTGAAGAAGGTTGTTTTCCATGGCTCACCTCGGCCGCTTAAATATTTTGAGCATTCTACTTTCCAGTACCACATCATTAAAGGCCTGGATATATATAGCTACAACAGTTTTCCATCGGGTCATACGACCACGGCTTTTGCTATGTTTGGGCTACTGGCTTTTCTGGACGAAAAGAAAAGCAGGGGGTGGGTTTGGCTGTTATTGGGTGTTCTGACGGGTTATTCGAGGGTGTATTTGTTTCAGCATTTTGTCGAAGATACGTTCGCTGGTTCGCTGGTGGGCACTCTGTCATCAGTCATTATTTACTTGTTGATGAGTCGTTGGGCGGCAAAAACGAGTCCTGTCGAAAATAAGTAGATGCCTTTTTTGCCTACATTTGTTTAGAGGCCTGCCGAACCATTGGACAGGCAGTGCCGTTACTTCAGTACTACTAAATCAAGTGCTTCGACAAACTCCCTCATGAGCGACGCTATCAAACATGAGTGCGGTATTGCCCTAATCAGGTTACGCAAACCGTACCAGTATTACATTGATAAGTACGGGACAGCGTTATACGCAGCCAACAAACTATACCTGCTGATGGAAAAGCAGGTCAATCGTGGCCAGGATGGTGCCGGGATTGCCAACATCAAGCTCGACGTTCCTGCCGGGCATCGCTACATCAGCCGCTATCGTTCCGTCGATCAGCGCCCCGTAACGGACATCTTCGAAAAAGTTAATAAGAAATTTCGTAAAGCGCTCAAAGGTAACAAAGACAAAGCCAAAGACGCAAAGTGGCTTCAGGAGAACATCGCTTTCACGGGCGAGGTATGGATGGGTCACTTGCGCTATGGCACACACGGAGCCAACGAAATTGAGAACTGTCACCCAATGCTTCGTCAGAGTAACTGGCGTAGTCGGAATCTGGTCGTAGCGGGTAATTTCAACATGACAAATGTTGATGAACTGTTTGATAAACTCGTTTCGCTCGGCCAGCATCCGAAGGATAAGGTTGACACCGTAACGGTGATGGAAAAAATTGGTCACTTCCTCGACGAGGAAAACCAGCGTGTATTCGAGCGATTCAAGGGTATTTACGAAAACCCGGATCTCTCGGATATCATTGAAGACAACCTCGACATGCAGCGCGTCTTGCATAGGTCCTGTCGCGATTTTGACGGAGGTTATGCCATGGTTGGTATGACAGGCTATGGAGCATCTTTTGTAGCCCGTGACCCGGCCGGGATTCGTCCAGCCTATTACTATGCGGATGATGAGGTGGTTGTGGTCGCGTCAGAAAAACCAGCTATTAAAACCGCTTTCAACGTCGATTACAGTGCCATTCAGGAAGTAAAACCCGGCCATGCGCTCATCATTGACAAATATGGTGAATACATGGAGCAGGAGTTTGTCAAACCAATCGAGAAAAAGTCATGCAGTTTCGAGCGGATTTACTTCTCGCGGGCCACTGATCCTGATATTTACAACGAACGTAAAACACTGGGAAAACTGCTCATTCCGCAGATTCTCAAAGAAATAGATTACGATCTCGAGAATACCGTTTTCTCCTACATTCCAAACACCGCAGAAACGGCTTTCTTCGGCATGGTGGAAGGATTGGAGGATTACCTGGCCAAGCAACGCAAAAAAGCCATTATGGATGGTATCCTTTTTGAAGAAGAACTGGATCGGGTACTCTCTTTCCGGCCGCGTATCGAAAAACTGGTTGCCAAAGACGTAAAATTGCGAACGTTTATTGCCGACGACTCACAGCGCGATGATATGGTGTCGCATGTGTATGACACAACGTTTGAAGTTATAAAGAAAGGAAAGGATAATGTTGTCGTTGTTGACGACTCTATCGTACGGGGCACAACCCTCGAAAAGAGTATCCTTCGCATGCTGGACCGCCTGGGGCCTAAGAAAATCATCATTGTCTCATCAGCTCCCCAGATTCGTTTTCCTGACTGCTACGGCATCGACATGTCGAAGTTCAAGGAATTTATTGGTTTCCGGGCTGCGCTCGAATTATTGAAAGATCGCGGTCAGGAAGAACTGTTGGACGAAGTCTACGGCCAATGCGTAGCGGCTATAGAAACGGGCAATGCATCTAAGCAGAATTATGTAAAAGCGCTTTTTGAGCCATTTACACATGAAGAGTTGTCAAAGAAAGTTGCTCATATTGTCACCCCCGCCGATCTGAACGCCGAGGTTGCTGTTGTGTATCAAACGGTTGAAAACCTTCATAAAGCCTGCCCAAATCACTCGGGCGACTGGTACTTCACCGGCGACTATCCAACGCCCGGTGGTAACAACGTTGTCAACAAAGCCTTTGTGAATTTTATGGAAGGCAAGTTGGTAAGAGCTTATTAAGAAAGGAGAAATGGAGGAGGGGGAGGAAGGAGAAAAGGGGTATTTATCGTCCCTTTTCCTCCTTCCTCCCCCTCCTCCATTTCTTTACTTCTGCCAGGCCAGTGCATTCACATTGGCGCCAATTTTCTTGCCTTCGGCAAGACCCGTATCATTGTCCTGTTTTGTATGAATGTTACCATAAAAACGGGAATCAGCAGATTCTATAGCCGCTTGCGTAAACGATGTAAACGAACGTGCTTTGAACTCCACGTTGCGAGCTACGTCTCTAATTCGGCCAATGTGCGAATCATCGGTGAACGCAAAGTTTTCACCGTATAAAGCCGTTAACACCGTGGCCGCCGATGACGATTGCGTTGCATGGCCCGAAGGGAAGCCCGGAAAGGGAGGGGCAGGCCAAAAGGGTATCCAAGTTGGGTCAATAGCCAGCCGGACATAGGTATACGGCCGGATATTATTATAGGTAAATTTGCAGCGCCAGCATAACGTGAACGCATCGGCTACTGAAATGCCGGTACGAGCAAACGTTTCGGCCGCTTTAGCCAGATCTACTTTAGCTGTTACAGCAGCAATCCGGGCAATATTGTAGGAGTGGCCGGGTGGCGTAAATGTTTCGGCTGGGTTATCGGCCCACCAAACCGCTATTTCTTTTTCTGCCTGGGTCAGGCTATTTGATTTGTTATATACAGCAAGGTACTGCGCAAACGCAGCCGATTTGGTATCGGTAGAATAAGGCAACGGCTTAGGCATGGGCAGGTCATTGTTTGCTTTAACAAACGTCCGATTCTGGCCCCAATAAGGCTGCATCGGAATTTTCTGCCCGTTTTCGGTCGGTTGCCACACACCAGCATCCGTTGGAACAATATAACTTGCCGGAAAATTGCGGCTATACCCAGCATCACCACCGTCTGTTTTTGACCAGTCAAAGACTGCATTTGCAATCGACTTGCCAAAATCAACGGAACGTTGATTGACAGTTTCGTCAGTCTCTTTAAACGTTGTCAGCAATGCCGTCTCCAGCGAATCAATTGTTGTCTTGTTAGCTGGGCTGGCGGTTGGGTATAAACTACGTAAAATAGCGGCCTCGGCCGCGTTGGCGCTCAGTGCCCAATTATAGGTTTTGCCCGACTCAACTTGTGGGAGAGCTGTTAGCCCCTGAAGTTGACCGACCAGCGATTTGTGAGTCAATATACCAGGAACCACAGCTTCGTACATAGTTAAACCGGCATAACCATACGCACGCGAAGCTACAGGCGGAGTAAAGCCAGCAGTGGTTTTCGTGAGCTTGAGTTGTAAGGCGGCCCATTTAGTAGCCACATCGCCTGTATACTGATCGGCAGATTTGCCGCCTACCGGCACTACAGGATCTGGATCAGTAGATTGTATACGGCAGGACTGCAACAAAGCAAGGAGAAGCATACTCACTAGTAAACTTCTGCGATTCCGCACACGGGTGGTTTGGAGATAAGCGGACTTACGGGTGTCAAAAAGGAGAGGTGAATTCATGATTCGTTACATAAAAATATTTTCATGCGATATTGGTCTGAATCTCAATGAAGAAGGATAGCAAAAACGCTGCCAAATAAACAATCACTTAGGGTGTTTACCGATTAGCCGGATAGACAACCACCAACTTTAGCCTTATCTTTGATAAGCTGTATAACCTCTATTTATCCAATGCGCATTCCTGAAGAAACTGTTGAACGAATTCGTCAATCAACCGACATTCTGGAAGTAATCAACGACTTTGTGTCGCTCAAAAAACGGGGTAGTAATTACATCGCCTGCTGCCCGTTTCACAACGAAAAAACGCCGTCGTTTAACGTTAATCCAACCCGGCAAATATATAAGTGCTTTGGGTGTGGCAAAGCGGGTGACGCCGTTCGGTTTGTTATGGACATCGAAAATATTGGCTATGGCGAGGCCCTTCGCTATCTGGCGAAAAAATACGGTGTAGAGATTGAGGAGCAGGAACAGACTCCGGAAGATCTCCTGCGGCAGAATGAACGGGAAAGTCTGCTCATTGTGCTCAACTTCGCTAAAGCCTTCTTTCAGGAAACAATGCAAACTACTGATGAAGGCAAGAGCATTGGGCTAAGCTATTACCGGGAGCGTGGTTTTACAAATCCGACCATTGAGGCTTTCGAATTAGGCTATTCACTCGACCAGTGGGACGCCCTCCTGAAGGAAGGGCAACGCCGGGGGTACAGCCGCGATTTGCTCGAGAAAGCCGGGC
Organism: uncultured Spirosoma sp.; assembly: GCA_964244155.1. Classification (GTDB taxonomy): domain Bacteria; phylum Bacteroidota; class Bacteroidia; order Cytophagales; family Spirosomataceae; genus Spirosoma. The sequence goes on from CAXTJJ010000144.1 coordinate 9,049, forward strand.
TTGTTCTAATCAAAGACGGAAATCCGGGTGGCGACAAAAAAGTGTTTGATCGATTTCGGGGGCGGGTTATGTTTCCGATCCATAATGTATCAGGCCGAGTCATCGCTTTTGGTGCCAGAATCTTAAAAGTTGATAAAAATCAGCCTAAATATCTTAATTCGCCCGAAACATCGGTTTATCATAAGAGCCAGGTTCTGTACGGCATCTTCCAGGCAAAACAGGCTATCCGGCAGGAGGATGTCTGCTATTTGACGGAAGGGTATACGGATGTAATTTCTCTGCATCAGGCGGGTATCAAAAACGTAGTAGCCTCGTCGGGAACATCGCTTACAACCGAGCAGATTAAGTTGATCTCTCGTTTTACGCCTAATGTGACAATTCTCTACGATGGCGATGCTGCGGGCATCAAGGCGGCCTTGCGGGGGTTGGATATGGTACTGGAAGAAGGCTTGAATCTAAAACTACTTCTATTGCCCGATGGCGAAGATCCGGACAGCTACGTCCATAAGGTCGGGGCTGATGCCTTCAAAACCTATATCCGGGAACAGTCACAGGACTTTATCGACTTTAAAGCCAGCCGATGGTTAACTGAAGCGGGTGACAATCCACTCAAGCGTGCCGAAGGGATTTCTGATGTATGTGTCAGTATAACAAAAATACCCGATCCGCTTAAACGTCAGACCCTCTCTCAGCGCGTAGCTCAGGTTTTTCATGTTAGTGAACAATCGGTTATCTCGGAGATAAATCGCCTGTTACGGAAACAGCAGGATCAACAAAAAAAGGACTCAGAACGGCCGCAACGGCCTGGTGATTCGTCGGGCAAACCGATGTCTGGCAACTCGTCAACGTTGCCAGAGCCATCCGCCGACGACATAAATGCTCTATTTGCCGGGTTGGGCGATGAGCCACTTCAGCCCGATGCTTCTGCTGATGCACCAGCATCGGATAAGTTCTACACAGATGAGCGCATAAAGCCCGCCAGAGCACCTTTATCCTATCAGGAGGAGGAATGTATCAGGTTGCTAATAAACTACGGTGCACGCGAACTAGAGCCGGGTATAACGCTCTGTCAATACGTATTAAGCGAGTTGCACGAAATTGATTTTCAAACTTCGCCTTATAACCTGATTCTGACCTTGTTTCGGGAGGCCTACAACCGGGGCGACATTCTGACAGCAGGCGACTTTCTAAATCGTCGCGCCAATGAGCCGGAAGGTCCTAACGATGTAGAAATTCAGAGTCAGGCCATCAACATGACTACACCCCGCTACGAAATCAGCGGTGGGTGGCTAAAACATGAAATCTTTGTTCCTTCAGAGGAGGAGATTGGTATTTTAGCCGACTCAGCCTATCGAAACATCCTGCGGATCAAAAAGATGTTAGCGGAGCAGCGGATGGCGAATCTGCAGCAACTGCTTCGGGAGTCTGGTACTAAATCGCCCGAAGAAGCGGATCAGCTATTGGCCGAATTTATGCACTTCAAACGGATCGATATTGAGATTTCAAGTCTTCTCGGTACTGTTATCTCAGGATAAGTCAGCCTGTACGAAAAAAGCCCCGGCTAGTGCATAGTCGGGGCAACCTTTATCTAGGGGAGGATGAACACTAAGCTTGAGCTACCGTCGTGACGCTAATCAGTTCGGCATCTATTTGTCGATTCAACTCATCCAATAAATTGGCATGTGAGTAGAGTTGACCAGGCTTGGAAAGCTGAGCTGATTGCCCTGTTTTCTGACCTGACATATCCAGTAATAACGTCATCAAAACATCGCCCATATGTTGACGGAGTTCGATGAGTTTATTCAAGCGCGCCCTGCTTGCTGATGGTTGCCGACGGGCCGCTGCCTGTAACGTGTTTATGATTCGATCCAATTTAGCGAAGCGATAGTGGAATGCTTCCGTTGCCTGCGCCCATGCTAAAATGACTTTTTGGATCTCCTCTTCTGAGGCTTCGTAGCCGAACGTTATTGCTGATTCTTCCTGATTCATCATCCGATGGTCAAATATGTGTTGTGCAATTGGATAATCAAAAATAGAGTCCTTCTAAGGCTTAAAGCAAACCGTTTTGCGTGAAATCACCATTTTTCCGGACGAAATCACCCATAAAGTTGAAACTAAATGGGTGATTTCGTCCGGAAAAATGGTGATTTCATCCGTTGGCTGTTGCTGATGGCTTTCTATCAGTGTTACATTGCTCTACCCTATAGATGTATAAGATTATGAATCATATGGACAGTGGTGAGGATTTGACAAAAAAGTTTGCGATTCGTCGTCGCGAATTTTCGATCCTCGTTGCGCAGTCAGAGTTATTCAACTGTGAGGTACTAAGCCAGCTTCTGAAGGAACAGGGCTACAATGTTGTAGGTCGTGCCGTTGAGATGGAGGATACCATGCAGCAGATCAGAGTCAAGCGCCCGCAATGTGTAATTCTGGAATCAGAGATTTCAGGGCAGCGGAGTTTTGAGATTGTTGAACAGATGCAGCGATCAAATCAACAGACAAAATTCATTCTGTACACCCGAAATCCTGATATGCGAATGGTAGCCAGCGCCATGCAAATGGGCTTCTTTGGATTTCTGTATGCAACAGATGGCCTGGATGAATTGTACCGATGCTTTCAGACGGTTAGTAATGGAGGCTGTTACTATAGTAATGGCTTTATGAATTTGCTCAAAGAT
>CAXTJJ010000145.1:0-11592 GCA_964244155.1 uncultured Spirosoma sp.
AAGCCTGATAAATACGGGTTTTCTCGGTCAAGCCAAGTAGTCGAACCGCTTCCAGAATACGAAGCGTACCAATTCCATCTACCTGAGCGGTATATTCTGGTTCATCGAAGCTAACCCGTACGTGCGACATAGCTCCGAGGTTGTAAATTTCGTCGGGCTGTACTTCCTGAATGATACGAATTATATTAGTAGAGTCAGATAAATCGCCGTAGTGAAGTTTAAGGTGCACATTTTTTTCGTGCGGGTCTTCGTACAAGTGATCAATCCGTTGCGTATTGAAGAGCGAACTCCGACGTTTGATGCCATGCACTTCATATCCTTTCCCCAGCAACAATTCAGTCAGATAAGCTCCATCTTGTCCGGTTATTCCGGTAACTAACGCTTTTTTCATAATATACACATATAGTAAATAACAAACCTAATATTTTAAATAGCAATTAAAGGTAACATCAGAAAAATTACTGTACGACATACGACCTACTTATTTTATTAACAGGCTCCTTCGAATATCAACTTTATCAGGTTGTAACTGAGCTGATCCGATTAAACGCCGTACGGATGCATAGTACCGTTCGGCATCCATTCGGCGCATAAAATCACCTACTTTCAATTTGTAGGTTGGCAGATTGTAACTCAGATAAGGGCTCAACTCAGGAAAGTTTTGGGAAATTAGTAGTCTTATGTCATCAACTTCTCTGCGAACCGTGCCCACATATACCTGAATACGAAAGCCGGGAGCATACCGTATGGAGCGATTCTGCGTAGCGATGGTATCCAGCACCATATCGAGCCGACGATTAACATGAAGAGCCTCTGCAGGCGCATTGGCTTTGCGTGTGTCGGTTCTCCGGGGAGTGGTCACGGGGATGGCAGATGTTGTAGCTGTTACAGGAGACGAAACCGTTGGCGCAACTGCCGGCACTGTATTATAAACCGGCCGAACTGATGCTAGGTCTTCGGTATAGCTGTTGTAGTCTACAACCGACGTAGTCGAGCGGCTGCTGGCACAACCAGTCATAAACATAAGCCCCAACACAATAACTTCTCCTACCCGGAAACGCATAGCTATCCTTACATTGAAGGGCAAAAATAACCATTTGTCTTTGTAATAACTCAAACGAATTATTATACGCACCAACCCATCCCGTATTTTGGTTAATTTTGAGCCTTTATAACGTATAATTCATGCTGAATATACAAAGTCACGTTTCGCTTAAGCCATATAATACGTTTGGAATCGATGCCAATGCACGGTACTGGGTTGAGGTCAATAATGAAGAAGACCTTAAAACAGTACTTCAACTAACTGACTTTATCAATCAGCCTAAGCTTATTCTTGGGGGGGGAAGCAATGTATTGCTCTGCCATAACTTCGATGGCTTAGTCGTTAAAGTTGCGATTCCGGGCATAGATGTCGTTCGTGAGGACGACGACCATGTGTATATAACGGCTGGAGCCGGTGTCAACTGGCACGAGTTCGTTCAATTTTGCGTTCAGAACGGCTATGCTGGCATGGAAAACCTGTCATTAATACCGGGTACAGTGGGAGCTGCACCTATGCAAAATATTGGGGCTTATGGGGTTGAACTGGAGCAAGTCTTTGAATCGCTTACTGCTGTCCATATTCTGACCAGTGAAAAAAGAACTTTTACACATGCTGAATGTGCGTTCGGCTATCGGGAGAGTGTTTTTAAACGAGATCTAAAAGGGCAATACATCATTACAAGTGTTACGTTTCAGTTAAATAAACACCCGGTTTTTCATACCCGCTACGGTGCTATTCAGGAAACATTAGCCGAGATGGGCATATCGGAGGATGCGTTGTCGATAAAAGCCATTAGTGAAGCCGTTATCCGCATTCGACGCAGTAAACTTCCTGACCCAACGCAAATTGGTAATGCAGGTAGCTTCTTCAAGAACCCCGAAATTCCAAAACCTCAGTTCGATACACTTAAAGCCCGCTATCCAAACCTGCCCGGTTATCCCATGAGCGACGATGTAGTGAAAATCCCGGCGGGTTGGCTTATCGAGCAGGCTGGCTGGAAAGGCTATCGTTCCGGCGACGCAGGCGTTCACACCAAACAAGCCTTAGTCCTCGTCAACTATAGTAAGGCAACCGGCGACGAAATTATGCAACTGGCTAAAAAAGTGCAGGAGTCAGTTTACACTAAATTTGGCATCACGATCTCACCGGAAGTAAATGTTATCTGAAAGGAAAAAAGGGAGTAGAGCAAAAAAGCCTTGCGCTATGTGTTTTCCTTTCTTCCTCCCTCTCCTCTTTTCCCTCCTTTTATTCAAAACAAAGCGAAGCGGCTCCCAATAGTCCTGCGTCGTTTCCTAGGGTGGCACGCTTGATGCTCAATCCGTTTTTGTAATAATCATTGAGCCAGTAATCGAGCGTTTTATTAACCGCAGGCAAAATGTAATCAAAGGAAGCAGATAACCCGCCACCAATTAACACCTGTTTGATGTCTAATATCTTAATGAGTGAAGCCAGCCCTTCACCCAGCATTTCACCTACTTCGGTCCAGATTTGAAGGGCTAATTCATCACCTTCGGCAGCAGCCGCTACCAGACCTGTTGTCGAAATACTGCCATCGTCGGCCAGATGCGTTTCGCCTTTGTACTCCTTCCGCCGTAGATTCGCCAAATCGAGCAGCTCTTTCTTACCGATATTTCGCTCCAACACCCGACCATTCCGAGAGGGGATGTGACCGGGCTCCATGGCGTTGCCGTCTCCACCGGTAAAAATTTTCTTGTTAATAATAGCGGCTCCACCTACACCCGTTCCGAGTGTAATGAAAATATAATTTTCGGTGATTTTTTCTTCAGCAAAGTAATATTCACCCAAAGCTGCCGCGTTGGCGTCATTAGCTAAAAAAAACTGGATACCCGGAAAACGTTTGCTCAACAAATCGACCATAGGAACATCGTTGATTTCGGGAATTGCTGTGATTTCGAGGGGAACCGTACGCTCCCGATTGAGCATACCAGGCAAACCGATGCCCACTTTTTTTACATCTTTATTCGATAACAACTGCAACGCAACCGCGTCGCCGAAGCGCTCAACAAAGTGTCCCGATTCCCGCCAGCTAATGGTGTCGTGGCTGTAGAAATTAGAGATTTTACCCGTATTGGCATCGACAATACCCATTTTGACGTTCGTGCCGCCGACGTCAATACCCAAATACTCAACGGAAGCCATTCGTAATAATAGTCAGTTAATTGTGAACAGTTAACAGGTCAGGACTAGACAAATCGGATGCAAGATACAAAAAGTCAGTAGTCGTTAGGCATTTGTTACCAACAGGCCATTTGGTTTACTGACTAAATTGAGCCTATACCCTTTCTAAATATCCCCTAATTGCGGCCGGATCAGTACCTCCTCCATGACAGCACTTTTCGATACTGAATAAGCTGCCCAGGCACTATCGGCCACATCGTCCGGCTTTAAAAAGCGTTCTTCCGGCAAACCCGATCCTGCCCAGCTATCGGTTAGGGTGGCACCGGGTAAGATCGCCGTCACTTTTACATCGTGCGGCTTTAACTCCTCCCGCAAAACCCGGCTCATCCCAAGCAGTGCAAATTTAGAAATGCAATACGAGCCACCATTGGTGTAGGCCGTTATACTGGCCGTTGAACACATCATGAAAATATGGCCCTGCCGACGGGCAATCATATCACCCACCAGCCCGCGCGTGAGGTGGTATGCACTGGCGACGTTGGTGTTTATAAGTTGCTCAAACGTACCTTCGGCTTCGTTGTGGATCTGGCCCGGATGAAATATTCCGGTATTATTAACTAACACATCCACTGGCCGATTCAGCGAGTGAATGTAGTCGAGAAGGGTATTGACGCCTGCGCGGGTAGAAAGGTCGGCAGCAACGGGTAATAATCCAGGATCTTGGATGCCTTCGACAGAACGGGCACAAACAACTGCATCAAAGCCTTCGGCCACGAATCGGTTGGCAATGGCCCGGCCGATTCCTTTTGAACCACCTGTTACAACAATTAATGAATTCATATACTAAATCAGATATGTAACTGCCTGTAAAAGGCTACCGGCCTACATTTTAAAAATCAATGAAGATGAGGATAAGTCATGCCGCAAGTTACGTCAGAAACCATTCTATCTTTATGGCGGTTCTCCCGAATGGATACTAACAGGATCGTTGCTTATTGATCCATCTGTTTTTCTACACGCTTTTATGTCACGAATAGGTAGTTACTTTCTTTTTTTAGGCACCCTCTTCCGTAATCGGGAAAAACTCAGCGTTTATCTGGGCCTTATTTTAAATGAATGTACGTCGATTGGCGTCGGGTCTATTTTTATCGTCGCTCTGGTCAATATATTTATCGGGGCCGTCACTTGTGTCCAAACGGCCTATAACCTGACTAACCCCTTCGTACCAAAGTACATTATTGCCCTCATCGTGCGCGACAGCTCTATTCTGGAATTGGCCCCTACATTGTCGTGCATTGTCCTGGCGGGTAAAGTTGGTTCCAATATTGCCAGTGAATTGGGCACTATGCGTATTACTGAACAGGTTGATGCCCTTGAAGTGATGGGTATTAACTCAAGCTCTTATCTGATTTTACCCAAAGTAATTGCATCGGTATTGATGTTCCCACTTCTGGTGATCATGGCTGCCTTTCTGGCTATTCTCGGTGGTTATATTGCCGGAACGCTGGCGGGTGTAATTTCTTCAGAAGACTACGTTTCTGGCCTTCGTTTCGATTATAAGCCGTTTGGGGTTACGTTCGCTCTTATTAAAACAACGGTTTTTGCCTTCCTTATTTCAACCATTTCGGCCTATCAGGGGTATAACGTAAGCGGAGGAGCACTCGAAGTAGGTTCAGCGTCAACCTCTGCCGTCACAAACAGCTGCATAGCCATTGTAGCCGCCGATTTTGTCCTGACGCAGTTGTTACTTACGTAATCTAAAGGCGAAAGAGTGAAAGAGCAAATATGTAATATCAGGCTTACTTTCATTCTTTTCGCTCTTTTGCTCTTTAATTATGATCGACATAAAAAACATAACGAAATCATTCAACAACCGACAAGTGCTGGCAGGCATTGACGGCAGCTTCAAGCCGGGAGATACAAGCCTGATTATTGGCGGCAGTGGCACCGGTAAAAGTGTATTGCTGAAATGTATGATTGGCTTGATTACACCCGATTCGGGAGAAGTGACGTATGATGGCCGGAATTTTCTAACCAGCGACCTGCAAGAACAAAAAGCGATTCGGCGCGAGATGGGCGTGTTATTTCAGGGGTCAGCCTTATTCGACTCGAAGACTGTACTCGAAAACGTCCGGTTTCCACTCGATATGCTCACTGAGCAATCGGAAAGTGAAAAAGTAGATCGGGCGCAGGAATGCCTGCGACGGGTTGGACTGGAGAATGCAGGCGACCGGATGCCGTCGGAAATTAGTGGAGGGATGAAAAAACGGGTTGGCATTGCCCGCGCCATTGTTTTAAATCCGAAGTACTTGTTCTGCGATGAGCCAAACTCCGGCCTTGACCCCTTAACGTCGATCAAGATTGACCAGCTCATATCAGAAATTACTGATGAGTTTCAGATCACGACTGTCGTCATTACACACGATATGAATTCGATGATGGAGATTGGAGAGAAAATTATGTTTCTCTACGAAGGCAAGAAACTTTGGGAGGGCACTAGCAGTACCTTAACGCAATCGCACGTAAAGGAATTGAATGAGTTTATAAACGCGAATAAGTTGATTCGGGAAATGGAGAAAGGGTAATTTGTGCCTCACAGCCGTATCATTATATTTTCGCTTTGTTGGACAGGCGTATCTGCCTGATTTTTTAGAAACTCTTCACGTTGTTTCAATTCTGCTTTCAACTGAGCGATACTCGTTGTTAAGCGCTGCCATTCGGCATCCTGCGTAAAATCATAGACCTTCTTTTTGGTAATCTGAACGCTGGCACTGGCATAATGGATGGTGTTTTTGCGTACCACCGCTTGTTCATCAGCGTAACTTTCGTCGTTATCTAACGGGGTTAGTGTAGATAGATTCGTTGGTGGAGTACCGATTTCTACGGGCGGAGCGGGATTTTGATCTTCCTCCCGCATCACCTGCGCCTGTAAGGTCGAAATAGCTTTGAGCTTATTGATAATCGTTTTTATATACAGCTCATACCGCTTCATTTCAACGTACGTCTTGAGCAAGTCATAACTCCCGCTTTCGATGATCTGGTGCGCGTGGTCATTGGCTAATTTGACAATAGCCGCCTTCGAGATGTTCCGGTCAAGGGTGCCGATTGGCTTGATCAGGCCCATAAAACGTTGTTGGTTTGTTGATAAAGAGGCTTCATTAAAAAAACGAAGCCAGAGTTAATCATCTTTACAGAGGATTTTTATCTACATTTCTTCGTTTACGTAAGTGCTAATCCCGGCTTCGTCAGATAAATGACCGGATCGAAAACGAGCAAATCGCCGGTAGCATCGACTAAAACGTTTTGGTCATGTAGATCTTCTACGAAAAGAGTTTGGTCGGCATTGACATAATTATCTTCGTAACGGCGTGTAAAACCTAGCTGGCTCATCAATTCTTCAACCTCCTCACAGTAGCACCCCGAACCGCCCGCAACGCTTTTTGCGCGACAACGGGCTGAAGTTGTGCATACTCTTCATCCGCTTCACTAACCAACATTAAGCCCTCAAACCAATACATTGTATCGGGAAAAAGCCAATTGTGAAGTGCCAACCGCTCAAAATATTCCAGATAGCTGGTATGAAATGCTAAATTGTTACGCTTATAAAAAATACCATCCTTTTGAAAAATTTGGTGCTCTCCACCTTCTATACAACCATAGGCTATCCATCGACGAGTAAATTCATCTGCATCCAACAATAAATCATTTCGAATGGCCCATTCTAACAAAGCGGAAGCTTCCTGCCTTTTAATATACTCATTCAGTGCCACCAGCTTTCACTGCCTGGCGACTCAACTCGGCTATTCGTCTGATTTGCTCGATGGACTCTTCTTGTGACATCAAGGGCTGTTCGGAGACTTTCCTGACTAACCGCTCGTTCCGCGCTTTGTGGAAGTCGTTCAATTCGATTTCTTTGGCTTTCTTCATCAGCATAAAGATTAGTCATTTTTGTAAAGATACTAATTTCAATAATGGTTTTCTCAGAACCGCCACCGGGCCTGCACCTTTACTTCTGACTTGTGGGATGCGTCAATCTGGTCAAGACCGGAACCAACAGTAGTCTGATTCCTAAGGTCGGTTCTGGCCCAGCGAATCCAGATATCCAGATGGCGGCTCAAGTTATACTGCGCCAGTATATAATGCCGAACGCCCCGCTCAAAGTAAGCTGGGAACGAAAACGCATTGAGCACATCGCGCTCATAAACATATTGCCGACTGTCATAATCATCTGTACTAAACCAGGCTATTCGACCACTTAAACTCAGCCGCCTGAAATCCAGGGTAGCATCCTGCACAAGGGCAAAACCGCGCGACGCCGACAGTCCTGCGTAGCGAAAACCACCCCACTGAACCCGAGACCGTAACGATACTCGGCGCAGGGGCGAATACTCGGCATTTAGCACATAGCTCCGGTGTGTTGTTCCGACCACCTCTTTGGCTTTGCCAATGGTAAGATTTTTTTCTTTGTGCTCTTCATGGTAAACCGCATAAAAGGTAGTTTTTCGGTTTGTAGAATAATGAGCCTGTAACAGGTAATCGAATCCAGTCGACGGTTTATCCACTAAATACTTCAGCCACGGAAAGTTGAAATAGTCGACAAAGCCGCCTAACGTTAGCTTTCGATAAACCGTGTATTTTACTCCCAGATACGCTCCCGATTCGTTGATTGTTCGCGTGCTTTCGTTGAATCCATTGCTGTAGAAACTATGAAAATTGCGGTCGTAATGACGTAACGCTATCGACAGGTCAATATTTTTCGTCAGACTAACCAAAGCTCCGCCCACGGCACCCACCCCGCCCGAATTGGTTGTTGATCCACAACTTCGGGCTAGCTCGCCAAACAGGTTCCAGTTATGCCAGATATAGCCGCCGTGAAGTCCCAGGACAAGGTTATGCTTACCCGTAAATTCATATTGATTGTATGGCAAATCACGTCGTTGTAAAAATGTATCGAAAGTAGTTTGCAAGACCGTCAAGCCAAGTTGAGCCTGTTGGCGATTATGATAGAGTAAATGCCCCCCAATAGTAGTCTCCAGCAAACTTCCCTGATCGTCGAGTTCAGATGAAGTACGATGCAGACCTGATGTTTGCATTGAAGTGGCAATTGACCCGACGTCTGAGCTGTCGGTCGATGTGTTGGCATCGCGTCGATTGCGGGCAGCCAGAAGCGTCAGGTCGAGGGTTGGGTGTATGGCATAAGTAGCGGTGGCACCCCGAAAGTAGCCATACTCCGTAAGTGATGTAAAAGGGCGGCCTCCCAACGTGGGTCGGCGAACAGTCTGCACGGTTTCGGCACTTTTACCCAGCACAAAACCCGCCGACAGCACCAGGCCTTGTCCTATTTGCAATTGATAATCACCAATCAATATGTTGCGCCACTTACCCCGATTTTGTAGCTGTGCATGAAACGATACGAAATCAATTCCGTATCGACTCTTTGACGACGTCCAACGTATTGGTTCGCCAGGGTCTTGTGCCATCGTTAACCCAACACTGAACGCTCTTGGACGAGCATATCGGTAGCGGGTGTATACCTGCCAGGGGCTACCCTGATATCTCGTTGGCAAATTCCCCTTTTTATCGGGCGCAGCCTCTGAAAAGCCTTTTTGTTGTTCCAGTACTTTCCCATAACGTACAATAAGGTAATGATCTGTAGGGGTTTCTACTGCGTCGAACAGTCCTTTACTACCAGACACTGTTACAAATGGCTGCAATCGACGAATTGTCGGCGAGTCAAAATAAGGTATGGCCTGAAGTTCATAAATTGACAGCAGGTCGCCAAATTCGATACGATAGGCTGCCAGACTACTAAGCTGAAGCTGAGTAAAAAGGTAAGTTGCTTCCAGTTCGTCGCGTGTGGCAGCGTTCAGGTCGAGTGGATTGGCGTAGAGTTGCGTTAGGGCATCATATACCGATTGATAGTCAATACCTTCGGTCTGTACGGGAAATAACTCCTGCAACTGCTTGCTTATCGCATCAGCCGATTGATCGGCACTCCGATAGGCAGGTCTGCTGGTTTGGCCAGAAGCGGCTTCAAAAGCTAGGCATCCAAGAAGCGTAAGCAGATAAATGATTCGCAAAACCCGTTGCATTCAAATGTACTTAACAAGGTCTTGGACGAATGCACACCCGAAAAGATACATAAAGCAGCAAAAGGATGCATAGTAGACTGGTACAAAAATCTCACAACTGCTGCCCGAATTGGTAGACAGCAATTGTGAGATAAAGTTTTTCTACTAAATTTTTAAGCAAACCGGCGTTTCAAGATTTCAACCAGTTCACTCACTTCGTCGCTACTCATGTCCCATAGATACTGCGAAGCATACCGATAGGAAATCAGGTCGAGAGCCTGACCGTAGTTGTTCAGAGTGTCGATTTCCTCAACGGCTTGATTATAAGCACTGGCATTCCCGTTGAATAATTGGTTAATGAACCGGAATTTCTGATTCAGCGATATACTTCGGGCAACACTCTCAATAGGTGCGCGATTAAAGGTTTCGGCTACGGTGACGGGTTCGGAGGGTGTATTTTCCCGTAACGTATCGTTTAATGTAGGCTTCGTATCAGCCGGATCATCTGGCTTAGACATTTCTGTTACAACAGCCCGCGCGATGTCGTTTTCCTCTATTTGCGATGGCTGACTTATAGGCGAGACAGGATCTGGCCCAGCATTATCCTTCAGAAACAAAGTACCACCCGATGTTGACGTATCAGTTGCCTCATCGAAAGCTGAACTTGCAGGAAATTTCTCCAGTGGTACAGTTGGCGGGTTGACTTGCTCTATGTTGGGCATTACACTTTCCATAGCCACTAATGGAGCCGGGGGAACACTGGTTTCGGTAGCGGTATCGAAAAAAGACCGTAAGGGCGTTGCAGGAATACTATCGGGAACATGGCTTCGTAACAAAGCCGATACATCCATGGGTAATTTTTCAGAGAACAGGGCCACAAATTTATCGTAATGCTCCAAGTCATGACCACGCTGCGTCAAGGCTTCGTCTAAATAGCCCAGTGCCTGATTGACATACACGAACGGTTTGCCGTTCATTCGCTGCATGATATGCGTCGGAATAAATTGATTGATTTTCGTATATCGTACTATTTGCTTGAGGGCTTCGGCGGTGAGCGTAAACTCAGGCTGGCTGCGCAACATATCATCGAAATAGGCCCGAGGATCGAAAATCATAATGATAGCCCGGCGCGTGGCTTCGGCTAACAGCGGTTCGAGGTGTTCCCGCCGAACCGAAATATGCTGCGATACGACGTTCATAAAATTCCGTAGAGCCTCTTCGACGTCAGCATCTTTAAAGTCGAAGTAAGGACTGCGGAATTTCGCTGCATCGGCCTGCCACTTATCTGACAAACTACTGATTACAAACAGGTTAATCTGAGCAATAGGTGTCAGCGACAAAATCTGCTGGCCATTGATGGTTGCATGCTGCTGGTAAAAATCCGATGCGATTCGACGGGCATAGGATTTACTGTATTCTGTAAGGACGTTGGCGTTAAACTTGTTCGACATTAGGAAAAGCCTTTGTTTTGTAAATATATAACTTTCGGATACAAACCGATTGTTGTCAATGAAGAAATCAAATGCAGCGGGCTGCACCCCATGATTTAAGCCTACAATAGGCAAACCGTGTGGATAAATGAAACAATATTCATTTCGGTTTTTCATGGTAAACGGTTTATTAATTTAGTCCCTGCCCGTATAGTCTATTTTACCGACCTACCATGTTTATTGAACCATCCCGACGACGCGAACCGCCCCACCTTCGTACTGGTTGGATTGAACTTATATGTGGCTCCATGTTCTCTGGCAAGACAGAGGAGTTGATCCGTCGGCTTACTCGTGCCCGAATCGCGAAGCTGAACGTCAGAATTTTTAAACCTGCTCTTGATACGCGCTACCACGAAGAAAATATCGTTTCACACTCAGCACTTACGATTCACTCCATCCCTGTACAAACAGCGAGCCAAATTTTAACTTTAGCCGGTAATTGTGATGTGGTCGGTATAGATGAAGCCCAATTTTTCGATAAAGACATCCTGAATGTCTGTAACATGCTAGCCAATCAGGGTAAACGCGTTATTGTTGCCGGCCTGGATATGGACTTTTCCGGGCAACCCTTTGGTTGTATGCCCCACTTGATGAGCATTGCGGAGTACGTCACAAAAGTGCATGCCATTTGTGTGATTTGTGGCGATATAGCTCAATACTCCTACCGGCTGGTGCCCTCAAAAGAACGTGTGCTACTAGGCGAAACCGATAGCTACGAAGCCCGTTGCCGACGGTGTTTCAACCTGGGCGACAATGCCGGACAGAAAGAATGGGCGTATGAGGACGTGAATAATGATGTATGATGTATGATGTATGATGTATGATGTATGATGTATGATGTATGATG
>CAXTJJ010000146.1:0-11502 GCA_964244155.1 uncultured Spirosoma sp.
ACCATACATCAACACACAAAGAAGCCGCTAATGTATAATTAGCGGCTTCTTTGTGTGTTGATGTATGGTCTCTATTTTAAGCCAAAGGCCGATAACGTTACAAATTCGCTCACCCGAGTCTGAATTTCGTCCTGAGTCAAATTCATAATACGTTCAGCACCAAACTTCTCAACACAAAAAGACGCCATTGCCGAACCGTAAATAATGGCTCTTTTCATATTGTCGAAGGATATATCATCAGTTTGAGCCAGGTAGCCAATAAAACCGCCAGCAAACGTATCGCCCGCACCGGTTGGGTCGAATACCTCTTCGAGCGGTAGTGCAGGCGCAAAGAACGTCTTGCCTTCGCTAAACAACAGCGCACCATGTTCGCCCTTTTTGATGATGACTGTCTGGGGACCCATCGCCCGAATTTTCGCGGCTGCGCGTACTAATGAATATTCACGAGTTAGTTGGCGAGCTTCCTCGTCGTTGACAACCAATACGTCTACCAGTTTGAGTAAGCCCAACAGGTCGGGATTGGCAATTTCAATCCACAAATTCATCGTGTCCAGTACAATAAGCTTAGGGCGTTTGTGTAGCCGTTCAATCACCATCCGCTGAATGGCTGGTGCCGTATTACCCAGCATCAGGTAATCGCAATCCTGATATGATGCCGGAATGATCGGATCGAAATGCTCCATTACATTCAACTGCACCTCTACAGTATCGCGACTGTTCATGTCGTTATGGTACTTGCCCGACCAAAAGAAAGTCTTCTCTCCTACCCGAATTTCTAACCCGTCGGTATTGATGCCATGCTGATTGAGGTCATCAATCATGGACTGTGGAAAATCATCGCCCACAACGGCAACCAGATTATTTTCTTTCGTGAAGTACGAAGCCGACAGGGTGATGTAGGTAGCGGCACCGCCAATGATTTTGTCGGTTTTGCCGAACGGGGTTTCCAGCGCATCGAATGCCACGGAACCAACGGTAAGTAAGCTCATTTTAAATTTAGTTTTTAAGTATTTGGAGTTTCGGTTTTTGGTATTCGGTTTGCCGTATTCGGTAGACTGACCGCACCGGCGGACCTGCGAAAGCCATACGTGCGTCAGCCTACCGAATACGGCAAACCGAATACCACATACCGTAGCACTATTTCTTCCGCCCAATGACCGGGCAGCGCTTAAATGGTTTGGTTTCGTCGAATAGCTTGCGGTAGGTGACGTGCGTT
Organism: uncultured Spirosoma sp.; assembly: GCA_964244155.1. Taxonomy (GTDB): domain Bacteria; phylum Bacteroidota; class Bacteroidia; order Cytophagales; family Spirosomataceae; genus Spirosoma. The sequence goes on from CAXTJJ010000146.1 coordinate 1,217, forward strand.
TTGACGATTTTCGAGCCCAACTGACTCACGAACCGTACCATGATTGGGTTAAAGTCACCTACCCAGTTCATTTCCAGTTCGGTGTATTGAAAGTTTGGATTATTGTCGGCTTCATGCGGCATTCTGAGCGCAATAGCCGCTTCGACACCTTTGCCCTGATGTTCGGGCGATACACCAAACACCACGCCAAACGCTTTATGATTGGTTTTCAGAAGCATGTGCCACAGAAATTTCAGCTTCCCAATCAAATCAAGTTTTCCATTCACGTGTTTGAATACCTGATTTAACTCCGGCAAACAGACGAAAAACGCAACTGGCTCGTCGTGGTAATAGGCGAAATAAATAATTTTTTCGTCGATAACCGGCTTCAGCTTTTGCATGAGCACCTGAGCCTGCCCGGCCGACATTTCTTTTACGCCACTGTGTCCGCCCCAGGCCGCGTTATAAATATGTCGGAATTGCTCAGCGGCTTCGGGCAGGTGTTTTTTGTCTATCGTCCGAAAGGTATAATCCGGGTTCTGGAAAATGCGCTGGGCCCGGTCTTTCACCGCCTGCGACATCTCCGTCAGTTTCGACCAGGTTGTTGGAATACCGAATGTGTACTGCTTGAAATAATCTTTGAACCCGTAATTCTCGAAGAATGGGATATAGTAGGGCTTGGTATACGGCATGCAATAGTTGGGCTCCCGGTCGAAACCATCCACGAGTAAACCCCACCAGCGGTCGCGGTCACCGAAGTTAATTGGGCCGTCCATGGCTTCCATGCCCTTATTTTGCAACCACGCTTTACCCGCATTAAACAGCGCAAAAGCTGCCGACGGGTCCTCGATACACTCAAAAAACCCTAAGCCGCCCGTGGGCTGGTCGTTATCGAGGTTGGCAATTTCATGGTCGACAAAAGCGGCCACCCGTCCAATGGTTTCGCCTTTGTCGTTCAGCAACAAATACCGAATGCACTCGCCATGCTCGAATCGCTTGTTTCGCGATGGGTCGAACACCTCTTCGACATCGGTATCCAATGGTCTGATCCAGCATGAATCGGCACGATAGAGACGTACGGGAAACTGAATGAATTCTTTCTTATATCGGGCGTTTTCGCCTACCTCAACTACCTGCATTTCAGAACCTGAGCGGGTCTATTTTGAAAACAAAATGCGAATATAGCCAAAACCATCCGGGCTACCGTTTTCCGACGAACAATCCCTAACTTTGGGCACTGTTTTTGGTATGTCCTGGAACGAACGAACCATCGAAGAAAATTCGTTGACAACAGGCAGTCAAGAATAAGAAGAAACCTCCTTCGCCGAATTGAGCGACTGGAGACATGACCACAAAACGAATGCAACCACTTCAGGTATACAATACCCTATCGCGCAAAAAAGAACTGTTTGAGCCGCTCAACGCCCCTTATGTCGGCATGTACGTTTGCGGCCCTACAGTTTATAATTATGTTCACCTGGGCAACGTCCGTACGTTTTTGACCTTTGATACGCTGTATCGCTACCTCACGTTTATTGGCTACAAAGTTCGCTACGTGCGTAACCTTACCGACGTAGGCCACCTGGTTGGCGATGGTGATGAAGGCGAAGATAAAATTGGCCGGATGGCGAAGCTTGAAAAAGTTGAACCAATGGAAATTGTGCAACGCTTCACAAATGATTTCCATACCGTGATGGCGCAGTTCAACACCATTTCGCCAAGTATTGAACCAACGGCAACGGGCCACATGGTCGAACAGATCGAAGCGGTTCAGTCGCTACTGGCGAAAGGACTGGCTTATGAATCGAACGGTTCCGTTTATTTTAACATTGACGAGTACAACAAGCGGGGTGGTAATTACGGCAAGCTCTCCGGCCGGATTCTGGACGACCTACTGAACGAAACCCGCGAACTGGACGGGCAGTCTGAAAAGCGGAGCCCGCTCGATTTTGCGATCTGGAAAAATGCCTCGCCCGAGCACCTCATGCGGTGGAACTCGCCTTGGGGCGAAGGTTTTCCGGGCTGGCACCTCGAATGTACTTGCATGAGTACGAAGTATTTAGGCAAACAATTCGATATTCACGGAGGTGGTATGGACTTAAAATTCCCTCACCACGAGTGCGAAATTGCGCAGGGCGATGGGCTGACCGGCGTTGACCCGGTTCGGTATTGGATGCACTCCAATATGCTGACGGTGAACGGACAAAAGATGTCGAAGTCGCTTGGAAACTCATTCCTGCCCGCCGAACTCTTTGCCGGGAGCCATTACCTGCTCGAACAGGCATATAGCCCCATGACGGTACGTTTCTTCATGCTTCAGTCGCATTACCGCAGCACGCTCGACTTTTCGAATGATGCACTCAAAGCGGCTCAAAAAGGCTATCGCCGGTTAGCAAATGGGTTGCGCGTCATCAAAACCATGACGTATCAAGGTTGCGAAGGTGCCATTGACGAAGCCAAACAGCAGGATATTCGGCAGGCGGTTCAGCAGTTTTATGAGGCCATGAACGACGACCTCAACACGGCCGTTGGCATTGCGCAGTTGTTTACCTTGCTGAAGTATATCAACATGCTTTACCTCCATCAGCTTCAGGCATCTGCGTTAGGCGAAGAGGTATTTAACTTACTCAAAGAGTCTTTTGTAACGTTCATGAACGATGTCCTTGGCCTACTCGAAGAAGGAACTGACAATCAACCCGTGCTGGAAGGTCTCTTGACCCTTTATCGCGAGTACAAAGAGCAGCGGCAATACGACAAGGTAGACCAAATTCGTTCGTACTTCAAAGCGCAGGGTCTGGCAATCAAAGACATGAAGCATCAGATTGACTGGGCATACGAAGAGTAATTACTGAGCCAGACTCCAGCCTGGCCGTGGAATAGTATAAAGAATTAGGGCGATCTGGAGATTGACCCAAACACATTAGAATGACTAAATATTCATTACTCTTTGTTCCGGCGCTGTTGTTATTAACAGCGGGTGCCTGCCGAACCAAGCAATCGCAAAGCGACACCACACAAACTACTGAACAACCGGCTGCTGTGGCGGCTCCAGCGTTCAATGCCGACTCAGCCTATAGCTATGTTGATCGGCAGTTGGCGTTTGGACCTCGTGTACCCAACACACCCGCCCATGTTCGGACGGGAAATTACATTGTTGACAAATTTAAGCAATTTGGTTGTGAGGTAACCGAGCAAACGTTTGTAGCAACCACCTGGGACGGCAAGAAAATTAATGCCCGCAACATTATTGGTAGCATTAACCCCAAAGCGGCTAAGCGAATTTTCATTTCTTCGCACTGGGATTCCCGCCCTGTTGCTGACTCAGATAGTTTACCCGCCAACCGAACAAAGCCTGTACCATCCGCCAATGACGGTGCCAGTGGCGTAGGCGTAATGCTTGAATTGGCAAGAGCCATTCACCAGTCGGCGAGCAAGCCAACCATTGGTATTGATTTTATTTGCTTTGACGTGGAGGATTTAGGAAATGGCGAAAAGGCGACCAAAGACTTTGAAAAGGAAAGCGGAGATGTTGATTACGTAGGGTTTGGCCTTGGCTCTCGCTATTGGGCAAAGAACCTTCACAAACCCGGATACACAGCCTATTTTGGCGTTCTTCTGGATATGGTTGGCGCCAAGGGAGCTACGTTTCCAAAAGAAGGTTATTCAATGCAGCTAGCGCCAACCGTTGTTAATAATATATGGCAAACGGCCAGTCGGTTGGGCTATAGTCAGTATTTTATTGATACACCCGGCGGACAAATTACAGACGATCATGTCGCCCCTAATTTGATAGCAAAAATTCCAACCATCGACATCATTCAGCTTAATACGGTAACTGGCGGCTTCTTTGCGGCTCACCATACCACTGCCGACGACATGCGGTATATCGATCGGGGGACACTCAAAGCCGTCGGTCAAACCCTTCTGCAAGTGCTCTATAATGAGCAATAATAAATAAAAGCAAAGGCTCCATAAACGGAGCCTTTGCTTTGGTAACCAATCGATTATGAAATTTTTATACGCAGCAATTGCTGCATTACTGGTTAGTGGTTGTAACTCAACTCCAGACCAGTTTGGTAAACTTGATTTAAAAAAGTGGCGGGGCGACCGGGGTGGCTGCAATGGCGTCCGGGCTAGGCTTGAGCCTGATTTTAAAGCTGAAATTCAGAATCTCAAAGGCAAAACAGCAAATACCATCGGCGAGTTACTCGGCCGACCGGACGTTAACGAAATTGCCGACCGGAACCAGAAATTCTACGTTTATTTTCTGGAAAAAGGCCCCCAGTGCAACTACCCTGTTGGCAAATCATCAAGCCGGTCCGTTGCCATTCGTATGAGTGCGATTGGATTGGCAACGGAGATTACCTTTCAAAATGGCGTCCCCTGATTGTAATGTACCCATGGGCTTTAGCCCGTGACAACATACACTGGCTAAAGCCCATGGGTACATTACACATAAAACTTTTTCCGCTCGATCATTTCCTCTACCACGTCCGGTACCATGTAGCGAATAGAGCGGTTGGCGCGGATACTGTCCCGAATAAACGTCGCCGAAATATCCAGTAAGGGCGCTTCGACTAAGCGGACATTCGGGTGAATCTTAAACTTACTCTCTTTACTTCTGGGGCGCGGGTACACATGCAAACCGTAATATTCCAGAATCTTGTCGTAGTTCTTCCAATTGGCAAACTGCTCCAGGTTGTCCTCACCCATAATGAGCCGAAACGTGTGCTGAGGATATTTTTCACCCAACCGCGTCAGTGTGTCAATCGTATAACTCGGCTTGGGCATCGAAAACTCGATATTGGTTGCTTTTAGGCGGCTATTATCGGCGATAGCGCGCTCAACCATGTCGAGTCGGTCGAATTCATGTAACAGGCTTTTCGTCTTCTTAAACGGATTCTGTGGCGATACTACAAACCACACCTGTTCAAGATCCGTCGACGTAGCCATGGTGTTGGCAATTATCAGGTGGCCAATGTGAATGGGGTTGAACGAACCGAAAAACAAGCCGATCTTCATAGGGTTAAATGATTGCCCCTTTAACAGGCACTTTACTCTCGCTTACAAAATCGTCAACCAGTTTCTGGGCTTTTTGTAACGACGTTTCCAGGTCGTCGTTTACCAGAACGATATCGAATCGATCCTGAAAACTCATTTCGAAATGGACTTTAAATAGGCGTTTCGACAAGCTTTCTTCGGTTTCAGAACCCCGGCCAATCAGGCGCTGACGCAGCGTTTCTTCATCGGGCACTTTTACAAAAACCGCTAGTGCCTTGTCGCCGTAATACTCCTTTAATTTCAGACCACCCTGGACGTCTACATCAAACAAAACATGCTTACCACTGTCCCAGAGACGTTGGATTTCAGATTTCAATGTACCGTAAAATGCGCCTATATACACCTCCTCCCATTCAACAAATTCGTCATTATCAATTCGCTGTTTGAATTCTTCTGGTGTCAGGAAATAATAATCTTTCCCATTCTCTTCGGCACGGCCCCGGCGGTCGCGGGTGCAGGCTGAAATAGAAAAGCCGAGATTGTTATTCTCGGCCAGCAAATGCTTAACGATTGTTGTCTTGCCCGAACCAGAAGGGGCAGAAAAAATGATCAATTTACCGTCCACGGCAGGATATCGATTGGTTAAATCTATAATAAAATTGGGGTAATCAAGGTTAGCTATCGAAAGCCTCACCCTAATTACCCCAATCAAATGTCTTCGTGAATTAGCTAAACGTCAGGATTTTGGATTTGATCGTTGCCACCAATTTTTCGGGACAACACTTCTTTTCCATCCGTTTCGTTAACAATTCTTTTACCTCTTGTTCGAGGTGATACATTTGGATACACGGTTGACAGGATACCAGATTGGCTTTCAATCGGGCGAGTTGCTGATCTGTAGCTTCCCCATCCAGAATCAACTGAATCATCTTCAAGCAGTCGACCTGATGGTCGCAATGTTCTTTCATCTGTGGCTTGGAGTCTGATGAAGAAGATGATAGTGACGACGACGTTTGCATTGGAAAAATTTTATTTATTCCAAGAATAATAATACCGTTAAGTTATTAGCAGAACCAAAATCGAGTTATAAAAAGTTCGGTTTATTCTTCACTTTCTTCTTTATAACCCATGGAAGATGCGTAGTCACGCAATTTTTCTTTCAAAAGGTTTCTGGCTCGGTGCAAACGGGACCGAACCGTCCCAATCGGAATATCCAGAATTTTTGCCATCTCTTCATATGTAAATCCTTCGATGTCGCATAGAATGATGACCGTTCTGAAATCAACCGGCAACGAGTTTAGTGCCGTTGCCACTTCATCACCAATTAAGTCAGAAACAGACTCGGCCCGAAGGTCGACCGTGTGTTCAGATTCAGCATCTTCAGAATTATAAGTCGTTTCAACGTCCTGATAATCTACTTTTGCTGGCTCCTTACTTTTCTTTCTATAATCGTTTATGAAGCTGTTCTTCAGTATCCGAAACAGCCATGCTTTTGCGTTAGTTCCTTGTTCAAACGATGAAATAAACCGGAATGCCTTTAAATACGTATCCTGCACCAAGTCATTGGCGTCATCCTCATCGGTCGTCAGGCGAAAGGCAAAGTTATACATGGAGTCAATGTGTGGCATGAACTCCTTATTGAAGACCTGATATTTTTGTTCGTCGGTGTACCGGCGAGCGGGTGTATCAGCCGAGGGCTGTTCGACGGGGTCGCCGTCTGGTAATAATTGGTCTGGTCCATCCAGGCCGCCTTGGTCCGGCGTTCCGGTGCGGTCCTGATCGTCGCGAGTTGGCGTATCTGACATAACTTCGGGTATAGTCGCCATAAAAGTAAGAGTAAATTGCCGTTTACCGTCGGCAGGACCCAACGAATTCAATAATTATAAAAAACCAATTCGTCGGACTTTATCTGTGGGTGACTACAAAAATCAATCCTTTGTTTAAAAAAAGGGTTTAAAATCAGGTAAATATGACTATTTGGCAGTGAACGTTTCAACTACTGACAACGTTAAAGCCGTTCAATTACTATCGACCCTTGATAGTAATTGAACGGCTTTTTAATTAAAACGCTGTTTAAGCGGCTACAGACTTGAAATATCGCTTCAGCCAGGAGTTGACGGCACGAACACGCCAATCTGACAAAAGCTCTGCTTTCGTTTTTACCAATGTATTGAACACCGGAGTTTCTGGTGTCAGTATACCATCTGCAACGGCAGATTTGATAGCGGGCAGGGCAAACGTCTGCACAGAACCGTCAGCCGCCTGAATAGCCGCCGACCGATCAAAGAAATCTATGGCTACCTGCCGACCAATTTCCTGTACGGTTCGTACAGACGAATCTATCGAGCATCCGCTTGGGAGGGTGTAATCTTCATCAACGGCAACGATCACAAATCGATTTTCAACGACCTGCGCCGATGCCAGCAAAGGTTGCCCATGCGCTGCCCATTGACCCAAAGCCGGTTGCAAAGCCTCCCGAATCGTTTTCACCTCGCCGTCTGTCAATGAGCGATCTGCCTGATATACCCACACACGAGCCGTATCGGGCAATTTGTCAAAATCAATGTACATAGAGAAGTTTATGTATGATGTATGATGTATGATGTATGATTTGAAAAAAAATATATCCTATATCACACATCATACATCTTTTTCACAACCCCTGCCCCTGGGCGATGAGTTCCGAAATGTCGTAGACGCGGACGGAATCTTCTTTGTTCTTGTTTTTGACGCCATCCGACATCATCGTCATGCAGAATGGGCAGGCTACAGCGATGGTGTCAGCACCGGTGCTAAGAGCTTCCTCAACTCGCTCGACATTTACATCCTTCTTACCAGGCTCTGGCTCTTTGAAATACTGACCTCCTCCCGCGCCACAGCATAATCCATTCGCCCGAACGCGCTTCATCTCTACCAGGTCGGCATCTAAGGCCGATAATACGTCGCGGGGGGCTTCGTAAACTTTGTTGGCACGCCCAAGATAGCAAGAGTCATGAAAGGTTATCCGGCGACCTTTAAACGACTCTCCGTCTTTCACCCGAACGCGGCCTTCATTAATTAATCCTTGTAAAAATTGGGAATGGTGAATTACTTCGTAGTTGCCGCCCAGTTCAGGATACTCGTTTTTAAGCGTATTGAAGCAATGCGGACAGGCCGTCACGATTTTCTTAACGTTATAGCCATTCAGAACCTGAATGTTGGACATGGCCTGCATCTGAAACAGAAACTCATTTCCTGCCCGACGAGCCGGATCGCCCGTACAGCCTTCTTCCGGACCGAGCACGGCGAATTTGATACCGACATGGTTTAAAATACGAACGAAGGCAATCGTGACGCGTTTGTAACGATCATCGAATGAGCCCGCACAACCAACCCAAAACAGAATTTCCGGTTCTTCACCCGATGCAGCCATGTCGGCCATCGTTGGTACTTTATATGTTTTTTCAGTCGTCATAGTTAGTTGCTGTTGTTTATTCATTCACCTGATCGGCCCAGTTAAAGCGGTCGCTGGGTGAGAATTTCCAGGGGGCCATGTTGTTTTCAATATTGCTGAACATTGCATTCCAGGAAGCTGGTGCCTGTGATTCTTCCATGACACGATACCGGCGTAACTGAAGAATAATATCCAGCGGATTGATATTAATGGGGCAGGCATTCACGCAGGCCTGACAGGTGGTGCAGGCATTGAGTTCTTCGGCGGTAATGTAATCGTTCAATAATGATTTTTCGTCGCGATAGTCAGGCCCATTTGTTTTCCAGCCTTGTTGAATTTCTTCAAGCCGGTCGCGGGTGTCCATCATGATTTTGCGGGGCGACAACTTCTTGCCGGTAATATTGGCTGGACAAGCTGCTGTACAACGCCCACACTCCGTACAGCTATAAGCGTTCATCAGGTTTATCCATTTCAAATCCTGCACGTCTTTAGCCCCAAACCGACCAATTTCTGCAGGTTGCTCCCCGTTATCATTGGCTTGCGAACCGTCAGCTTCAGTGGTAACGGGCAGACCAAGTGCGAGTTGCACCTCTTTGGTAATTTCGGGCATATTCTGCATCTCGCCTTTCGGCTGCAAATCTGAGAAATAGACATTCGGGAAACCAAGTGCAATGTGCAGGTGCTTGGAGTAGGTCACATAGACGGCAAAGGCCAGAATACCCAAGATGTGGAGCCACCAGGCTATGCGCTCATAGCCTACCAGGGCCGTATTGCTAAAATTGTTGAAGAGCGGTTTCAGGTATTGACTGATAATAAAATCTGGCACAATACCCTGCAACGCGCCATAATGACCAACGCCCCGGTCGCGCAACACACTATCCGACGCATTCCAGGTAAGGAAGGCGATCATAAGCAGGATTTCGGCAGTCAGAATGATAGCCGCATCGGTACGGGGCCAGCGGGTCATTTCGCGGTGACGTTCGGGTTGAAACCGGCTCACTTTAGCTACAAACCGGCGGCATAAAAAAACTACACAAACGGCCAGCACCCCAAAGGCCAGTAGTTCGAATACATCAATCAGAATTGGGTAGACGGGCGTGATGTAAGGCGCAAACAAGCGGTGCGTACCCAAAACACCATCCAGAATAATTTCCAGAATTTCGAGATTGATGATAATGAACCCGGCATAGATGACGAAGTGCATAACACCCACCAATACATTGGTAAACATCTTCTTCTGTCCGAAGGCCACGAGCAGCATTGTCTTCAATCGTTCGTCGGCATGATCGAAGCGATTTTCAGGGCGGCCGAGGTTAATTGCGCGGGAAATAAGCCGGATGCGCTGGGTTATGAACCAAGCCACGGCAGCTAAAGCCGCGACAAACAAAATTTGTTGAAAAATTTCCATTCGTTTAAGGGACTTGTTTCGACTGATAATCAATTGATTGTTTCAGGCGTCTATACTTCATTGAAAATATTTTATCTGTACGTGTTGCAAAAAGCCAATGTTTAAGTACTTTTGCACCCACGTTTCAGGGTGATGTAGCTCAGTTGGTAGAGCAAAGGACTGAAAATCCTTGTGTCGGCGGTTCGATTCCGTCCATCACCACCCTAACGTTAAGCCTTCCCACTGGGAAGGCTTTTTTGTACCCTCACGGCTCAACCTTTCACGTCTTATACTCATTAGAATAGATGAACTAGTTTGCTGCCGTGATAATGGTATGCATGCATACCATTATCACGGCAGCAAATATACTGCTTTCATTAACGCTAACAAGGGGTAAAGAGGGTTGTTTTTGTATTTAGCCCAGAAGGGTTTAGGCGATTTCTATTTCTGAACACCATCCATCTCAATACCAATTGCCCGCATCAG
>CAXTJJ010000147.1:0-11481 GCA_964244155.1 uncultured Spirosoma sp.
ACCATCAATGCCTCGCTGGGCTCTAACTCGCCCGTGAACATGAATATCGGAACCCATCAGTTCTCGCAAAATTCGACCAACCTCGACTTCTCCCGCTATTTCAAAGGCGTAATGAATGGACTTAACATCGCCTTTGGGGCAGAGATGCGTGTTGAGAATTACAAGATTATGAAAGGCCAGGAAGAAAGTTATATCTATGGCGATGCCGGTATTGTTACCGCCACACAGGCCGGGCTGCTGGTTGGCCCGGATGGCAAACCCCTGGAAGATCAAAATAGCGTACCTATTGTCGATGCCAATGGGAAGCCTTTATCCGTATATGCCGGTCAACAAGTAACGGTTAAAAATCTGTCGTCGAACTGCCAGTGCTTTTCGGGTTTCGGGCCTAAGAATGAACGGAACGAGTTCAGAACAACAATGGCCGCCTACCTGGACGCCGAGCTGGAACTTACGCGGAATTTCTTAATCGCGGGTGCCTTCCGTTTGGAAAACTACTCAGATTTTGGCGGGGTAACCATCGGTAAACTGGCCGCCCGCTATTCGCTATCGAAAACCCTGTCTATCCGTGCGTCGATTGCCAGCGGTTTCCGGGCTCCGTCACTCCAGGAGTTGAACTACACCCATACGGCTACGGCATTCGTACCCGATGCTAATGGTATTCCACAACCGCTCGACGTGACCACCTACCCGACCAACAGCACAGCGGCACGGGTGTTAGGCATTAAGGGTCTGAAACAAGAGCAATCCCGCACCTATGGTTTTGGACTTACCTATCAACCCGTTCGTGGCTTTGAAGTGACAGTCGATGCCTACCAGATCGATGTAGACAACCGTATTTTCCAGACTAGTTATTTCAATGCCGGTGAAGTTGGCAATAACTATCAGGAAGTAATCGGCGGAGGGGAAGCCCAGTTTTTCGTGAATGGTGCCAATGTGCGTTCTAAAGGTATTGAGGTAGTCGGTAACTACACCCTTACACTCCCTAAAGCTCAAAGCCTGACGTTCACACTGGCTGCGATTTTGAGCAAAAACTCGGTTCTCAACAGAAAGTCGCTGAATCTGAATGTAGCCAATCTTACAGAAGATCAGGTTGTTGAAAAGTATCTCAGCCGCAGTGTGATAGGTCAGTTCGAAACCGGAACACCACGCACCAAGCTAATTGGTTCGGTGGCTTACCGCTTTAACAAATTCAATGCAATGCTGCGGGGCACTTACTTTGGATCCGTTACCGAACGGTCAACATCGTCCGATAAGGACGGTAATTATTATGACCAGACATTTTCAGGTCAGGCAATTTTCGACCTAAGCGTAGGCTATGACGTAAACCGCAATGTGAAAGTGTCGATTGGTGGCAGTAACATTTTCGATAAATACCCACAAATTCTTCGTCCGGAGAATCAGGGCTTTTATCTGTACTCCAACAATCAGCAAGGTTCTAATGGTGCCTATTATTATGGCCGTGTGATGTTCAACTTCTAATGCTACCCCAGCTATGAATCGATTTTTCAATACAAGAAGCATTCTTCCCTTACTGGGCATTTGTCTTTCCCTGCTTATTTTCCTGAGTGCCTGCGAGCAAAATAAGTATGAGCCAAATACAACGGTGGCTCCCGGCGGTGGCACAGTAACTACGTACAAATCGTATACATTAACCTCGGCAACGGGCGCAACGGTTTACGGACGGGTCGTTTTTTACAAGTACAGTTCTACGGTTACACTGGTAGAAATGGGCCTCTATAATACCGTCAGCGGCACGTCCTACGCTTCGTCTATCTATGAAGGCAAGGTTTCTGAAAGTTCGGCAAAAGCCCTTAAACCGCTGGATACAATTAGTGGCGCTACGGGATCATTCTCAACAAGCAAATACTATACGATCAGTGAAGCCGGTTTTTATGACAAGCTGAGTGCCTACAACGCTAATGTTAAGATCATGTCAGGTACAACCCTGGTAGCCAGTGGCAATATTGGGGGTAATGCTACTCCGGTAGCCCAATCGCAATAGGCTTGGTTTTTAAAGGCCGTTCTACACATGGCAACGCTCTGTACAGAAATAGCTCCGGATTAATTTTCGGGGCTATTTCTGTACAGAGTCAGTTCGTCCGCTCCTACCATCTCCCGGCTCATTATCTTGCCCTGTACATTTGGGGCGGCTATTCCAACTCCCAGCATTGTCTGGCTTCGGAACACCCGCATTTCATCCCAGAGGCCAGCTTCAATAAACGAGTTTAACAGGGCTGTTCCTCCTTCTACCAGCACTGATTGGATTTTACGCTCGTGAAGCGTGGTCAATGAGTGAATGAGTGAATTGGTTAATGCGTGAATGACATTGGGATGTTCGGGGATAGTTTGATTCTCTCTTTGATGGAACACAATGGTTGGTTGAGTGCCGTCGAAAAGATGCAGGGTTTGATCCAGTGAAAGGTGATTATCAATGACAATTCGGGTTGGATTTTTACCCGGCCATAAACGGGTATTCAATCGGGGATTATCCAGTCGGGCGGTATTCGTACCAACCATGATGGCATCTTCTTCACTTCGCCATCGGTGTACGAGCCGATGCGCCAGATCGCCACTAATTTTCACTTGTCGCCCTTGTTCGCCCGCAATGAACCTGTCGGCGGTTTCGGCCCATTTCAGAATAATATACGGGCGTTTTTTCTCAAAAAATGTAAAGAAGCGGGCATTCAACTGGCGGCCCAGATCGGCCAGAACACCCGTCTCTACGGCAATACCAGCGGCCCGTAATTTCTCAAACCCCTGCCCCGATACCAGCGGGTTAGGATCGTCATTACAGCATACAACCCGTTTCACCCGGTTTTCAATAAGCAAGTCGGCACATGGGGGCGTTTTACCCCAGTGCGAACAGGGTTCGAGCGTAACGTAAACCGTTGCATCGGGCAGTAGATGCGTATCTTCAGGTCGAACGGAGCGGATGGCGTTGACTTCGGCATGCCATTCACCATAGCGCTGATGCCAGCCCTCGCCAATAATGCGTGGTGCTGAATCACCTGACTGATGCGTAATAACACAACCGACCATTGGATTTGGGCTGACATGACCCCGACCCAAAGTTGCCAGTTCGAGTGCCCGGAGAATGAATTGGTTCATAATTTGTAGATTGGGGTTTGCGATATTCGGATATCGAATACGATAAACCGAATACCGAATACCGTAAACTTCCCTATTTTTGGCAAAATTACTCGTCCCGATCAAAATGGCTACTGCCAAACCCCTATACGAACGACTCAGTAAAAACATTACGGCCTACCAGCCCGAAGAAGCACGGGAGATGGCCTTTATGCTTATCGACCATTATTTCGGACTGCGCAAAACGGATGTCCTTACCGATAAACCACTCCCACCCAATCGGACAGAACCCGACTGGTTTAAAATACTGGAGCGACTAAACCGACAGGAGCCTATTCAGCACGTTATTGGCACGACGATTTTTTGCGGCTTAGAGTTCGAAGTATCGCCCGATGTGCTGATTCCGCGCCCCGAAACCGAAGATTTGGTACGGCTTATCATGCATGACTTTGCCGACCGTGTTGATGATGTCCCCATTCTCGACATTGGCACCGGAAGCGGTTGTATCGCAATTACAATGGCGCGGTTCCTGCCTCAGTCGGTGGTTACGGGCTGGGATGTTTCCGAAAAAGCCCTCGCACTAGCCCGGCACAATGCGGAGAACCTCCACGCCGATGTTCAGTTCTCGATTCAGGATATCCTGAACGTACCGGCTGATTTCAGTCAGCGTTTCGATTGTGTGGTGAGCAATCCACCTTACGTGACGCGCTCCGAAGCTGCCGATATGGATCGCAATGTACTGGATTACGAACCCGACCTGGCCCTTTTCGTAGACGACAACGATCCGCTGGTTTTTTACAAAGCCGTGGCCGATTTCTGTGTTCGTCACCTCACAAAAGACGGTGCTTGCTATGTTGAGATAAACGAGCGTTTTGGTGAGGCCACGAGAGAAGTGTTCGCAGAACGAGGCTTCACCAAAATTCAGGTTTACAAAGATATTCACGGCAAAGACCGGAGCATTCGGATAACGTTTTAAAAATAGTCGGTAAGTCAGGTAAGTCGGTAAGTCAGGTAAGTCGGTAAGTCGGTAAGTCGGTAAGTCAGGTAAGTCGGTAAGTCAGTAAGTCAGTAAGTCAGTAAGTCAGTAAGTGGCTGACGCGAAAGTTTTGTTCTTGCGTCAGCCACTTACTGACTTACCGACTTACCTGACTTACCGACTTACCTGACTTACCGACTTACCTGACTTACCTGACTTACCCGACTTACCGACTTACCGACTTACCGACTTACCGACTTACCGACTAATTTCATGCAATCAACAACCTCTTTCACCTACCATGCCAAAATCCGTGATGTATTCGTGGAGATGAGTCAGGTTGTAGTTGGGCAGGAACGGCTACTTAATCGACTACTCATCGGCTTGTTTACGGGTGGACATATTTTGCTCGAAGGGGTGCCGGGCCTGGCCAAAACACTGACGATCAATACACTGGCAAAAGTACTGGAACTCGATTTCCAGCGTATTCAGTTTACCCCCGATCTTCTCCCCGCCGATTTGATTGGCACCATGATTTTCAACCAGAAAACCGCTGAGTTTGAAGTAAAACAGGGCCCTATTTTTGCCAACCTGATTCTGGCCGATGAAGTCAACCGGTCGCCCGCCAAAGTACAGGCGGCTTTGCTCGAAGCGATGCAGGAAAAGCAGGTGACCATCGGCGAAGAAACCTTTGTGCTTGACCGTCCCTTTCTGGTACTGGCTACACAGAATCCGGTGGAGCAGGAAGGCACCTATCCGCTTCCCGAAGCCCAGGTCGACCGCTTCATGATGAAAGTCTTTGTCGATTACCTGAACAAGGAAGATGAACTGGCCGTCATGCGTCGAATGTCGAACATGAACTTCGATTATGAGGTGCAGCCTGTGTTGGGAAAAGAGGAACTGGTAGCCATTCGCAACGAAATCAACGGGGTTACCATTTCAGAAACACTCGAACGCTATATTATTGAACTGGTTTTTGCGACCCGTCGACCCATGGAGTACAACCTGCGCGACGAAGCCCGTTATATTCAGTTTGGTGTATCGCCCCGCGCCAGTATCAACCTGAATCTGGCCGCCAAAGCCCTCGCCTACTTCGACCGGCGGGATTACGTTCTGCCCGAAGATATTAAGGAAGTAGCTCCCGACGTGTTCAACCACCGCATCATGCTCAATTACGAAGCCGAAGCCGATGGTGTCACAACCTTACAGGTCATTGACTCCATTTTGCGCAAAGTCGCCATTGGCCGGTAGCCGTACGTGAACGGGAAACAGCCTGTTTTGTGTTTTAGACAAAAGTCCTCCCGACTACTTGTATATGCAGCAAAACAGGTTTTTCATATTGATAGCGGTGCTGCTCATTGGCGGCCTGTGGGTTTACGGTACTTACATCGCTTCACCCAGACCACCCCATAAACGCCCTGCCGGAGCAACCTCACCCGGCAACCGACGGGTCGAAAAAAGTGATGCCGATTGGAAAAAATCATTGACACGGTCTCAATACAACATTACCCGCGAGAGTGGCACCGAATGGCCCAACAGCAGCGAACTGACCCATGAACAGCGTCCGGGAATCTATTCCTGCGTTTGCTGTCATAGTCCGCTTTTCATGTCCGGCACCAAATTTGATTCTCATACGGGCTGGCCTAGTTTCTATGCCCCTATTACGCCAGATGCGGTATATAATGAGGCCGATGGAAATCGAACCGAAGTGCGCTGTTCGGTTTGCGATGCGCACCTTGGCCATGTATTTAATGATGGGCCTGAGCCGACAGGATTACGCTATTGTATGAATGGAGTGGCGTTGATGTTTGCAGCCGGGAAGTGATTGTTTCCATAGAAAACTATAAGTGCAACTCGAACCCGACCAGAACATCTTCGCCCAATAAGGGCCTGTTGAAGCCAACGATTTGAACTTCGCCATTGGCCCGGAAAATATGTGTCTGTTCGGTTTTGGGGTCGATTAACCAGGCTAACCGGCAACCATTGGCAATCCAGACCTCTTCCATTTCCTTTTTACCCACTTTCAGCGAATCAGTGGCAAAAAGCAGTTCAATAACAAAATCGGGACAGACGGGTGGAAATTTCTCTTGTTCTTGTTCAGTTAATGCGTCCCAATGTTCACGGCTAATCCAGGCAACATCGGGTGACCGAGTGCTGCCGTCGGGTAAGTTAAATGCCGTCGATGAGTCAAAGACTTCACCTAGATTAGCGTTTTCGTTCCAAATGCCTATTCTCAAATTTAATTTTGAGTTTCTAAGGCCCGTTTTTCCTCCTGTATTAGGCATAACAATAATACGTCCGTCGGGCTCACGCTCGAACCTGTGATCAGGGTTTTCCTGGCAGAAGAAATAGAATTCCTCCTGCGTCATAATCTGGCTGATTGAAAGCGTCATCGGTCCCATAATTACGCCGTTTCTGGTTAGAACAAATATACCAATCAGAACTGAAAATAAATGAATTGATTCGAGGAGAAAACGCCGAACAGGTAGGTTACGAATGTGATCAGACCAAATAGAGCTGCGAAACGTACCGTGTTGCGCGTGGGGATGGTAAGGTAAAATTGTTCTTTAAGCAGGAGAAACACAATCAGAAAAATACTGAACCACATCTCGGTCGTATTCATTGGACTGTCAATGTGTTCGCTGATCGATAAAGTTGGGATTCGTTTCAGAATCAGGAAGGCATCGCTCAGGCTGCGGGCGCGGAAAAACACCCAGGTCAGCATGATCAGCACAAACGTAATAAGCGTGTTCACGACCACCCGCACCGGCGACTTATGACTTTCCCGGTTATGAACCGGCGACGTTACCAAACTCGGCGGTGTGCTGGAGAAACCCATCTTCGCGAGCAATTTATCCCGCAATACGGCCAGAATCTGGTACAGCCCGTTTAGCCCTCCCCAAATCACATACGTCCAGTTTGGCCCGTGCCAGAGGCCGCTGGCCAGAAACACAATCAGCATATTCAGGTACTGCCGGAACTCGCCCTTACGGTTGCCGCCCAGCGGAATGTACAGATAATCGCGAAACCAGGTGGAGAGCGAAATGTGCCAGCGTCGCCAGAATTCCGAAATCGACTGGGCAATGTAGGGCGTTCGGAAGTTTTCCATGAGCGTAAAGCCCATCACCCGAGAGGCACCAATAGCTACGTCCGAATAGCCCGAAAAATCGCAGTAAATCTGGAATGTGTAGAAAAATGTGGCCGCTAATAATGTCAGGCCGTTTTGTTGAGCCGGATCGGCATAGGCATGGTCAACGAGCATGGCCAGCCGGTCGGCGATAACGAGTTTCTTGAATAAGCCGAACGCCATTTGCATCAGGCCCGCTTTCACGTTCTCTTTATCGTATTTAAAGTAGTCGTGAAACTGCCAGAGCACATTTTGCGGCCGCTCGATGGGTCCGGCCACCAACTGTGGGTAAAACATGACATACAGCGCATAGATACCGAAATGCTTCTCGGCTTTCTGGTTGCCTCGATACACCTCAATCGTATAGCTCATAGCCTGAAACGTATGGAACGACAGGCCGATGGGCAGAATACTCATATTGTCTTTGTAAGACGAAATCCCGCTTTGCCCGAAGATATGCAGCACTTTTACGAAAATTCGGTTCACCAGTTCAGTGACATTGTCGGCAAGGCCGGGCATGCTTAATTTCTCGAACAGGAACGACAGGTTTTCGGTAAAGAAGCCCAGATACTTGAAAAAGGCCAGGATACCGAGATTTGAAATCAGGGAAAGGATCAGCAGCCATCGCCTTGTTTTTCCGCTCGATTTCTCAATCCAGATACCGGCAATGTAATCAATGACAATCGTGAGGAACAGAATAACAATATACGCTGGCTGGAACACCATGTAGAAATAGCAACTGGCTATCAACAACAGGATCCAGCGCCCCTGCCACTTCAGGCTGAAGTAGCTAAGCGTAACGACAATAAAGAACAGTAAAAACTGAAGTGAATTAAAGAGCATTGGTTAGTAGGTCGGTAAGTCAGGTCAGTCGGTAAGTTGGTAAGTTAGGTAAGTTAGGTAAGTTAGGTAAGTCGGTAAGTCGGTAAGTCGGTAAGTTGGTAAGTCGGTAAGTGCTAACCGCACCGGCGGACCGGCGAGTGTGTTACTTATGCGTCAGCACTTACTGACTTACTGACTGACTTACTGACTTGCCGACTTACTGACTTACCAACTTACTGACTTACCGACTTACCAACTTACTGACTTACCAACTTTTTAATATACCTTCTCGACCTTTTCGACGAAATCCTGGAATTGCCGTGCCGGAATAAATTGCGGTTGCGTTCGGTACGACAACACCATAAATACCAGCAAGAGCGAAATGAGGAAAGCCTGAAGGATAACGATCAGAAATGAGAATACTAAATAACTGGCCCAGCCCGGAACGGCAGTGTCGGCAAAAAAGCGCAGGGCAACGACTACACCAATACCAAATACGGACGCCACCACCATCATAACGCAAAATAATGCCAGCCGAACAGCTGTTGTATCCATCAGTACCGACACAGCACTGAGTCCGTGGAGTACCAGCGATACAAAATTCATTTTCGATTCACCCGCCAACCGACGCCCACGCTCCAAAGGAACAGCCGTATACGGCAACCGGGACCGAATAACGCCACCGGGGTAATTGTTCCAGATTTCAGAAACATATGCCAGTTTACGAAGCTGCCGGGCCGGAATCAGGCTAAAGTTACCGAACGTGATGACCTTGCCCGTCAATAGCCGAAAGACGGTTTTGTACACTTCATAAAACAAGCGAAACGTGACGCTTTCGTGCCGTTTTGCCCGGTGAGCAAACACGACCTTCCCCGGATTCGCAGCCCCTTTTTCTAACAATTTCGGAATATCCTCAGGTCTGTCTTCGCCGTCAGAGTCCATCACAATTGTCGGATACTGATCGGGCAGCGAAGCCAGATACGATAAACCGAGAGCAATGGCTTTTTGGTGACCCACATTCCGAAACAGTCGCAGTACGGACAGCGACTGCCCAATACCAGTAGGCAATGTATCATAGTCCGTTGATGAACAATCGTCGACAACCAGGAAGGCCAGTCGGCTGGTCAGGGCCGATTCGTTTACATCCCGAATCCGTTCCAGTAAAAGTCCCAGTGCCTGCCAGTCGTTGAACAGAGGAATGACAATATTAATTTGGGCAGGATAGGCGGTGAAAGTGTTATCTAATGCCATCAGAATTCTTGACAATGAGTAATAGGTTGTTCTGCCTCAGCGATCGTTGTGAGTTGCCCACTATGGCATTCAAGCGAGCAAAAAGACGCGGGAATGACTCCGGTTCATGATACAGTGGAGCGACACTGAAAATCTGGCGTTTTGGCAAAACAGTTCGTATTGGATCAATAGCAGACTTGGCAAAAGTAAATCTTTTCGATCTAAAACCGACAAAAGGCTTATCGTATAGACCAGGTAAGCCAATTTAGATAGCGGAAACAGGCTATTTACTTGACATCAACAAACTGATTTGTAAGTTGCAGGTCGCTATGATCCGGGTAAGTCCGAAACAAACCAAGTTGATAATGCCCTGGTTGCACCATCAGTTTGGGCATTCCCGTCGAGAAGCCGGGTGTTATTCGCCAGGGGAAATAGCCCATAGGCCGATTTTTGGCAGCGAACATCAGATAGGTATGGCGATCTGATTTCATAACCATGTATGTCCCCTCATTTAAACCCAGCTTGTAGGCAGGATCATCGCTGCTGACAACAACATAATCGGACTGCTGGTCGACGTGCAGGGGAATCGTTAAGGGAGACACCTGAACCGGATTCTCCATTTTTTTTTCATCCGGCGTTATCGTCGGAACAGGCAAGCTATACCAGCCTCGCTTATGCATCAGGGTTGTCAGATTCGAGATGTACCGTGCCAGCTCGGTATCCCGGCTTCCGCCAAGACCAACCTGGCTATGAATCTGGTTGTAGGCCATTCCCTGAAGGTATTTCCTCCGCTCGACAGCCATTGGCACATACGTTATATAGGTCACTACATTGACCATAACAAAGAGTCCCCAAATACTTGGCCAGATTTGTATCCGTTTACTTTCTGATAAGCGACTATAGAACAAAACGCAGGCAGCCGCCCACAAAACCATCGCGTAGGTTCGATACGAGCTGTGCAAAACCATCCCGAAGTAAAATCGAATCCTGAACACGGCAATCAGGGCAATGTTAGCCAGCAGGAACAGGATGACCCCCAGAATGAAGGCATCGAAAAAAGAGGCATTCTTTCTCGTCTGAAACAGACTCTTAATGATCCAGTATGTAAGGGCAGCTACGAGAACCAGACCTGCAATGAATGGCAAATGAACCCGTTTTTCGGCGAGCAGTGTCGGGAAGAAATCGAATACACTACCGGCAAAAACCAGAAAGCCGAACAGTGTTTGAACCGGATGAGCGAACACATACGCAAAGCCCTCTGCATTACCCTGTTGCACCGGATAGCCCAAAAAGTAGAGATACCCACCAAGACCACCCACCCCCAGCCATACGGCAAGTGCCCGCCATCGGCGCTGGAGAATTAACATCCCAGCTCCGGCAGGCCACAGCAACATGCCATTGCCCATACTAAATGTACTCAGCAAGCCTAACGCCAGGGCTATACCCAAGTTGAGGGGCTTATTGGTAGCCAGCACAAAAAACGTCAGCATGACGAGTCCGATAATAGCCAGGTATTGAAGCGTATAGATAGCCGTGAACGTCAGCAAATAATTTTGGGCCATAAACAGCAACAAAGGCACCGGCAGCAGGCCAATGAGTGCTTTTTTGGCATTTCCTTCCTGATGGCGCAAAGCCCGATACAAGAGAAAAAAGATGAGT
The DNA here is from genome assembly GCA_964244155.1 of uncultured Spirosoma sp. Taxonomy (GTDB): domain Bacteria; phylum Bacteroidota; class Bacteroidia; order Cytophagales; family Spirosomataceae; genus Spirosoma. Next base: position 10,902 of record CAXTJJ010000147.1, read on the forward strand.
ATCAGGGCCATATTTCCCCAGAGCATAAGCTGGCCGAAATCCAACCGGCCCGTCAGGAAATACTGAGCCAGTACTACCAGGCGGGCATACACAACCCGATGCTCGTTGTTAGGGCGAATCAACGCGCTAAAGCGCTCACCAAACGAAGGAGCATTCAGAAACCGATCCAGAAAGTACGGTATATTCTCGTACTCATCGAACCACGGGATATTGAAGCGAATTGTAAAAAAATAAACAAAGAAACCCGCAATGGGCAGCAATAACAGGGCCCTCGTTAGGGGAGGAAACGCCAATAGGCGATACAGGCGCGTCATACGTTTCTATATTTTCGTTGAATCCGGTATAGTTCGTACCACATCCTGAAAACATAGGCGGAACTAATGCGCGAATCACTTTGCTCGATCCATTGCCGCAGCGGGTATTCGGCCACATGGTCGAGTACAGCGGGGCGGCCGTGCTTCCGGGTTAACCGGGCCAACAGCTCTACATCGAATAACCAAGGGCTGATAAATGGTTCCTGAAACATGTTCACGATCGTTTCGCGCCGGAATAGCTTGGCTCCGCACTGCGAATCGTAAAC
>CAXTJJ010000148.1:0-11468 GCA_964244155.1 uncultured Spirosoma sp.
GCCCTGGCCTTCATCTACATAGCGGAAACCTGCTTCTTCCCGAATCTGATAGTTCATGCGTATTGCGTGGTTAAGGTTGTGGTAGCGTGGTTATTTTTATAGGTAAACAAGACAAAATCCATCCAGTTTTCGATGAGCGCCAGCCCATATTGTGTCAATGCGGCTTCGGGATGAAACTGAACGCCCCATAGAGGTAAGGTTCGATGCCGCATGGCCATTAGTTCGTCCTGCGCTGTTGTAGCGGTACTAACCAACTGCGTGGGCAGTTCTGTTAGAATCAGCGAGTGATAGCGCGTCACGGCAAACTCCGGGGGCAATCCCCGCCATAATACATCATCGGTTTGAGTCCGTACAACAGACACTTTCCCGTGCATTGGATAAGTAGCTCGCCCAAGAGTAGCCCCAAAAAACTCACCGAGTGCCTGATGCCCCAAACAAACGCCCAACATCGGTACACGCTGATGATAATGAGCGACAATATCCAGCAAATGACCCGCCTGTCGGGGTATGCCCGGCCCTGGCGACAACACAACGGCATCAACCGAAACGTCGGTAAAGCGATTCCACGATTCATTATTTCTGACAACCCGGCAGTTCGCACCTGCCTGTTGCAGGTAGTCTACCAGCATGTAGGTAAATGAATCGAAGTTATCAACCACCAGCACGTTCATGCCGCTATAACGCAAATCGTTTTGACAAAATTAATGTTTCCAGAAAAAAGCAACAAATTTTATTTTATTCTCATTGACTATCAATATTTTACAAATCAAACAACTTGGAAATATTTAATTTTTATAAAAAAAGTACTACCTAAGTTCATCCGACCCCATTGATTGGAGAGCGTAGCAATTAAATTTGAAGTTTATTCACCAACCCATCCCTTTTGGTATGCCTATCGATTTAACCAATTCTAATGCCGGATCAGCCAATGCCCCTGTCATCATCATTGGAGCGGGCATGGCTGGCCTGACGTGTGCCGTCTATCTTAAACAGGCTGGTATCGACGCGCTTGTACTTGATGCCGCTGATGGCGTTGGCGGTCGGGTTCGTACGGATGTGGTAGATGGTTTTCGACTCGATCGGGGATTTCAGATTTTATTAACGGCTTATCCCGAAGCGCAGCGGTTGCTGAATTATTCGGCCTTAAGTCTGCGCTCGTTCCGGTCGGGTGCCCTTATTCGTCAACGGGCAGAGCCACAATGGATGAGTTTGTTGAATCCCTTTCAGGAGCCAAGCTCGGTATTTCAAACGCTAGCCTCGCCGGTTGGAACGCTGGGGGATAAGCTTCGTATTGTCGAACTTCTGCGTCGAACTCAGGAGTTACCTGTCAGCGAGCTGTTTCGGCAAACGCCAACAACCACCCTTGCCTTACTCCACGAAATAGGTTTTTCGGATCAGATCATCGAACGGTTTTTCCGCCCGTTTTTTGGCGGTGTATTTCTGGAGGATGCCCTTACGACATCAAGCAATTTCTTCGAATTCTGCTTTCGGATGTTCTTTGTGGGCGGGGCGGCTATACCTGCAAACGGTATGGAAGCCATTCCAAATCAATTAGCTGGTCGGCTGGCCGCCGGACAGATTCGTCTCAACACATCTGTCAAAAAAGTGGAAGGCGACACCATCTATCTTGACTCCGGCGAAACGCTTACTGGCCGCGCTGTTGTCTTGGCTGTCGATGCCACCCAAGCCGCCCGCCTAATGGGTCGCCCGGCACCAGCAGAACAGGCATTCAACCACACCACCTGTACCTATTTCGCGGTTCCTTCTCCTCAGTTCACCAACGGTCCAACACAGAAAAAACTCTTGCTGCTCAATACTCATCGCAGTTCGGCAGTCCATAACGTGGCCATCCTTACGGATGTTGCGCCTGATTATGCACCGACGGGCCAAACACTGGTATCGGTAAGCACCCAGAGTTTGGTCATGTTCGACGAAGCCGAACTAACAAAGAAGATCAGAGAGGAACTGAATGGGTGGTTTGGCGAAGGCGTACAGCAATGGCGGCATTTGCGAACGTATCATATCCCTCATGCGCTACCATCCTATACACCCGAACAAGCGAGTAATGACGCCATCCGTCAACCGCTTCAACTAACGGATAGCCTGTACCAATGTGGCGATCAAACGGCCTATCCATCGCTCAACGCAGCCATGCAAACGGGCCGCGAAGTAGCCGAACTGTTAGTCAGTAAGTTGGTAAGTTAGTAAGTCAGTAAGTCAGTAAGTGGCTGACGCATGTATTGCTTTCGCGTCAGCCACTTACTGACTTACTAACTTACTAACTTACTAACTTACTGACTTACTGACTTACTAACTTACCGACTAAAAAAACTTACTGCTTACTGATCAAAGGGTCCAGAAACAGATAACGCGCCCGGGTGGTCTCCGTTTCCAGGCGTGTGTTTACGTCGATGTGCATGTATTGAACGGTATTACCGCTGTTGGCCGCCGACCATTTTGGTAAGCCTGGCCCGTTGGGATTAGCCGTTTTTATAAAGTTCGCAAAGTAGTTCTGCATTACCTCAGACACTTTATAGTCATCGGGCGTCCAGGCATAGACTTTATTCGATGCCAGATTGCCCATGGCATACTCAATTTCAGCTGAGTGTACGGCTCCGCTAGCGGGCGCAATTTTCATGGCAGTTGCATCTGTCGACTTCACGACACCCCCCGCCAGACCAGGAGCGGCATTTCCCATTTCGGGAGTCATGGCTGGACGAGGACGCGAGTAATAGTACCGATAGACTGGTTTGCCGCCGGTTTTGCTCTGCATATCAGCCCACTTCCAGGTGCTATACGCCAGAAAACGGTCGCTGGCCAGTGCCGTTGCCGACTGACGGACTTCTTCTTCTGTGGCACCGGGATACAGTTTCATAACTTCATCGGCCCGCTCGTTGTACAGTTTTTTTACCGCATTCGCATAATTTTCCGGTGTAGGCTGCTCTTTACCCATCACTGCCCGGTAATTCATCTCTTCCGAATTCCAGCCAACCAGCAACGGCACATGCGCCTGTTCACCGGCTTCGAAAATCTCCAGCGGAGCCTTTGGAAAGAAGTAACCATCAATGGTCGAGTTGAAGCGGGGAGTTGTTGGTTTAGCCGTTGCTTCGAGCAGTTGGTCGGCTGGTATTGCCCGTAAATCGGCCAGTGAGTTGGCTCCAACAGCGGTTGCAAAGGTGGTACCCGCTTCTTCCCCTTTGGCCAGGGGAGCAGGCGGTAGCCCACCCAGTAATGAACCACTTTCGCCGATGGCAGCCGATATTAAGTTTTTCGATAAAGGAGAAACCATCAGACCACTTACCGCAATCGACCCTGCCGACTCACCCGCAATCGTTACCCGCTTGGGGTCGCCACCAAAAGCAGCGATATTCTGTTGCACCCAGCGCAGAGCCGCAGTCATATCTAAATAGGCATAGTTACCCGACGAGTGATTGGGCGACTCCTTGGTTAATTCAGGATGGGCCATAAAGCCAAACACGCCGAGCCGGTAATTTACCGTTAAAGCCACAATACCTTTACGAGCCATGCTCTCGCCATCATAACGGGCTTCAGAACCATCGCCAGCCATAAATCCACCTCCGTAGAAATACACGAGCACCGGTAGTTTCTCGTTGGCTGACTTAGCGGGTGTCCACACGTTTAAATAAAGGCAGTCTTCACTCATACCGTTTGAGCGAAAACCCATATCGCCAAAAATAGCCCGTTGCATGGCTCGTGGACCAAATTTATCGGCCTTGCGTACGCCTTCCCAATTCTTGACAGGCTGGGGTGCCTTCCAGCGTAACTCACCCACGGGCGGCTGTCCAAATGGAATCCCTTTAAAAGCCCGAATGCCACTGGCTTCAACAACGCCTTCGACAACGCCGTTCGCGGTTTTGGCCTGTGGAGCCGGCGTTTGCGCCAGTGTCGAGTGAACCACTGGCCCCATCAGCAACGACAGGATAAACAGAGTTTTCATATTATTTGGTTTAGTGTATTCGTAAAAAAACGACCCGTTTGTTATGATAGGCACTCAAGTCGAGCAACTAAATAATGAATTACTTCTATTATTGTATCAAGTTGTTACAATAATAGAGGCTTCGGCCGAAACGACCAAAATTTTTGTTACTTGCGGCTAAATTTTAATGAAATGAAGGATTCGTTACATCCTGAGGAGAACAGACCTGACGGAGAAGGATTTTTGCCGGGTCTGGCTATAGATGCCGTTATTTTCGGGTTTCATCAAAATCAGCTGAAGATCCTTCTGCTGGAGTATCGCAATACAGGGTTAATGGCGTTGCCGGGAGGATTCATTCTGGCAACTGAAAACTTGAACGATGCTGCCCGTCGGGTCTTATCAGAACGAACAGGGCTGCATAACATCTACCTGGAACAATTTTATGTTTTTGGCGACCTCAATCGGTATGATCCAGCCCCAATGCGGGCCATCATGGCAGCGAAAGGAATAACACCCGCCGAGCACCACTGGCTGTTAGGGCGGTTTGTTTCGGTCGGTTACTACGCGCTGGTCGATTTTACAAAAGCCGTGCCTATTCCCGATTCATTATCAGATAGTTGCGGCTGGTACGATTTAGCCAGCCTCCCTCACCTGATGCAGGACCATCAAACTATTGTCCGGAAGGCATTAGATACCCTGCGAACGGACCTTGACCGAAAACTGATCGGCTTCAATCTTCTGTCAGAAACGTTTACAATGGCCGACCTGCAGCATCTTTACGAAACTATTCTGGATCAAAAACTACATCGATCGGGATTTCAGCGCAAGATGCTCAGCTTAGGTATTTTAGAGAGACTGGACAAACACTATAGCGGAGGTGCGCATAAAGCCCCTTATTTGTATCGGTTTATAACAGAGAGCCAGCACAGCCATAACCTAAAAACCGTCTAACGGCTATATTGATTTGTTCATGCGTGGAAACGTATCTGTGTTCGTCCGGTATTTTTTATTCGTCTTGGTTGCGTTACCGCTTGGTTTTCTCATGCTGTACCCGCAAGTACTAAGATGTATGCGCGTTGACTCATCGGCAGACTTTCAGCAACTCAGAGGCATGAGCGGGGTATACGTAAATCGGACCGCTACGCCCAAACAGGAATCGAAACTTCGGCAACATACGCAGGCAGCCCACGACCGAATACGGCGATTCTGGGGCAATCGACAGGGAAAGGCCATTTTGATTTATTGCCCGATACAGGAGGAGTACGAACAGTACTGCGCCGGGGGCGAGGGCGCGGGTTGTAGCGTGGGGACGCCCTGGAGCAGGTCGTATCTGATTCTGGGACCTGAGGGGAACAACACCGATGTGATCGCTCATGAACTTTGCCACGATGAACTGTTTACCCGACTCGGCTGGTGGCGCGTTAAACGGCAGATTCCGCAGTGGTTCAACGAAGGACTTGCCCTTATGGTCGATTACCGATTCAGCAGCCCATCTGTCTGGGAACAGCCAGACAGTTCCGAACAAACCACACCGTTCACTGGCGAGAAAACTATCGTTCCCTTCCCGCAACGGCCCATGCTCAGACTGGCAGACCTGGAAACCACCCGCGACTTTTTTGGTGGCGACTATACCCACACTATGCTGGCCTACCAAACTGCGGCTGAAGAAGTGGCCCGCTGGCTCGCTGTAGTAGGCCGTACAGGCGTACCGGCACTGGCCGACGCCGTGAAAACCGGCAACGAATTTAGTGAAACCTATCGACGGCTCGAGCGAGCAAAACGAAGCGGCAAGTGATGGAGCAGAGGTGACTTCAGCGTTTAACCGACAAAGCCCGAATCTGGCTACCGGACGCTCATTACAGGTCTTCGCTTTACCGACCCTGTCAACTCATTGGGCAGATTTGCCAAAATTTCCTGTTTGAAGGCGTTGACGAGGTGACGTTTTAAAAAACTTCGGTGTATTACTAAACTTACCTCACGAACGGGCGCAGAGGCATCGAATGGGCGCAGTCGAGACTGTCGAACGGAATCCATATCGAGCGTAGCCAGGTAAGGCAGAAGAGTAAAACCGTCCTGTTTATCAATCAGTTTGATAAGCGTTTCGAGCGATCCCGTCTCGTAACGCAATGTTGTTTTTCCGTTAGCATGGCGATCGGCACCACACAGATTCATAACCTGTGTACGAAAGCAGTGCCCTTCGGTCAGCAGCCACAATCCGTCCGACAGCAGGTCTGTTGCCGAAACCGTTGTCTTGCTTAACATTGGATTTGATTCTGCGGCATAGGCGACAAAAGGCTCCTGAAACAACGGAATTTCTGTAATCCCATTTTCGTCGAGTGGCGTAACCACCAATCCGACATCAATCAGCCCATTACGCAATTTTTCAATCACCTGCTCCGTCACCAGTTCCTGAATGTGGACCGATACGGACGGATATTTGCCAATAAATTCGCCAATAAAATAGGGCAATAAATATGGAGCCAGCGTTGGGATGATGCCAACCCGGAAATCGCCTTTAAAATCCTCTTTCGATTCGTTTACTATCTCAGGTATACGTTGAGCGGCCCGGAGCACATCTCTCGCCTGTGTCAAAATCGCCTGACCGGTTTCGGTGGGTACAACAGGTTGTTTTGACCGGTCAAATATCTTCATACCTAACTCATCTTCCAGTTTCTGGATCTGCATACTGAGTGTCGGCTGTGTTACATGGCAAGCCTCGGCAGCCGTTGCAAAATGCCGGTAGGTATCAACCGCAACAATATAATCAAGTTGGGAAAGGGTCATTCAGTCAGTAAGTCATTCAGTCAGTAAGTCAGTAAGTTGGTAAGTCAGTAAGTCAGTAAGTGGCTGGCGCCATAAGTCGGTAAGTCAGTAAGTGGCTGACGCATATATTGCTTTCGCGCCAGCCACTTACCAACTTACTGACTTACCGACTTATGGCGCCAGCCACTTACTGACTTACTGACTTACCAACTTACCAACTATCAATAAAACCAATGCAAATCTAAATCACATTGAACGAAACAAATCTCTCCTTGTCGTATTTTTGTGAGGTCAAAGACGCTACTCAACCGATCCGAATGCAGATTTGTACTTAAACAGGCTGCAACTTACTCGTTACCATCACTGTTTCCCTAAACATGGACGTTTCTGTTTTGCAACCACCCGTTAGTGCCAGAAAATCATACGGCAAAACGGGAGTTTTAATCGTTAATCTGGGCACACCCGATAGCCCTTCTGTTCCGGATGTGCGTAAATACCTACGCGAGTTTTTGATGGACGGGCGTGTGATCGATATACCGGCCATTCCGCGCTCATTGCTCGTAAACGGCGTTATAGCCCCCTTTCGAGCCCCCAAATCAGCTAAAATCTATAAGCAACTTTGGGCCGATACCGGCTCACCCCTGAAATATTACGGCAAGGTCGTCGAACGCGAACTGCAACAGTTGCTCGGCGATGAGTATGTGGTCAGGCTGGCAATGCGCTACCAAAGCCCCAGCATTGAGACAGGTTTAGGCGAATTCCAGAAACTTGGGCTAACTGACATTATCGTCGTACCGTTTTTCCCTCAATATGCCTCAGCGTCAACGGGTTCCGTTTACGAAAAGGTGATGGACATTGTGAAAACATGGCAGGTGATTCCGGCCATCCGGTTTGTAAACCGCTTTCTGGAGCATCCTAAATTTATTGAAGGTTTCGCTCAGATTGCCCGAAAATACATGGTCGCTTATGATTACGATCATTTTCTCTTCAGCTACCACGGCTTGCCCGAACGGCAAATTCGGAAAGGCGATGTCACGAAAAGCGTCTGTCAATTCGGCGAGTGCTGCGGGTCGCTTCATGCAATGAATCAGTATTGTTACCGGGCGCAGTGCTTCGAAACAACACGCTTGCTGGTAAAGGCACTTAACATTCCTGAAGGCAAATACACAACCTGCTTTCAGTCGCGTCTGGGCAGCGACCCCTGGATTAAACCGTATACCGACGATATCATCAAAGAACTACCCGGCAAAGGCATTAACAGCGTGCTTGCCTTTTCGCCCGCTTTCGTTGCCGATTGCCTCGAAACAACGATTGAAGTGGGTGTCGAATATAAAGAGTTGTTTGAGCAGGCCGGTGGCAAACACTGGCAGTTGGTCGAAAGCCTGAACGACAGCCCAATCTGGATTGAAACGCTGGCTGACCTGGTCAAAACAGTATAGTGCATCCCATAAAACTAAAAGCCCGATTCTCATCCAGAGAATTCGGGCTTTTCATTACGGCAGATACAGCACGAAAGGCCTTCAGAGCAAGCTACGGCAATATATCTATATACGTTCACAGTATATACCAATAGCCATACGGTATAACCTTTAGCTATTAATGCTCTGCTGTAAATGTTTTACTTCTTCTTTAACGATAGAGTAGCAAGATTGTTTCTTATTCCTTCTCTTTTTCAGGGATTTGCTGTTGATCATAACTAAAAACCGATAAGGTTTCTGAAGCCCTATCGGTTTAAGTTGTTCAAGGTCAAATTCATGAAACGCCTGTCGATAGCTGGTCTATCACAGCAACGTGATAAAGCCTTTGATAACCGACACGAGTCGAATGGCATCGAAAATGCGAGCTTCGGTAGCACCATGCTTCAGAACACTCTCTTCGTGCGACCGAACGCACAATTCGCACCCATTAACAGCTGATACGGCCAGACTCATTAATTCAAAAAACTCTTTACCCAGCACCGGATTCATCATGATACTCATACGAATTCCCGGCTGTGTTTGCTGGTAATAATCTTTGCTGATGAAGTGCCGGAACCGATAAAACACATTGTTGGTGCTCAGCAATGAGGTACAGGCAATAGTCTCGGCCACTTCGGCAACGCTGGCACCTTCCTGCCTGGCAGCACTCGTCAGGGAATCAATCAGAGGTTGGTATTTTTCATTAACAGCGACCGATAACCCCAGCAATAACGCTTCTTTCTTCGTTAATGTCTGGCTGTTGTTCAACACATTGCCGACGTTGATTTTCAGATCACGCAGGTATCGGTGATCGGCTTGTGCCAACGCGTCGAGCGCAGGATATTCGCCGGTAGTATCCAATCCTGCTAAATTCAGCAGTGATACAACGGTTTCATTTTGGGTAGTTGTCATGTTATGAAAGAGCGAAAGCGTGAAAGAGTGGCTGAATCAGACACCCATTCTTTCACGCTTTCGCTATTAAATTAAGCCGTTAGGGTTTCTTCGCCTTTAACCCAGTTGCAGGGGCAAAGTTCGTCGGTTTGCAGGGCGTCTAATACGCGGATTACTTCATTTACATTCCGGCCAACGGATAGATCGTTGACAGCTACCCAGCGAACAATACCTTGTGGATCAACGATGTAGGTTACGCGGTAAGCAACTTTTTCGTTTGCTTCCAGAATGCCCAGTTCTTCGGCCAGTGATTTTGAGGTGTCAGCCAGCATCGGGAATTTCAGCCCACGCAGATCGTCGTGGTTCTTACGCCATGCTAAGTGAACGAATTCGCTGTCGGTCGACGCACCAATCACCATTGTATCACGATCCTGAAAATCGTCGAATTTGTTGTTGAATTCAGCGATTTCGGTTGGGCATACGAAGGTAAAGTCTTTGGGCCACCAGAACATAACCAACCATTTGCCGGCATTCTTGTAATCGTCAGACGAAACTTCGTAGAACTCATTGCCTTTGTCAAGCGAAACAACAGCTAGTTTTTTAAACTCGGGAAATTCGGAGCCGACAGATATAATATGATTTTTCATAGAATTTGATTGGATTATAGATCAAAGAAAACTTTGATTGGGTACAAAGTACGGCAGCAAAAAGTAGAATAAATATGACTTTTATCAATGAGCTTATAGATAAAACCTATCAATTATTAGCAATAAGCATGATATTCAATAAATTAAGCGTACGCTTTAGCTGTCAACCTTGTAAATATCCTTAAAAGAATAATCTTATTTATTAGAATGGTCTATATTATAACTTTACCGATATAAACGAAAAAGCCCGATAAACAGATTTGTTTATCGGGCTTATCTAAATCGTTAGGCTCTATACTATGCCGCCATGCGTAAATAAGGCTCCTGATCAGATTGAGGCTCTGCCAGCATAGGAGCAATGATCGTATTCATACGCTCGCGCACAAAGCTCTCCTGTAGATAAGAAGGTAACTTCGCAACCAATTGCCGGTAAGCCTGAATACCCAGGGCTTTGGCAATATAGGCTTCATGCACTGAGTTAATATGAGCTACAATGTTTACCAAACTCTGGTGGAAGAGCTTGACATCGATTTCAGAATCGACAAAGCGTTCGATCTCGCGGTTCGTTGACGAAATCCGCAAGCGACTCAGCATATCGAAATACGTTGTATAACCGATCTGCTTCGCCAACTGCTTATACTGTTCTACACTGAATTTCTGTAGAATCTCACCCGTTTTTGGACTACGCAGCGCCGTTTTCGGGTTCGTCTGAATCGCATTGCGCAACGCCCGGACCCGCTGATCTCGAGTTGTTTTCAAAAACTGAGCTAATTCAGCCTGCGCCGAAGCCGCCCGCGAAGGAAGCAGCAAATCAGTTTTTGATGCCACACTAAACCGCTTCGCCATGGGTAACCGCTGGATGCGATAGCTGTTTATAGGCCCAAGGGCATAATAGCCAACAGAAGCCGGATAATAGCCCCGTACAACCGCATTACCAATCCGCTTACGAATCAGCTCTTCGTTACTCACATTAATGCCTTGCACAGCCAAAAACGCCCGCGCACTAAACAACGCGCTGTAATACGCCTGCGGAAACGTCCAGTGTAATGAGCTTTGCAGATATTGCTCATCGTTGACTACTGGTGTAATACGCAGTGCATATTCGGCACTCCAGCTATTCAATAATAATTTCTCCAATGCCTTGCGACTATCGTCGGTTACACGTCCATAAAACTGTTGAAAGACGGGAAATTTCGAGAGGTCAAAAAGGTCGTTCTGGTGATGGATGTGGTAATCCATCGCAAAAAAGTGGTTCAGAAACACCTGCGCCGGAATAGATTTCCGCCAGTTGTCGTCGATAGGCAAATTGCCCGCCGAAGTTGGTGCGAGAGGTGCCTGAGCGTCCTGGGAATGCATCGTCACGTTGGTTATCTGTGTCATATTTTATTAACGAAAAAGAGGCTTCCAGCGTTCATTTTGGTGCAACTTTTCACCTTATACAAACACCTGATTTCCAATAAGTTATCAACTATTTTTTTCGCTAAAAATGACCTTAAAAATTGATCTCTCCATATATAGTCATACCCTTAGATTTAGCTTATTTAGATGTACTTTTGACCCACTTTTCAACGTTGTTGTAGCACATGAAGTGGATAAATTATATAGTGTTTGCCGGGGCTTTCTCATTGAGTAACCTGGTAATATCAACTGCAACCGGTCAATCTCAAAACCAGATGGCACCATCTGATGGATCGGCCTCTTTAGAGGGATCGGTGCAGGATGCCGAAACAAAAAAACCGATTACCGGTGCAACGATAATCGCCAAAAACCAGG
>CAXTJJ010000149.1:0-11462 GCA_964244155.1 uncultured Spirosoma sp.
CAGGAGGAAAATGAACAGAAACAGGCTTACTTTTTTCATTATTAGAATTGGTTATTGGTTGTTAATTATTGAGTTATTCACTACTACATAATACGCTGGTTATCAATCAATAACTAATAACTTGACAACCAATAACGTACCCACTCACTTACTTCCTTTGAAGGTCATTCCCTGAACATTAAGCGTTAGTGAGGTAACCTTTTTATCATCACCCCGTCCGAATTTAAACATCGAATTACTATCGCCTTTAAACTCATCGGCTTCGGCTCCGGGTGTAAGTTCACCTTCGTTGGTTCCGGCTTTTATGTATAGCTTTCCTTCTTTGGCTATCACGTCGATGTATTCGAAAGGGAGCCCGGACATTTTATATTTCCCCGCATAGGCATCTAAATCCTGCGCTGACAATCCAGCTACCGCAGGAGCCTGAGAAACCGGACTTCCTCTCTCAGTTTGTGCCGTTTGGAATTCCAGATCTATCAGAACGAACAGGGCCTGGCCAGCAGGGGCTTTGTCATTCTTAAAGACCAGAAACACATCATGCATACCCGTAGCGCCTGTCAGTTTAGCCACCACGGGTGGGGGCATGTTAGTTAAACTGCCTCCTTCTGTTGGCCCAATAAAATCGGTCTGGCCAATCAGCTTACCAGTGGGCTCATCCAGTCGAACCTCAATTGTTCCACCGGCCGCATTCAACTGCGCTTTAGGCGCCGAAGCCGTAAACTTGATCTGCTCAATCCCTGTCAGGTCGATGTTGCTGAACCCAATGTTACCCCCTTTCACCGAAGCAATAATCACAGTGCCATACTTCATAACGCCATCCGTCTTTTCGGCTTTGCCAGCGGGCATTTTGGCACTCCGCAATAGTAATGTTTTTTCGGCTGTAATTGGCGGTATACCCTGATTACCCTTATCGGTATACGCAGCTCGTACCAGGTATCGCCCTTCGCCTTTATCACCCTTCGGCAGGTTCATGGTATAGCTTCCTTTGACCGGCAGCGAAGGAGCAGCCTGTTTCTTTTCGGCCAGACTCAGAATGTAGCCAACCATAACTTCAGCATCGGTCTGCGACAGTTGGGGGTGGGCGCTCATGGCCACTTCGCCCCAGGCACCACTGCCACCCGAAATGACCTTTTTGGCCAGACGTTCGGTCGCACCGGCTTCGCCTTTGTATTTGAGTGCGACCTGCTGGTAGGCTGGTCCCACCGATTTTTTCTCGATGCTGTGACAGGCTTTGCAGTCATTGGCCTCGATCAGCGTCAATCCCTTACCCACCTGAGCGGTCGCATCGGCACTGCGGTGACCCTGGGCAATAGCCGCCAGATCATAGCCTTCGGCCAGGTAGTCGATGTTGACGACCACTTCACCGGGTTTGATTTTTCCACTAGCTAAACTACCATCTTCCTTATCCTGAACTTTCACGTCATAGGCAAAGGGTTGCCCTGCAAAGAAAAAGGTCTGATTGCTGTTTTTCGTTTCAAACGTCAGTACCGGCTCTTCGTTGCCCGCCATAATTTCCACGGACCGGCTGCCGCTCCCGCCTTTCCCATCGGTAACCGTGAGGGTAGCTTTGTAAATGCCGGGCTTATCGAAGGCAACGGTTGGATTCGCTTCTTTGAATGTGCGAGTAGTACCGCCGACTTTTGGGCTAACTGTCCAGACGTAGGTCAGGGCGTCATTATCAAAGTCTTTGGTTCCGGTGCTTGAAAGCTGGGCTTTGAAGGGAATCGACCCACCTTTTTTAGACGTAGCTACCTGCACCTGGGGTTTGCGGTTACCGCCGTTGTATTCGATGCGCACCAACCGGGCGTCGTCGTTCTGGGTGAACCAGCCGCTGCCGTATTCCAGCATGTATAAATCGCCTTCAGGACCAAACTCCATATCCATCGGGTTCGAAAATTTGTAGCTGGGCATCACCCGTTCCATAGAAGCATAATTGCCATTTGCGTCCATCGTTACGGCCATGAGCCAGCCCCGCATCCATTCATAGATGAGAAGTTTGCCATCGTAATAGTCCGGGAACGGACGTTTGGCCTGCGCGAACTGGTCCTTGTAATAAACCGGCCCCGCCATCGCTGACCGACCACCCGACCCCACCAAAGGAAACTCCTTCGATTCGGCATACGGATACCAGATAAAGGCTTTCTGAGCCGGTGGCAACTGGTTTAGCCCGGTGTTATTGACCGACTTGTTGACCGGTTGTGCCGGGTCATACAGCGGACCTGACTGGCCGGTGGCGAAGTCATACTGATGATACGCCTTGTTGTCTCCCACAAAATAAGGCCAGCCGTAATTACCGGCTTTACGGGCCTGCCCCACTTCATCCTGTCCGGCTGGTCCCCGATCTTCCTTGGCAGATGCCGCATCGGGACCAATGTCTCCCCAATAGAGGAACCCGGTTTTGGGATCTACCGAAATACGGAACGGGTTGCGGTGGCCCATGGTGTAGATTTCCGGGCGAGTTTTTGAAGAGCCTTTTGAAAACAGGTTGCCGTCCGGAATGGTATAGCTACCGTCAGCCTCGGGGTGAATACGCAGGACCTTACCGCGCAGGTCGTTGGTATTGGCCGAAGTCATCTGCGCATCGAAGGGCTCCCGGCCCGGGCGCTCATCCGAAGGGCTGAAACCATTGGACTGCTGCGGATTGATATTGTCGCCAGTCGAGATATACAGATTTCCGTGCGAATCGAAGGTCATCGAACCACCGGCGTGCCCGCTGATCTCGCGTTGGGTGGCTACATCCAGGATGACTTTTTTAGAACTCATCACCAGTTCATCGCCAACGAATTCGTAGCGGACCACGCTGTTTTTAGCTTCTTTGCCTTCGGGCGAATAATACAGATATATCCAGTGATTTTGCGCAAAATGGGGGTCTTTGGTGATCCCTAACAGACCGCCTTCGTCTTCGCCTACTTCCCCTTTTTTATTGGTCACTTTGGTGTTCACCGGAATGTGGTTGATCACGTTCAGCTTACCGGTCGACGGACTGAATAGTTTCACATCGCCCTTACGTTCAACGACCAGCACGCGGTTATCCGGCAATACAGCCAGTTCCATCGGCTCGTTGAGTTTCTCAGCCAGCACAACTTTCGAGAATCGGTTTTCTTCGGGCAGTCGTTTCGTTTTTGCCTTCGTATAGTCTACCGGTTTTGGCGAGTCGCCCCCCATTACGTAGCGTAAACCGGCTGCCAGGTGCCGCAAAAACAGCGGTTCCGAGAACGTAGCGTCGGTATGGCCACCCGCCGTGTAGAACGACCGCCCGCCCTCAAACTCCTGATACCAAGCCATCGGGTGATTATCGCCGTTGGTGCCTCCCTGATAGGTTTTCTCGTCGATGGTCAGGAGTACGTGCAGCGCCGGACTGATGTTCTTGAACGAATAAAATTCATCTTCCCGCTCCCAGCGTTCCGGCAGGAAACTCGTTGCCGGGTTGTTTTTATCGGTAACCACAAAGGTCCCCTTCTGAACATTGTTCGGCATGGGGTGATTGGCAAACCAGGCACCCGCCAGTTTGTTGTACCAGGGCCAGTCGTATTCGGTATCGGTGGCAGCATGAATACCCAGATAGCCCCCACCCGCCTGAATGTAGCGTTCAAAAGCATTTTGCTGGGCGGCATTCAGCACGTCGCCAGTGGTGCTTAAAAAGACGACCGCCCGGTAGCGTTTCAGATTTTCTTCCGTAAAACGGCCCGCGTTCTCGGTCGTATCCACAGCAAAGCCCTTTTCTTTACCTAACTGAAAAATGGCTTTCTGTCCTGCTCCGATAGACGCATGGCGGAAGGCGGCTGTTTTACTGAATACAAGAATGCGGGGTGGCTCATTGGCGCCTACATAGGACCATAGTCCGATGGCAACAAGACCGGCGAATGCAGTCCCGACCAGCCAACGCAGGGAATTAGGGATAAACTGTACCATCGAAGCAGAGTAGACTATTTAATGAAAAACTTGAATTAAAGTTAATAGCGTAAATTTTACGAAATAAAGATAGAACACATTTTTTATAATTAGTAAAATTTACGGAATAGTTTTTTCATCTTTGATTTATGAACTCGCAAGAAGAAGTCGTAGACTTTGTTAAAAATGGTCATCAGCAGTACCTGCCCCATATCAGCATCGACTCGGTCATTTTTGGTTACCACGATCAGCAGCTAAAAATTTTACTCCTTAAATGGATAGGTTATAACGGATGGGGGCTGCCGGGCGGTTTTATTCAGCGCAGGGAACCACTAAGCCAGGCAGCCCACCGCATTGTACAGGAGCGGACAGGCCTGGACGGTTTATTTCTTCAACAGTTCCATACTTTTGGGGATTCGACTTATCGGCTTCAGGAACGGAGCGTCCGGGAGTTTACCGAAAAGTATGGTCTTGCCGTCGACGCCAGTGAGGGTAACTGGCTGTTTGAACGAACCCTATCCATTGGCTATTTTGCCCTGGTGGATTACTCGAAGGTTAGTGTAAGAACGGACTTTTTTACCAACGAGTATCAATGGTGGGATGTGGATGCGATTCCATCACTTTTATTCGATCACAATGAGACCGTTGAAAAAGCATTAGCTACGCTCCGGCTTCAGCTCTACCACCAGCCGATTGGATACAATCTGTTGCCTGAGAAATTTACCCTGCCGGAAATTCATACACTCTATGAGACAATTTTAGGCAAAGAGCTGGATCAGCGTAACTTCTCTAAAAAGCTCGTGAGTTTGGGATTGATCAAAAAACTGGACGAACGCCGAGCCATTGGTCCGCACCGGTCACCTTATCTGTATCAGTTTGAAAAGGAAGCCTATGAAGATGCCCTGAAGCAGGGCATTGTGCATACGTATTGATTGGTTGTTAGTTGTTAATGATTCGTTATTGATAATTAGATTACTCCCAGTAACTCAATAACGAATCATCAATAACCAACAACCTCACTGTACCACAAAGCTCTCATTGGGATTGGCCTGCACGATAAACGTCTTGCTAACGGTTTCTTTATCCGTTTTCAACGTCAACTGGTAAGTGCCTGTGCCTAAGCTCGAAATATCAAATTGCTCACTGAATCCTTTGGCCAGAGCTACATTCTGGCTGTAAACAGCCTGCCCACTGGCATCCAGAATGGCCAGTTGCCCTTTGGTTTGCAGAGGCTGAACGTAAAGTTTGATTTTATGCTCGGGGGTCATCACCACACGGGTCTGCGTGGCAGTGGCTTCAGGGGTCGTGGTGTTGGCGAACGATGCGGCACTGGCTACCAGGCCCAGCATCAGCGTAAGTACTTTTTTCATGGCTATTTTTAGTTATCAGTTGTTTATTTCGTTTGACTGATACAAAGTTGCCATGAATGCTACAGCCCTGAAAATCAAAGGCGATGAGCGTCAGAATTAAGTAGATGAGTGCGCACTTTCAGCAGATGACCTGATTTTACACAGTCAGCCTATGGTTCTGACTATTGGCCCATAAGTACAATAAGCTTATCCTCCAGATTTTTTCCCCGCAGATTTTTGGCGATAATCCGGCCGTCTTTATCCAGCAGAAAACTATTGGGTATGGCCGTAACCGTGTACAGGGCCGCTGTTGCGCCCGAGTAGCCATCCAGTTCGGATACGTTGGCCCAGGTGTAGCCATCTTTCTTGATGGCATTCGCCCACCGGGTTTTTTCCGTGTCGATCGACACACTTAAAATAGCGAATCCTTTGTCTTTGTAGGTCGAGTAAAGCCGCACCAGCGTCGGACTTTCCTGGCGGCAGGGGCCGCACCAGGATGCCCAGAAGTCGACCAACGTATATTTTCCCCGGTAATTTTTCAGATCGACGGCATGGCTGGCGGTATCTCTGGCCGTGAATTCCGGTGCGATTGCCCCCAGGGCAATGCGTTTGGTAGCCGCCACTTTGCTAACAAGCTGGCGCGTCAGTTCAGTATTGGGGTATTTCTTTTCAAAAATGGCCACCATCTGGTCCATCAGTTTAAGGTCATTATCCGAATGCCAGCGCATGCTGTGATGAACCGCAGCCAGCGAGTTGATAAAGAAGGGCTGTTCGACCCAGGTGGCCAGTTCAGCTTTGTAATTTTCAGACGCTTTCTCGTGCTCAACGTTCCAGTACTCGATCCGGGCCTTGTTGCCGCTTTTTACAGCTACGGCCGATGAATCGTAGGTACGCTTGAGATATTTGTCAAATACTTTTTTGCGGTTCCGCTCATAGTCGATCAGGTACTGCGTGTCCTGCGAGCCGGAGCACACGATCTCATCCCGTTTGAACTGCAAACTGATGGCATCACCGGGCTTAGCCAACACCTGCGCCAGGGCCGAATCGGCAACGCTGATCGTATAAATGAGCGGCTCTTTCAGCGGTATTGTCAACTGAAACGCGCCCCTGGCATCCGTAACCACTTCCTGAACTTTCCGATCTTTCCGAGTTTCGTAATTCATGAGGGTGAGTTGCAAGGGTTTACCTGAAAATTTGGGCGGGAGTAATCCCTTTACCGTGGCCGATTGGGCAAAAGCGACAGTGGTCCAGAAGCTAAACAGCAAGAGTAAAAATCGCATGGCGTCGTTGTTGATTGAGGGGTATCATCCGTAAAACTGATCAATAGACATCGGCTTTTTCACAAAGGTTCAGTAAACCGTTCCACTCGGGCTGTATTTAGCTTTTTTCTGATGCAGGACGACTTTTAGCTTAACTTTCCAGAGCCTTCAGTACGCACTAACGAACGGCACGTTGAACCACAACCGGCCTTTTGGACCGGGCTCGCGCCCAGATGAAATACACGATGGCACTCACGCAAAGAACCGACGGCAAAATCTGGCTGTGGGGTTTATACTGCGATAATACCGTTCCTGAAAAGGCCGATAAGATAGCGCTGTAGGCCGACAGCATCTTGTAGATATGCTCGTAAAGCCACCACGTTCGGAGTCGTTTGTAGAGCCAGAAGTGCTTGACCAGATCGTATCCGGCCACCAGCACCAGGGCCGACAGCGTAGAAAAAACGACCACCGGCGACCAATGGCTATCCCCTGCCTGTAGTGACATCAGATACCACCCGCCCGTTCCCAGTACGCACACCGCCACCGTTACATCCAACCGGGAAGTTTGCCGCTCGCGGAGTCGCACAGCTCGGTAACCGGAATACCCAACGTAACCACCCAGCAGGGTAAGCATGAGCAGAAAAGGATTGGATCGAAAAAACAGAATGCCGATAAATGCCGTAGCGACCACGACCGTCAGGGCATACAGAAAATAGCGGCCAAAGCGAACATGCTGACGGACGTTGTTTTGGTAGACCAGCGCCAGCAACCCAAGAAGCAAACCAAGGGTGCCCACTGCGACGTGAATGAAAATGTTGAGTGTATGAAGCATTTGCCAGAGAAGTGCCGGGTGTTGATTTGCCGGAACTGACCCAAAATTGGCCGGTTGTGGCGGGTGCGACAAGGATTAGGTGACCAGGTGATGCTATCTGTGACGAAAGCCGTTCGTCACGTTCCTGCTGGTACGCTGGCTTCTGATTCGTAATTTGCCTGAATGAAACTGAGTCGGCTCCTGGATCATTTTGTCGTACGCAACCTGCTGGGGTTGCTGGCCTTACTGGGGGTTCATTACCTCACAGACCTGTATGCCATTGGCCAGCGGTCAGGATTTTCTAAACTATCGCCTTATCTGTACCTGCTGCTCCTGTATGGCTGGCTCGTTTTCCACAACCGGATTCTGTTTGAGCGGCAGTTTATGCACGGACGCAAACTGGTTTATTTTGGGTGGCTTTTTCTACTGATGACACTGGGGTCGTTTAACATGAATTTTGTGCTACAGACTGAGTTCAACATCACCCGGCCCTTGCCGTACCTGGTCAACTTCTGGGTATATACTGTTACAGGGCTGGGCGTTTACGTGACCTATCGGTACATACGAACGAATTCTAAAAGCGTCGATCAGCCCGACGCGGCACCTCAGAAGACCGCCCTGGAAACCGGCGATTTTCAGTGTATGGTCGAGGGAAGCCGACTGGTGATTCCGCACGACCAGATTCAGTACATCGAAAGTCTGGAGAACTACCTCAAGATCATCACTAAATCGAAAACCTACGTAACGCGCCTAACCCTGAAAGAAGCCGAAGAGCGGTTGCCGAAAGGACGATTTATCCGTATCAGCCGATCATATATCGTCAACGCGACGCAGGTAGACCGAAAGGAAGCGGATGCCGTCTGGATCGGTCAAAAAGAGTTACCCATCGGAAAGGTGTACAAGCGCTACGTGGCCGACCAGTTTTCGGGCGTGTAAGCAGCGTCTGATCCATTCCCGTTTCTATATTGGTGAATCATTTCCCCCTCTCTCATGACCGATACGTTCAACAAGGCGGCTCTACGGCTACGTCAGCAAATCAGTCACTTTGTGCAACTAACTGACGAAGAATGGAATGCGCTCGTTCCCCACCTGTCCATTATTACCCTGAAGAGGCAGGACTGCCTGATTAAACAGGGGGATAAAGCCAATCAGGTTGCCTTGGTACTTGATGGGTTGTTTCGCCAGTTTTATATGAAGGATGGCGACGAACGCACGACCTACTTTTTTCTTGAAGAACAGTTGGTGGGTGCCTACATGAGCTGCGTGACCGGTCAGCCGTCGCCCGTTACCATCGAAGCCCTCAGCGATAGTACCTGTATTGCTTTCCCCTACACGGTGCTAACTACGCTGTTCAGTCAGTACGATGGCTGGCAGCTGTTCGGCCGCCGGTTTGCCGAGTACGTCATGGTTTCGCTGGAAGAACGGATGGTGGGCCTGCTGACGCGCAGCCCCGAAGAACGCTACCTGGATCTGCTGACCGGTGGTAACCAGAAAGACCTGCTCCAGCAGGTCCCGCAGCATTATATTGCTAATTATCTGGGCATTACGCCCGTCAGCCTGAGTCGCATTCGTAACCGCGTTAGCCAAAAGTGAGTCCTGACCGGGACAATGATAGCCCGCGTCGTTCTTATCTTATGTTATCGTTTCGGGGGTTGGCCAGCCAGTAGCTTTGTAGCATACAAACACACAAAGCTATGTCGACGCTCACACAAGTCCCAAAAAAAGCTGCCTCCGTAGTAACCCGTTCATCCGTTAATTCTGGTGCCGTTATCAGCCGGGAAGTTGTGCTGCCCGGTGTGGTCGAGCCAGCCGGATTTCTTCTTCAGAACCACACGCTCGACGGACCGGGAGCCGGTCAGGTACTCATTCAGGTAGAAGCCTCCGGCATTTCGTTTGCCGAACAATCCATGCGCCGTGGCCGATACCCTGGCCAACCCGCGTTTCCTTTCGTGCCAGGCTACGACCTGGTGGGTGTCGTGGTGGCGGTTGGTCCCGCCGTTGACCCTTCACTGGTCGGCAAACGCGTAGCCGCGTTGACTAAAACCGGGGGCTGGGCCACCTATGCGCTGCTATCGGCTGATGTGCTGTTGCCCGTTCCGAACGGAATTGACCCCGCCGAAGCCGAAACGCTGGTGGTGAATGGCATTACGGCCTGGCAGATGCTGCACCGAGACGCCAAGATTCAGCGTGGACAAACCATTCTGGTACACGGTGCCAACGGCGGAGTGGGTACTATATTGGTACAACTGGCCCTACACGCAGGCATCCGGGTCATTGGCACGGCATCGCCCCGCCATCACGAAACGCTTCGGGCGCAGGGCGTGGAGCCCGTTGACTACAATGACCCTGATCTGGCCCAACGCCTTCGACAACTGGCACCCGACGGCGTCGATGCTGCGTTTGACAATGTGGGTGGCAAAAGTGCCGCCATCTCGTTCGGGCTGTTGAAGCGGGGGGGCACGCTGGTCTGTTTAGCCATTGCTTCGGCCAAAAACAGTACAGATTCAGTTGTGCTGAAATTCATCGGGCTGCTGGCGCAGGTAGTCTGGTACAACTTGCTGCCTAACGGGCGCCGGGCTACGTTCTATAATATCTGGAGTGGTAAAGGGAGCAAGGCATTTTTATCCCGCATGCAAGAAGACTTCGCCCAGTTGATGGACCTGCTCGCCCGTGGGATTATAGCTCCTAAAATTGCCGCCCGCTTTTCGCTGGAACAGATTCATGCCGCTATGGAACTGGCCGAATCACGAACCGCTTATGGCAAGGTGATTCTGATTCCAGATCACAAAGAGGAGTAATAGATTCCTATATAACTCAATTGGTTGTTGGTACCGTTGCTGAGCCTGAGGGGAGTTTTTGGGGCGTGGTAGTAGGCCCCAAAATCGTTATCCTTCCGTTTTTCACTTGCATTCGATCCAGACAAACAACCCGTTCCTCACCGGTTTTGGCCGTTCTGGCGTGATAGACGCAGAACATTTCCTTACCATCCGGCGAGTAGGTGATGCTGTTGTGCCCCGTGCCCGTTACTGAACCGCCCTGGTCTGTATTTTTCTGCAATACCGGGTTATTGGCCGCTTTCTTATACGGCCCCAAGGGCGAACTGGCCGTGGCGTACCCAATGGCATAATACCGCCCACCAAAATTATTGGCCGAATACATTATATAGTAAACGTTGTCTTTTTTGAACGTCACCGAGCCTTCCGTCCAGCGACGGTTCACTTCGCGGGCCGTTACGGACCGGCTTTCCCATTCGGCCTGTTTGTCGTCGAGTCGAACGGGGGGCCGTAACAACAAGGTCGGTTCGCCGATGACGCCGGAAAAATCAGGTTTGAGTTCGACGCCATACACCCAGCTTTCTTCAATCTCCTTAAACCAGCCTTTTTGCCGGGCTAAGTCAGCCACTTCACTCTCAACCGGGTGTTTGTAGCAACACCTCGAATAATATAGATAGGCTTTACCGTTGGTATCAAAAAATACATTGGCATCAATGATGGGGTAGCCCGGATCAAAAACGGGTTTGTCGGACAGGTCAACAAACGGACCGGTGGGTTTATCGGCAACGGCCACACCAATACGGAAATTTTCCATTTCCTTCGTCGGGTTCACTTTCCACTGCGCACTGTAAAACAGGTAAAACTTGCCCTTCACTTCATACACCTCAGGTGCCCAATAGGCCCCGCCCCAAGCCGCTTTCGGGTCGCTCCAGCCATTTTTATTATCGTGAAAATAGACCTGCCCTTCCGCTTTCCAGTTCACCATGTCTTTTGATGAATAAGCCGAAAAGCCTTTATTGGCTCCTCCGCCCGTGCCATACATGTAATACGTATCCTGGCTATGCAAAATATACGGATCACCGAACTGGACAGGTAAGGGATTCGAAAACGTAGCCTTGGCGGTGGCCATGCTTTGTGTCGTTTGCGCCATTGGGTGACGCAAAAACAGCATAGTAAAAACGAAAAGAAGAGATACTGACTTTTTCATTCTATAATAAGTAAAAACTTCCTCAAAGCTAACGTAGCTACTTCACCTGATTCACTCATCGCTTAAAATCATTTACTCAACAGGCTCACGTTCTCGCTTGGCTTTGCCGAGTGAGGGCTATTATTTCAAGGGCCTCTGGCCGGTGAATGTCGTATTGGCCAAAAACGGGCC
>CAXTJJ010000150.1:0-11448 GCA_964244155.1 uncultured Spirosoma sp.
AAATCACGTAGTCGCACTTCTTGTCGGTGCGCAATTTGGCCGCCGTGTCGTTCCCGATTTCGATAGGGTCGAGGTATTTCGTTTCCTTATAGGCATCGCGCGGAATCAGTCCTTCGGGCTTGATTCCCAAACCAAATACGCCGATACGAACCCCGTCTTTCTCGAATACCTTGTAGGGCATTGTTCGGCCGTCCATCACCGTATTTTTGAAGTCGTAGTTAGCAATCAGCATCGGGAAACTCGCCTTACCAAACTGCGTAACCATGTTGTCGATACCTCCATCGAAATCGTGGTTGCCAATGGTTCCGGCATCGTAGCCCAGTTTGTTCATGGCCAGAATTTCGGGTTCGCCTTTGTAGACGTTAAAGTAGGGCGTACCCTGAAAAATGTCCCCTGCATCGAACAGGAGCACCTTCCGAGTGTCGCCGTCTACCTGTTCCTGCCGAATTTTCTGAATAAGCGTAGCCCGACGGGCAACACCGCCTTTACCGGCATTCCGGCTGCCATCCATCGGGAAAGGATCGAGTCGGCTATGCACATCGTTGGTATGCAGAATGGTTATCGAGGTCGATTTGTTGCTGGCAGTTGTCCGGGCCAGCACATCGGGAGCAACCGAGCCGATGACGGCGGCTGTACCGAATAATTTCAGAAACTGGCGTCTATTCGATGCTAATGCGTCCATCGGAAGTTGGATTAATGGGTTGACCGGTTTTGCCCTGCGCCCGGAAATAGTCGATCAGGGCATCGCGCATGAGGTAATTGATGTTTTCGCTCTTGACGGGGTTTTTCAAAAAACCGGCGTCATCGCCACCATTCGCCACATAATCGCTCATGACAACAGTGTATGTTTCATTGGGTTGCAGCGTGCGCCCGTTTGTAAACGTAACGGACTGCACCTGTTCATTATGAATTTTCGCGCGCAATCCGCCGACAACCAGTTTGTTCCCTTTGGCAAAATGATTCAGCATTTGCAGGAGCATATCGCCTTTAACAGTTAAGACAATGAGCTGATTATCAAAGGGCATGACTTCAAAAATAGAGCCGGTTGTTATAGTACCTTCGGGCAGATTACTCCGAATGCCGCCGTAGTTGAGGTGCGAGCAGTCGATGGGTTTTCCGTACCGTTGGATTGCCTGTTTGAGCAAAGCATCGGTCAGCAGATCATTGAGCGGAGCCTCAGGCTGACCTTTCTCGATGCGTCCTGTCGAGCGGGCCAGAACTTCGTTCATCGTCTTTTCGAGACCTTGCCGATAGGGTGTTAAAAAGTTAGCAACGCTGCTGTCAGATACCGCCGATACCGAGTCTACGCCAATGCGGTTGGCCGTCCGGTTGGCAAGGTGATAGCTTGGATTACAGGCCGAGAGTACGACCAGGGCCAGTAACAATAAGTGCTTCTTCATAGGTAGCGGCAAGTTCGGAAACTCTAGGCAATCATGCGTTAACAAATCGTTAGGAAGTACCCTTAAATTAAGATGCCTCCTTTAGTTAAGGGTGCTTCCCTGCAAAGGAATTAAGGTGTGGTCAGCTTTGTATGTCACCTTGTGGATTCGACTGAATCCCCCCAGACTAATTTGCATGTTGATCAATCCACCCGAAAAGGAATCGTTGGCCAGCAGTGGACTGTAGGAAATCTTTGTTCGCACAAACCAGAAGTTGTCTTCCGAGCGATCAGGCTTGCGCGTATTATCGCCCAGCTTGATGTCGAGCATGATACCGACGGTTGGGGCATGATTGAGAAGGGCCAATCCTTTATAGCGCTCATCAGTGCGATCACGTGGCGATAAATCGAGCAGACGGTAACCAACATAAGGAATCAGCCGACTGCGGGGCGAGTCGTTCACAACCCGGCCCAACCCTACTTCAAACAAGGTTGAGCTAACAGGCATATCCTTTTCCCAGAGTTGATTGTGATGCCAAAACCCTGACCGTAATGTGCCATTGTAGAGAGTTGGATGCAGTAAAAGCATCGTTCGTTTGAATGCAATATCCAACCCAAATACAACGCCTGCCGCCGGATTGAGCGTTTGTACCAGTGGGCCGGTTGGCATGATACCCCCTACACCCAGAAACATGCTATACCCTACTTTTGACGAATGGAAAGTCGTGACCAACTCAGGCGTGTTATAGAGCCGTTGTGCCACCTGTAATTGCCATTGCTTCAGAATGGGCAAGTCATCGCCACCGCCCGTTTCTGCCCTGAATCGGTTCACCTCGGCACCTAGCTCGGCGTTGGTCAGGTATTCGATCCGGGTGGCCTGCTGCTTGAAGTGTCGGTCGGTAGGTAGTGCGATCAACTTGGCTTTCATCAGCCGGGTGTGAATCTCTACCAAGTCGAACAGCACCTGATTATAGGCCAGCGTACGCTCATTGCGGGCCGTTTCAGACACCCAAGACAAGTTGCGAAACATTAAACAGAACGCATCAATGGCGGGCTGGCTCCAGACCGACGTAGGACGAACTTCGTAGCCAAGCTGGTAATGAAATTCCGACCCACCCAATCCGGTTTGAATGGGAGCGTGAAAGTCAGTGAGTTGCAAACGCCGGGTTGCGCTCCAGTGCAGCGTATCAATTGTCGCCTGCGCCGAGCCGAGCAGGGGAGACAAAAGCAGCACAAAGAGCAGACGTTTCATGTCGAGTAGAATCTTATTGAGACCAATACTAGCAAATTTAACGCAAAAAAGCGCGACCCCGTTTCCGAAGCCGCGCGTGATGATGTATGATATATTGTAATGTATGATATAGGGTATATGATATATGAAGCTGTTAAATACATCCTATATCATACATCATACATATTTTAGTACCGATACATTTCTGATTTGAACGGACCCTGAACTGGTACGCCGATGTAATCAGCCTGTGCCTGTTCGAGGGGTTCGAGTTTGGCGCCTACATGGGCAAGGTGCATAGCCGCTACTTTCTCATCGAGAATTTTAGGCAACACATACACTTTGTTTTCGTATTTGTCCGAATTAGCCCACAGTTCGAGTTGCGCCAGGGTCTGGTTTGCAAACGAACACGACATCACAAAAGATGGGTGGCCCATCGCACAGCCAAGGTTCACCAGACGGCCTTCAGCCAGAATGATGATTTCTTTGCCGTTTATCTCGTACATGTCTACCTGTGGTTTGATCTGGCTCTTCGTGTTGCCGTAATTTTCGTTCAGCCAGGCCATATCGATCTCGTTGTCGAAGTGACCAATGTTACAAACAACCGCTTTGTCGCGCATGGCTTCAAAGTGACGGCCTTTGATGATGCCTACGTTACCGGTTGCCGTTACAAAGATCTGAGCACGGTGAACGGCTTCATCCATCGGGATAACTTCAAAGCCATCCATAGCGGCCTGCAACGCACAAATTGGGTCGATTTCGGTAACCAGAACACGGCAACCAGCACCCCGCAGTGATTCGGCCGAACCTTTCCCTACGTCGCCGTAACCGGCAACAACAGCCACTTTACCGGCCAGCATCAAATCGGTAGCCCGACGGATGGCATCGACCAGCGACTCGCGGCAGCCATATTTGTTGTCGAACTTAGACTTCGTTACCGAGTCATTTACGTTGATAGCGGGCAGGTGAAGCGTGCCGTTTTTCATACGCTCATACAAGCGGTGAACACCTGTTGTCGTTTCTTCCGACAGGCCTTTGATGTTCTGAATCAGTTCAGGGTACACATCGAAAACCATGTTGGTCAGGTCGCCACCATCATCAAGGATCATGTTTAACGGCTGACGATCTTCGCCAAAAAACAGCGTTTGCTCGATACACCAGTTGAATTCTTCTTCGTTCATGCCTTTCCAGGCATACACCGGAATACCAGCGGCAGCAATGGCAGCAGCGGCATGATCCTGTGTTGAGAAAATATTACACGACGACCAGGTTACCTCGGCACCCAACGCCACCAGTGTCTCAATGAGTACGGCTGTTTGAATGGTCATGTGCAGGCATCCGGCAACACGCGCGCCTTTTAATGGCTGCGAAGGGCCGTATTCGGCACGGAGGGCCATCAGGCCCGGCATTTCGGCTTCGGCAAGTTTAATTTCCTTGCGGCCCCATTCGGCCAGCGCGATGTCCTTAACCTTGTAAGGAACGTAAGTTGATGTTTGCATATGGATTTGCGACCGCTCGGGCGGCCTCGTTACGAACTGTGCTATACGTTTGATTCCGTACGACTTCGTGGTTTTTGCCTTCTTAGTAAAATGCAAAAATAAGGATAGCTAGTCAGAATCCCTACTGAACCCCAACTACTTTAGCGAGTGGAAAGCGTACCTGAAACAAAGTTTTTCGGTCTACACACTTGACTTTATTACCTATTTTCTCGAACTATGTAAGAACTTACGTAATTACTTACTTACTATGGACTTTATGGCCGAAATGGCTGAGTTGGCAATGGCCAGTCGACTCAGACGCTTAAGCGACATTTATTGGCAGGGCGTAACGGCAACCTACCGGCAATCGGGGGTGGACTTTGACGTGCGCTGGGCGACCATTTTTGTCCTGATTGCCCGTCAGGGGCCGGTAGCGGTGATGGAAATTGCGGAGCGACTGGGCATTACGCACCCCGCCGTTATCCAGGTAATCAATGAACTCGAAAAACACGGGCTCATTGCATCGACCAAGTCGGAAACGGATGGCCGGAAACGGTTACTGACGCTGAGCGATACCGGACAGGCCATGTTGCCCAAGCTTCAGCCGCTCTGGGATGCTTTCATTGCCGTTAATAAAAGTATGCTGGCTGAACAGACGCATAATCTGTTGGTGTCGCTTCAGGAAATGGAAGCGCAACTCGCTCAACGAAGCTTTTTTGATCGCGTGCAGGATCAGTTAAAAAATGGATAATGTAAACTGAAAAATGAATAACAGACAATCAATTTTAAATTGATTGTCAATGTATTAATCATTGCTCACTATTTTTAAATCAAGACCATGAACGACGTTTCCATCATTCCTTACTCACCTGACTATCAGGCTGATTTTAAGCGCCTGAACATTGAATGGATTTCTAAATTTTTCAGCGTAGAGCCGCATGACCTTGAACAGTTAGACCATCCGGAAGTCCATGTGATGCCACGAAATGGCCAAATCTTTCTGGCTAAGATTGGCGATACCGTTGTGGGGTGTGTAGCGATGGTGAATACGGGAACTCCAGAACAGGGCATCACTGAATTTGAGTTAGCCAAGATGGCTGTTTCGCCTACGACTCAGGGCCAGGGTATTGGTAAAAAACTATGTCTGGCGGCAATTGACTATGCCCGTGAACTAGGGGTGAAAAAAGTATGGCTGGAGTCAAACCGGATTCTTACCACTGCGCTCACCATGTACGCCAGTGTCGGCTTTCATGAAGTGCCCAGCATCCCCACGCCCTATGCCCGCGCCGATATTCGGATGGAGATGGTGTTGTGAACCGGCGATTACTACTATTGATTGTTTAACACATTCCGCCTTACTGTTATGCTGACCAAAAACTACATCTCTGTTTAATTTTTCTTTTCTGAATTTCCCGAAAGACTCAGTAATTCGGGAGCAAAAAGAAATTTCATACAGCGATGAGCTTGTTTAGTTATCGAAACAGATTAACTCCAGAACTATGCTGGGTCAATCGTTAATTAATGACTCTGATTATACCCAGAAGCGAAAGAATTTATAGCGAGATAACAGCCCTTTGGGATTTACTTATTATTCACAACTTTACTTAACCAATGACAACATCAGCCGTTTTTGAGCAAGTAAAAGCCTTCACTGTAAAATTCACCGGTGTACAGCCTGGTAACGTTACGTTGAATACTACTCTTGAAAACGATTTGGGTATTACAGGGGATGATGCAGAAGACTTTATGTTGGCCTTTTTCGACGAGTTTGGCGTTAATTACACCGGGTTTGAATTGACAAAATACTTCGCTCAGGAAGGGTTCGATCCAACTGGTATAACGCTCGTGATTCGCAGACTATTTACCGATCTCTCCCCTTTGACCGCTCCAGTTTATGATGTAACGATAGCCGATTTAGTCAAGTCAGTCAATGAAGGTCGGTGGGCTAATCCTGTTTTATAGGTTCGATTATACCCGGCGATTCCTGCACAAACCCAGCCTTGCTTACTCTTCGAAGACGGCCGTTTTAGAAACGTGTCGGGGTTTGTACTCACCTCCTAGAAATCAGGGGATGGCGCCAAACGACTTTCAATAGTTAACAGGTAAAAGGCCATAGAATTGTCGGTTGACTGAAGGTCAGTTATAGTTAAATTTTCTCGCCGGTTAGCTTTACTTTACAGCCAAGCCACTTATGCGGCAGTTTAATTACTGTCAATTATCTTAATTGCATCTTGAAGATTAACAGCTACTAATTTGTTAGAACTGTCCACTAACAAATATTGAGGTACTGAATAAAGCGCCAAGCTCTTAGCGATAAGGCCGGACAAATAATTAAGATCCGAATGCTGGGGCCAAGTCAACCCATCTTTGGCAATAGCGCTTATCCAAGCCCTTCGATCATCATCCAGAGAAATACTAATCAACTCAACTTGATTGTGGTCTAAGCGTTGATATAACTTGACCAAATCTTGACGATTATGAACCCTGCAAGGCGCACACCAGGAGGCCCAAAAGGCGAGTAAGGTGTAGGGTTTGCCGGAAGGAAGAACGCGTTGCAGCACGCCGTTTGTATCGGGTAAGCTAAAACCATCCAGAGTCTTACCCAGCGCAGTAGCCTCCTCGTTGAGCAACTGCTTCTTTAATCGTTGGGCGTCCTCTGATTCCTGAAGTGCAGGGGATAGCTTGGCGACCAAGTCTCTACTCAAACTAACCCCTAACGTTCGGGTATACATCTTCACCAAGTGAAAAGAATAAGAGGAAGTAGGATGATTGAGTACATACTGACTGATTAGATCGGCTACTTGTTGGTTCTTCTGTGGTTTAGTAAGCCGAGAGCTGTAATAGGCATTCATTTGCCTGATGTTATTAAAATTGTCTACTGTTTCCGGAGGTCCACTAACATCAATTGGCTGAAGAAGCTTGCCATCTCGTTTAAAGCTGGCTCGTATGGTGTCATTACTCAGCCAGACGCCTAGACCCTCCCTGGCTTTATCGGTTCCTACACCAGCAATAGCGGCATAGTTAACCTTACCGGTGAATATGAATTGGCCATTAACGATTGGTGTAGTGTCGCGTCGAGTAATATCCCACCGAAACATGGTGGCCTTCTTGGAGGAATCATCTCCAACAATTCGGCCAATCAGCACAAAGCCCTTATCTTGTCCCCTACCAACTAGACTGAGGCACATCAGCAGTAGCGTTAAATGAGTCTTCATTGAATCAGTGGATGTTTAACTAACCCTATTAGCTAAGCTACTACTATCCTGGCGGAAAACTTTATCCTACGTTACTTTCTACTGACAGGACAATCTCATAACACACCTAAGTTATATAACGGGTCTGTACATAGTAATAACTCGCTGTTAGGCAAAAGTTTATACCTTCTCAAAAGCAGTTTTATAACTACGATTCCATAAAGAGATTATTTCGAGATATACTCTGCTTTGTACTTTATCTTCGCAAGCGTAACTCCTCCTTTATTTCTTTTAATTTTTTAAAATTAATTATGGCTAACGGCAGAAAGAAGACCGGAAGCATTGTAAACACACTAAACCCCTTTTGAAAAGTTGAAAAGGCGCTAACCGCTCCCATGCCTATAACTAAGCCAATCATTACGCCAGTAATAAACCTTAATGACTTCTGTTGTTGATTGAGTTCTTCGACACTCATTTCGGATAGTTGTTTCATAATTGACTACTTGTTTATTTTTAGTTTTGAAGGTAATGTGATTCGGTATCTCTACAACATAAGCTATAGGTGACAATACACTTTGTTATCCTGTGTAAAAGGATAAAAATTACTTCGTCAGAACTCAAAATTGTATTTTTTTAATTGGTGTATAAGGGAATACGTTTAACGCTGAGGCTGCTCTCCGAAGAGCAGCCTCAGCCGAACGATGGTCTGTTAATATAAGGCCTTTCCGATTCTACTTCTTCGCCGTTTCTTTTGGCCATACATACTGAAACGTATTATTGATCGGGGCACCGAAATAATTGACGTTCAGGTAGTCCAGTCGTTTTTTGTGGACTTCCAGCCGCTTGCTGAAATCATCGAAATGGCGTTCTGCCTGTGGTGTCCAGCCGGTTTCGGCCAGGGCGATCAAACGCGGATAAGCCATGTATTCGACCGCGTGCGTCGTTGGTAAATACTCCGACCAGACATTAGCCTGTACGCCCAGAATGTGTTTGGATTGCTCAGCGGTCAGGCTATCCGTTACAGACGGGTTAAAGCTGTACACTTTTTCGATGGGCAGAAACCCGCCAATGGTTACGGGCTGGGTTTTGGGATCAGCCTGATAATAGTCGAGGTAGCAATAGGTGGTGGGACTCATGATCACGTCGTGGTTTTGCCGGGCGGCTGCAATGCCTCCGTTAATACCCCGCCAGCTCATAACGGTCGCGTTGGGCGACAGGCCGCCTTCCAGAATTTCGTCCCAGCCAATGATCCGGCGGCCTTTCGACGTAACAAACTTGTCTATGCGCTGGATAAAATAGCTTTGCAGTTCGTGCTCGTCTTTCAGCCCTTTTTCTTTCATGAGTGCCTGACAAAACCGACTCTGTTTCCACTGCGTTTTTGGGCATTCGTCGCCCCCGATGTGAATGTATTGGCTCGGAAAGAGGGCCATCACTTCGGTGAGTACGTTTTCCAGAAACGTAAAGGTTTCTTCGCGGGGAAGTAACACATCGTCATGAACGCCCCAATTGGAGGATACTTCCAGAATTTTGTCGGGGTTGCTGCCCAGCTCAGGATAAGCCGCCAAAACGGCTACCGAGTGGCCCGGCATTTCGATTTCGGGAATAACCGTCACAAACCGCTCCTGCGCGTATTTGACCACATCACGAACATCGTCTTGTGTGTAAAAGCCACCATAGGGTTTGTTATCATACGTATGATCTCTGTAGTGCCCCGCCATCGTCTTCGGACGAATTGAACTAACCTGAGTTAGTTTTGGGTATTTCTTGATCTCGATCCGCCAGCCCTGGTCTTCGGTCAGGTGCCAGTGAAAAACGTTCATTTTATGCCGCGCCAGCAGGTCGATGTATTTTTTGATGAACGGCACCGGATAGAAATAGCGCCCGGCATCGAGCATAGACCCCCGATACCCATACCGGGGCATATCCTCAATCGTGCAGGCGGGTACCGTCCAGGTAACACCACTCACTTTCGTTGGACTGAAGATGGCGGCCGGCATCAACTGCATCAGCGACTGAAGGGCGTAGAAAAATCCCTGTGGTTGCTCGGCCGAAATGATGATTTGCTTTGGCGAAACACTCAGCGTATAGCCCTCGGACCCTAATTTCTTGCTTTTTGCATCGGCAAACACTATGCCTTTTGACCCCTTTCCAGCCGAAACAGTAGGTGTTGAACCCGTGGCTTTGGCCATTTGATCGGCCAGTAGTTGGGCAATCCGGCGCACTTCTGGATTTGCCGATTGAACGGTAATGGCGGGCGTTGCGGGTAGGGTGTAACTGCCCTTCTGCGCTTCCAGATGCGTGGGTTTCGGCAGAATGGCATAAGTAGCTGTCTGTGCGTAGAGGCACGGAGTTAGTAAGGATAAGAACAGGTAGAACAGTAGCTTTTTCATATAGGAATAGGGGTTTAGCACGATCTGGCACGGGTTTAACCTGCGCCATCAGTTCTTACTTCAAATACGGACTCAACACGGTAGCCCAGCGTGCATAACCCGCCGGTAGCATATGCAGGCTATCGGGCTTGAACAGCGTGGGAACTGGCTGTCCATTACTGCCAAGCATAGCTGGCCGAATGTCGACAAATTGGGTATTTTTTTGTTTCGCTAAGTAATCCCTGATGAGTTGATTCGCGATGTCGTTCTCATGGAAATACTGCCGACGTGATGGGCTGGGCTTGATCGAAATAAAGGTGAACAGCACATCGGGCAGTTTTTGGCGGACGTGCTCGAATAAAGCAACTAGCCGCTCGAAGGTTTGCTGACCTGTTTGTTTGCCGGTAGCAATGTCATTCTCGCCCGCGTAAATCACCACCTGTTTGGGGTGGTATGGTACAATGATGCGGTCGGCGTACATTAGCACCTGACTCAGCTCAGAACCCCCAAACCCCCGCTGGATCAGGTTCTTGTTGGGGAAATAGGTAGACAGATTATCCCAATACCGAATGGACGAGCTGCCGGTAAAGACAATGGCATTCTGGGGTGGGGGAGATGCCTTATCCGCCTGCTCGAACGCCCGAATGTCGGTCTCAAACGGGCGATCCTGAGCTACAGACTGGGTTTGCCCAAACGCCCCTACACTCATTAAAAATAAGCTTATATACCAACGTAGCTTCATCATACTTTTCTTAAGGGGCGACAATCGCGTCTTAACAGACAGACTTTTTAAATAAAAGGCAAAACCGATTCTAAACTCATGCCCCTCGACCCTTTTATTAATATATGAGTGTCGGTCATGGGGTTGTCCATTATCCAATTGTGCAGTGAAAATTTGTCGGGGAAGTAATAGGCTTTAGGCAGGTAACGCAGCGCAAAGTGCATGTCTTTCCCGGCCAGAATGACCAGATCGAATTTGCTTTCGGCAATAAGCTTTCCCAAGGCAGCATGTTCGGCTTCGCTTTCGGCACCGAGTTCGTACATGTCGCCCAAAATAACGGCCTTGCGTTTGGCGGGCGTAGCTGCAAATTGTTGAATGGCTGCCTCCATGGAGCTTGGATTGGCATTATACGCATCCAGCATCACGGTGTTGGTGCCTTTTGTAATAAACTGCGAGCGGTTATTGGTTGGGTTATAATCAGCTACGGCGCGATTGGCGTCTTCAGGCGAAACACCAAAATAGTCGCCGATGGCCAGAGCCGCCAGTATATTATCGAAGTTGTAACGGCCGGGCAAATGCGTTGTGATCGCACGTCCGGCGGCATCCCTGAAAATGACCACCGGCGATTCACTAAGCAGGGTAATTGGTTCGGCTGTTGTGGACGTTGCCCTGGGGTTAGTTGTTTCTGTTGCGTCCGTTTCCACGGCGGCAACCTCCGTTGCAGCAGTTTCCACTGCGGCAGTTTCCACTGCGGGATAGAGTACAACCTCTGGGAAGCCAATTCCGGCTGGTGGGGTATCGGGTCGAAAGGCTTTCAGGCGTTCCCGGTACATAGCCATTTGTAGTTTATCTCGTGTGTTGATAAAAACGGTTCTCGCGTTCTGGATCAGGTAATCATATAATTCGCCTTTGCCTTTCCGAACACCTTCTACACCACCGAACCCCTCAAGGTGAGCTTTCCCAACATTGGTAATCAGGCCGTGGGTAGGCTGGGCAATGGAACAGAGCAGTTCGATTTCTTTCTGGTGGTTAGCTCCCATCTCAACGATGGCTAACTCGTGTTGCTCGTTCAGCGAC
>CAXTJJ010000151.1:0-11434 GCA_964244155.1 uncultured Spirosoma sp.
TTTGAACGGCATCGTCGGAAATGACTTCTACGAACGTAATATCGGTCGATTGATGTACTGTGCTGAGGATACGACCGTAAGTACGGTTGGCAATACAGGTACAGCTGGTAAAATGTCGCCCCGAAATCTGCTCGTAACGACCATTGGCGATCAGCTTAAACTAGCTACCGACGGGCGGGCGAAAGTAATCGGGATTGCGCTAAAAGACCGGGGTGCTATCTTGCCTGCTGGTCATGCCGCCAATGCTGCTTACTGGTTCGATTCGAAAGACGGTAATTTTATCAGCAGCACATTTTATCAAACCGAGTTGCCAAAGTGGGTGCAGGACTTTAACGCCCGCAAATTGTCAGACCAGTTCCTAAGTCAGAAATGGGAACCCTCGCTGGCTATGAATCAATATACCGAAAGTACCGTTGATGACGAGCCCTACGAGTCGGTTTTAGCTGGGGAGACTAAATCTGTTTTGCCACACACGTTCGACATACAGGCAGGTGGCAGCAAATATGAGCCATTACGTACAAGTCCATATGGCGATCAAATCACGAAAGAGTTTGCGCTGGCTGCACTGAAAGGCGAACAACTGGGTCAGCGTGACGTAACTGACATGCTGTGTGTAAGCTTCTCGTCGCCCGATTATATAGGCCATGCATTTGGTACACACGCTATCGAAACAGAAGATCAGTACATTCGTCTTGATCAGCAACTAACGGAGCTACTTAATCAACTGGACGCTACCGTAGGGAAGGGCCAGTGGGTGGCGTTTTTATCGGCCGATCACGGCGTTGTCGATGCTCCTGGTTTTTTGCAGCAAAACCGGATTCCTGCGGGCGTTCGGGGTTACGGCGAAATTGGGGAAGCAGTCAAGTCTACGCTTGAAAAGGCCTATGGGCCAGGGCAGTGGATGCTTTCGTATTTCAACCAGCAAGTTTACCTGAACCATGCCCTGCTGACAGAAAAGAAAATCGCTATGCAGGATGTATATGAGTTGTTGCGGACTGTTCTGTTGAAGCAGAAAGCGGTTGTGAACGTCGTGAATTTACACAACCTTGGCGCGGAAGCACTTCCCCTGTTGCAGGAGAATCTATTCCGTAACGTATACCATCCGAACCGCAGTGGCGATTTCTATGTAATGCAGCAACCGGGTTGGCTTGAGGGGCGCAATAAGGGTACTACGCACGGAACTACCTATGCTTATGATACACACGTGCCCTTTTTGCTATATGGGTGGGGTATCAAACCGGGACAAACGCTCCGTCGGACACATATTCACGACATCGCTCCAACCATTACAGCTCTGCTTGGGCTTCTCGAACCCAGCGGCTGTATCGGCAACCCTGTAGAAGAAGCCCTTAAATGATGTATGGTGTAGGATATATGATGCAGGATGTATTGAGTGAACTACATCCTGCATCATATATCCTACATTCTATATAAAACTCACTTCTTTAAAGCCGAAATACTGAACTTGCCCATTTACGCTAATGGCCAGTCGACCACTGGCGTCGATACCACAAATCGTACCGCGAAAGTATCGTCCCTGGCTTTCAAAACTGTGTTCCTGCTGATAGCGATATAGGGTTTGTAGGTAGTTTATTTTGAGGGTTTCGCGTTGACCTGACAGCAATTGAAGGTAACGTTGCTCAAGGGTTTCGCAGAGCCTGCCAAGTAGGCCTTGGAGGTCATAAGCGTTTGGCAAGGGCATTTCATGCTGCAAAGATGTGGCTGTAGAATAACCAAATTCTGTTTGATTCACATTTAATCCAATACCTACCACCGACCACGAGATGCCATAACCATGCAGTGTATTTTCAATCAGAATACCACCCAGTTTCAGATCATCGACATACACATCATTTGGCCATTTTATGCGGAGCGAATGGCCAAGTAACGGTTGAAGCGTGTCGTAAATGCCCAGCGAAATGGCCATATTAAGCCAGAATTGATCCGCTGCTATCAGGAAGCCAGGCTTCAAAACCAGCGAGAATGTCAGGTTCTCACCCGGTTTTGCCTCCCACTGGTTGCCGCGTTGTCCCCGACCAGCGGTTTGGTTATCGGTTATGACAAGTAGTCCTTCATTTGGGTCTGACTGGGCAATCAAAGAGGCCGCTTCGTCGTTAGTTGACTGACAGCTTGGCAGATATTGGATTATTTGTCCAATAAAAAGCGTTTTGGGATAGATTTTGTACAAAATATTGTATAATTTAGTAGTAGAGAGCTAATGAATGGTATTGCGGGCTTTTAAACACCCACTGGCAACCTACCCGCTGATTGGCTTATCGTGCAATGTTAAACGGAAAGCATGAGAATTAACAAGAACAATGAGTTTACCGCTGAGCAAATACGTGATTTCGTTGTTCGGGGGATGCAGGAGAAAAAGGGACAGGATATTGTTGTGATGGACCTGCGCAAAGTTAAGAATGCAATTTGCGATTATTTTGTTCTCTGTTCGGGTACTTCCGACACGCAGATCGACGCTATATCGACTTCTATTGAAGAAGAAGTTTATAAAGCCAGTAAGCAAGACCCCTGGCATAAAGAAGGAAAGTTGAACCGGGAGTGGATTTTGCTGGATTATGTTGATGTGGTTGCCCACGTCTTTAAGAAAGATCGACGCTCGTTTTATGATCTTGAGCAACTCTGGGGGGATGCCGAGATTCATGTGATTGAAGACAACGACTTTGCTGTAGCGTCTTGAAAATTAGCTGTTTAGTTATTAGGTCATTTATAATATACTGATTTACAGTGAACTAATAACTAAACCGCTATCTATTTGTTATAATTGAATAAGCCTGTTAATGGCCGCTTGTGGGGCTGACAAACCGTCTGTCCCAACCATTTCGCAGTAGAAACAATCATTCGCGAAACGGTGTTACCCTTGAAATCCGTTAGTACAACCTGAGGAAATGGCAGAAAATAATAAAAATCCGTTAGTACCCCGTGGTGGGCCACGTAAGCCCAACTTTCAGGGCTGGATTGTTGCTTTGCTGATTGCCGCCATTCTTGGCATTACATTCTTTAACAGAAGCTCAGCTACCCGTGAAATTACCCAAAAACGCTTTGAGCGTATGGTGAAAGATCATGAAGTGGCTGAAGCTATAGTCGTTAATGACAAAATCGCCGAAGTTACGCTCTCGCAGCAAGCTGCACAAAGTTCTAAATACCGCAATCTGTTTGCCGAAAAGCCGTATTTCGGTACGACCCAAGGCCCACAGTTCCAATTCCAGATAGCATCTGGAGAAACGTTTAAGAAAGACTTAGATACAATTCAGCAGGGCGTCCCTGATAATGAAAAGATCGATCTTAAGTTTGAAACCAGAAGTGACTTTGGCAGTATCATCAGTACATGGGGCTTCCTGATTGTAATGATCCTGGCCATGTATTTCCTACTGGGCCGTATGTCGGGGGCAGGTGGTCCCGGCGGTCAAATCTTCAACATTGGTAAGTCAAAAGCTGCCCTGTTCGATGCTGATAGCAAGGTGAAAATCACCTTCAACGACGTGGCTGGCCTGGACGAAGCGAAGGAGGAAATTAAGGAAATCGTTGATTACCTGAAGAATCCGACCAAGTTTACGAAACTTGGGGCTAAGATTCCGAAAGGTGCTTTGCTGATCGGCCCTCCGGGTACAGGAAAGACCCTGCTGGCAAAAGCTGTGGCCGGTGAAGCAGGCGTTCCTTTCTTCTCGCTGTCGGGTTCTGATTTCGTCGAAATGTTTGTCGGCGTTGGTGCCGCTCGGGTACGTGATCTGTTCAAACAGGCGAAAGAAAAAGCACCTTGTATCATCTTTATTGACGAGATCGATGCGGTTGGTCGTTCGCGGGGACGGGGTTCTATGCCCGGTGCCAATGATGAACGGGAAAATACATTGAACTCGCTGCTCGTTGAAATGGATGGCTTTGCTACCGACTCGGGTATTATTATTCTGGCGGCTACAAACCGTCCTGATGTACTCGATCCAGCCTTGCAGCGTCCTGGTCGTTTCGACCGTCAGATCAGCATTGACAAACCCGATATTATTGGTCGGGAAGCGATTTTTCGGGTTCACTTGAAGCCAATCAAATTATCGGCAGACGTTGACCCCAAAGAATTAGCGGCTCAAACGCCGGGTTTTGCCGGTGCTGAAATTGCAAACGTTTGTAACGAAGCTGCTCTGATTGCCGCCCGTAGCGATAAAGAGTCCGTTGATATGAAAGACTTTCAGGATGCGATGGATCGCGTGATTGGTGGTCTGGAAAAGAAAAACAAGATCATCTCGCCGGAAGAGAAGGAGATTGTCGCCTATCATGAAGCAGGTCATGCTGTGGCGGGCTGGTATCTTGAGTATGCCGATCCCCTCGTAAAAGTGTCGATTGTACCACGTGGCGTTGCTGCTCTGGGGTATGCACAATACCTTCCTCGCGAACAGTATCTATACCGTACCGAACAGCTCATGGACGAGATGTGCATGGCGTTAGGTGGTCGTGCTGCCGAAGATCTGATCTTCGGGAAAGTGTCGACGGGTGCTTTGAGCGACCTAGAACGTATTACTAAACTGGCCTATAGCATGGTTACCATGTATGGTATGAATGACAAGATTGGTAATGTGTCGTTCTACGATTCGAAGCAATCGGACTACAACTTCAATAAGCCTTATTCAGAAGAAACGGCTAAACATATTGACGAAGAGGTTCGCAAGATCATTAGCACAGCCTACGAACGGACGAAAGGTTTGTTGAACGAGCGCAAAGATGCGCTGGAAATTTTGGCGAAAGAATTGCTCGAAAAAGAGATCCTGTATCAGAATGACCTGGTTCGCCTGATTGGCAAACGGCCTTTTGAACGTGAGACTGTTTATCAGGCCTACAAAAACAAAGGCGTGGCTGAGGAAATCAAGGAAGAAATTGGTAAAGAAGCCAAACCTGCCGAAACGGAACCACAGTCGTTGCCGATATAAGTAGAAGTAACAACAAAAAAGGGACGCTTGAAAAAGCGTCCCTTTTTTGTTGTT
Source organism: uncultured Spirosoma sp. (assembly GCA_964244155.1). Taxonomy (GTDB): domain Bacteria; phylum Bacteroidota; class Bacteroidia; order Cytophagales; family Spirosomataceae; genus Spirosoma. Next base: position 4,986 of record CAXTJJ010000151.1, read on the forward strand.
ACTTCTTGCCCAGTTCAATCACCTGCATATCCAGTACCTGACCTGCATCGAGCGAGAAGCGCATAGCGGTTCGAATCTTATGAAAACCGGTTTTTCCGGCTGCTCCGGGGTTAATAAATAGAAGATTATGTATAGTCGGATCGCGCACAACTTTGAGAATGTGCGAATGGCCGCAGATGAATAAGTCAGGCGGGTTCGATTTTAATAATGGCCGTGTCGTCGGATTATAATTGGGTGGAGACCCGCCAATGTGCGTCATCCAAATGTCGAACCCTTCAAGTGAAAAGCGCTGGTTTTCCGGAAGATCGTGGGATTCCCGGTCAATATTTCCACTCACAATTCGTAACGGCCGGAACGCGCGTAACTGGTCGGCAACGGTAAGCTGACCTACATCACCCGCATGCCAAATTTCATCGCAAGCCTCAAAATGAGTGAAAATTTGGGGGTCAAGGTAGCTATGTGTATCCGATAAGAGACCAATTCGAGTCATGTAAATAGTTGGTAAGTTGATAAGTCAGTAAGTGGCTGACGCATGCGTGATGCTTTCGACGGTCCGCTGGTGAGTCAGCCACTTACCGACTTACTTAACTTACCGACTTATCGGCTATTTTCCCAAAATTAACGCTTTCATCTCACTGCGAATCTTCTTTTTATCGATTTTGCCAACGCTGGTTTTGGGGATCTCCGGCACGAATACGATGCGGTCGGGTACGTACCATTTGTGTAAGTCTCCCCGCTCAACCTTTGCCTGTAACTCAGCTTTGATCCCTTCGGCGGTGAGCGAATAACCAGGCTTCTGGATGATGAGGGCATGCGGACGTTCGCCCCAGCGATCGTCGGGAAGGCCAATGACGGCTGATTCCGCTACACCTTCAACCTGTGATAACGCATCTTCCATGTCTAGCGATGATACCCATTCGCCACCCGTTTTAATGACATCCTTTGTACGGTCGGCTATGATAACCCAGTAATCAGGGGTAATACTCGCGACGTCACCAGTATGAAGCCAGCCGCCTTTCCACAAATCGGCACCTCGTTCGGGGTCTTCATAATAACCTTGCGTAAGCCACGGACCACGGGCCACAATTTCGCCGAGCGAGTGTCCATCGTGCGGAACAAACTGGCCATCGTCGTCCATCAACCGTATGTCAACAAAGGGCGAGATACGGCCCGCGCGAGTACGAAGCTCGATTTGCTCCTCAGGCGATAACGTTCTCTCCTGTTCGTTTAAATAGCCAACTGCTATAACCGGAGCTGTTTCCGACATGCCATAACCCGACATAACAGTGATGCCTAAGTTCGTAGCTGCCTGAGCCAGACCTTTTGTCAGGGCTGAACCGCCGATCATTACCTTCCAGCGACTTAAATTTTCGCGTAATGTCTCCGCAGCCGGGTTGCTAACCAGCATATTTAAAATGGTGGGTACGCAGTGCGAAAAAGTAGCACCTTCTTTAACGAGTAGTTTGAGTAGCAATTCTGGTTCGTAACGGCCTGGATATACCTGTTTCGCTGACATCATCGTGGCTAGAAACGGGAAGCCCCAGGCATGTACGTGAAACATAGGCGTAATAGGCATATACACGTCTTTAGAGTCTTTGAATGGCATAGCCTCATACCCGATGATGTAGGTCAGTAAACCCATTGTGTGCAGAAACAACTGCCGGTGGGAGAAATAAACACCTTTGGGGTTACCAGTTGTGCCTGTTGTGTAAAATGATGTGGCCCAGGTGTTCTCATCAAAATCAGGAAAATCATACTGGTCAGATGCATTGTTTAACAGAGCTTCGTATTCACCCGAAAAGCTGTCAGGAAGTATACGTAGGGATGTCGTTTCGCTTGTACCATTATAAACTTTATCACTTAGCACAACAAACAATTCAACTGTTGTTAGCTGATCTTTAATGGCGTCCAGAATGGGCAGGAAATCTTCGTGAATGAGGACAATCTTATCTTTCGCGTGATTCATTGTATACAATATCTGCGCCGGAGACAAGCGAACGTTGATCGTATGCAGGATTGCACCGTAGCTGGTAACACCAAAAAAACATTCGAGGTAACGATGACTGTCCCAGTCGAATACCGCCACCATATCGCCCGGTTTAATGTCCAGTCCCATCAGTACGTTGGCTAGCTGTCGAACACGTCGATTGAATTGGGTATAATTCATCCGGAACAAATCCCGGTAAACAATTTCGCGCTGGGGCTCGTATTTAAGCGATTGGGCTAACATACTCTTAATGAGCATGGGTGGTTCATGGGCTTCGGCAGTTCGTGGGATTAGTTTTGTCTGAATCATAATTGACGAATGTATTTACTAAAATACGGATGTATCGAAGGTAGAATTGAATAATGGAAAGAAAAAATAGTAACCCATAAAATAAGTCCGGCTACCATAATGTGGTGGCCGGACCCTTTTATGAATTACTAGCTTGTCTCTCCGGACAGTTGTTGAGGTGATTCAGTCGGTGAAATCAGAGTAATAAACCTGCAATCGTCGCTGACATATAGCTGGCTAATGTACCGCAAATGAGGGCTTTAAAGCCAATTCGGGCGAGATCGCTCCGGCGCTTTGGGGCTAATTCGCCAATGCCACCTACCTGAATAGCGATGGAACTGAAGTTGGCAAAACCACAAAGCGCAAAACTCACAATAGCGATAGTTTTTGGATCAAGCGTTTGCTTGATTTTTACTAAATCCAGGTACGCCACAAACTCGTTAACGACCATTTTAGTACCCATCAATGCACCGGCGGCCTGTATGTCTTTGGCAGGTACACCCATGGCCCAGGCAAACAAGGAGAAGAATTTGCCCAATAGAAAGTTAAGGCTCAGGTAGTCGATATTAAACACATAAAAGCCCAGCCGGAACATAATACTATCGAGTAAGGCAATCAACGCGATGAAACCAATCAACATGGCAATAACATTGAAGCCTACTTTTAATCCTTCGCTGGCTCCCGCTGCAATGGCATCGAGTAGGTTTGCGTAAATCTTTTTGATCTCTATTTTTACTGTTCCCTGTGTTTCTGAAACCTGAGTTTCGGGCATTACGATTTTACTGATGACCAATGCCCCCGGTGCGGCCATGATGCTGGCCGCTAACAGATAAGGTGCCGGTACGCCGAGTGAAATATATACGGCCAACACCCCGCCTGCAATACAGGCAAACGAACCCGTCATGCTAGCAAGTAACTCGGAGTTGGTCATGCCATTGAGATAGGGTTTGATCATGATCTGCGCTTCGACCTGCCCCACAAACGTACTGGCCACGTTGGAGAGAGCTTCGGCACCGCTCACACCCATAAGCCATTTCATCGCCTTCGCCATCACCGCCACCACACGTTGCATGATACCCAGGTGATAGAATATGTTGACCAGTACGGCTACGAAAATGATGGTTGGAATGACCTTAAAGAAAAAGATGAAGTTATTTTCAGGACCAAATGCTTTTGTCAAGACATCAGGTCGTACGAGCGATGAAAAAACAAATTCAGCACCTTTGTTGGCCTTTTGCAGCAGGCGATCAACGTAATAGCCAAGTCCCTGAAATAGACTCTGTCCAATGTCTGTTTTTAATACAAATACTGCCAACCCAAATTGAAGGGCAAGTCCAACACCAACAGTACGGTAGTTTATTGCTTTACGATTATCAGAAAGGGCATAGGCGATACCCAGAATTAAAACGATGCCAATGAGTCCAGTAAAACGCTCCATTCAGTGACGACACAATTACAGTTAGGTTGGCGAATATACAAAAAGAAGGCATGGAACGAGTTTATTAAAAAACTGACAAAACGATAAGCGGCTGATTTGACGAATAATATTCGCTAAATCAGCCGCTTATGCTACGTTAAAACTTGTTTATATGAGACTTGCCAGATTGAGTTTAAAGCCGGACAATACATCTTATCCTGATAATTAACCAAGACCGGCTATCTCCTGCGGTGCCTGATTAGACCGGTAGATGTTAAATCCGCACTTATATATTGGCGATGGCTCGTTCAGCACCTTCCTGATATTCTTCTTCAATATGTGCTATATCGGCCGGTTTTGTTTCTGAGTCGAACAGTCTGGCGTCCATCGCTTCTTTCTCTGTTACTTCAAAGAACCGCTCATGCATATTGAACGGCTCTCCGCCCTCCGGTACTTCACATTTTTTGAAATTACCGTCTTCACTTAATTCATATGCATTGACATTATCGAGCAAATTATCTTTTAAAATCAGAATAGCCTGTTGCTTCACGCGTTTGTCGGCCAGGATGAAAAGGGACTCAATGCGCCGGTCAAAACTACGTACCATCACGTCGGCACTACCGCCATACACTTTGGGATCGCCGTTGTTATGGAAATAATAAATACGGGTATGTTCCAGAAAATCGCCGACAATGGATCGAACGGTAATATTTTCGCTTAAACCCGCCCGGTGTGGACGCAAACAGCATATGCTACGCACGATCAAGCGAATAGGTACACCCGCCTGCGATGCTTTGTATAACTCATCAATTACCTGTTTGTCCTCCAGAGAGTTTACCTTGATGCATATTCCACTCTGTAATCCACGTTGTGCATTATCAGCCTCTACGCGAATCAGGCGTAATAACTGCTCCCGCATATCTCTTGGGGCAGTAATCAGGTACTGGTATTCGTTAGGTACTGAGTGACCGGTAATAACATTGAAAAACTCCGAAATGTCGTGTGTATATATCTCGTTGGTTGTCAACAGCCCGATATCGGTATATAGCTTCGAGGTATCTTCGTTGTAATTGCCGGTCGCCATGTGGGCGTATCGTACCACCCGGCTTCCTTCGTTGCGCACTACCAGTAGTAACTTTGTGTGCGTTTTGAAACGGCTAATGCCATAGATGACAAAGCACCCGGCTTTTTGTAACCGTTGTGCTTCCCGGATGTTATTCTCTTCGTCAAAACGGGCTTTCACTTCAAACAGCACCGACACGTGTTTCCCGTTTTCGGCCGCTTTCAACAAGGCTTCTGTAATGCGGGAGCGTTTGGCCAGTCGGTAAACCGTAATTTTGATCGCTAGTACATTTGGGTCTTCAGCCGCTTGTTCGAGCAATTGTAGAACCGGCTCGAAATTGTTGTATGGATGATGCAACAGCAAATCACGCTGCTTGATCAATTCAAAAATATCGTCGGTTTTATCGCGGCTTACCCCCAGCGGTGGTACCGGCGTGTGGGGGAGTGGCATGTCGTCTTTAAACTCCGGGTTACCAATAATTTGCCAAAGCGACGAGAAGTCGAGCAGCGTATGGGATTCGAAGATATTCAGATCATCAATTTCCCACCGTTTCTTCAGCAAATTCAGCATCCAGGGCGAAACAATGGTAGACTGGCTATCGGCACCGCTGCCTTTGGTTTCAATTTCAAGCCGCGTTACGCGACCCAACCGACGGTTTTTGATTTTCTGACGAACTTCGTCAATAAAATCCACTTCGTCGTCGTCGTTTTCATCGAGTGTGAAGTCGCCATTGCGGGTAATGCGAAACAGGTTTACCGAGACAATTTCAACGTTTCGGTAGAGCTTCTTGATATTATGACGAACGATCTCCTCAATAGGGATAAAGACAATGGTGTCTTCCCGCTCGAAGGATATAAACCGGGGTAAGTTCGCCGGTATTTGAACAAAGGAAAGTCGCTGGCGGTCGTCTTCATCTTCCGATGGCAGGCTTTTAATTTCGCCTTCTTCGGGATTTTGCGTCACGACACCAAAAATCAGCACTTTAGCCAGCAGCACCGGGAAGGTATGCGTATAGTCATACAACATTGGAGTCAACGTTGGATAAATGGCCCGGTCAAAATAGTTCGTTGCTTCCTGCTGTTCCTCAGGTGCCATGCTGGCATAGGTAACCAACTGAAGCCCATTTTCAGGGAAAAGCGGTAATAACTGTTCCGAAAAGACAGCTTGCTGATCTTGGAAGAACTGATGCGATGTGGTATATAAAGCTTTCCGAAACGGAACTTCGCGCAGGCCTGAGTAATCGACGCGCTGTTTGTGGTAGTCGAGGTAGTTATATAAACTCCCTACCCGAATCATAAAGAACTCGTCCATGTTCGAGGCCGAAATTGCCAGAAATTTCAGCCGCTCCATCAGGGTACGGTTTTTCAGGGGGGGCTGGGCATTTCGGGCCTGGTCCAGCACTCGTTCATTGAATTTGAGCCAGCTTAAATCGCGGCTCAGGTAATCACTCTGGTCAATAACGCTGGTAACTTTTTCGCTAACCTTTGCCAGCTTATCTGTTCCCTGGGCAGGGGTATTTACAGGTCGATTGGTAAAACGTGAGACCAGGTTGCCCAGTATGGTGCGGTTTGTGTTAAGGGGATAGCGCATACTCTTTCTTTAGGCTTTGAATTACAACAAAAAAGCGGACTAAAAAGCCCGCCTTATGTTATTTTTCGGTTAAACATCGACTCTGGCGTACTTTGCATTTCGTT
>CAXTJJ010000152.1:0-11363 GCA_964244155.1 uncultured Spirosoma sp.
AAGTTTACGGATACCATCCCGGCACCAATATGAGCCTTACACCGTAAAGAAGCAGATTATCATTTTTTGCCGCCAGTTTAAACACTCCTCGAACTTGCCTGTTATGTGGCCGTACTCGTTACTTTTTGACTGTTGACTATGACTAAACAATATGTCTGCTACCGTCCTGAGGTCGAAATCCTGCTGGAGGACGAAAATCAGATTATCGACGACATTCTGGCTTCTATGCACCGACTCAATGCCCGGACAAGCGAAATGTACGGGCATTCTGTACGCGTTTCCCACGCAAAAAGTTATGGTCTGGCTACGGGTGAACTTACCGTGCTGGACAATCTGCCGGACTATCTGGCACAGGGCTTATTTAGCCAGGCCGGCACTTACCCCATCATCGTTCGCCTGTCGAACGCTCCCGGTGAAGTATTGTCCGATGCTGTTAATACCCAGCGCGGCTTTGTTTTCAAGATTCTGGGCGTTGAAGGGACCAAACTGGCAGGACACGAAGGGCAAACCACTCAGGATTTTGTATTGGATACGGGTAACCGGTTTATCGTATCGGATTCCAGATCGTTTTTGATGCAGCATCGTATGATCGAGCATGCTCCCCAACTGCCGGATGCCGTTAAAGAAGCCGTTTCTACCCTTTCGCGGATTTCGAATGCCGCCCTGCATGCGGTAGGTACCGATAGTGCCAAGCTTGACTTTTTCGGTGATTCCCGGATTCACCCGTTGGCCGAAGCCTATTTCAGTCAGGCTCCCATCCGCTATGGTCAATATATTGCTAAACTGGCCGTCGTTCCCGTATCAACGGCCCAGAAAGCCATGATGGATGCGCACGTTTCGGTAGATGGAGATAAAGACGCCAATGCGTTGCGCACCGCTACAGTGGGTTACCTGAACGATCATGATGCCGAATTCGACCTTCGTATTCAACTCTGCACAGACCTGGAAACGATGCCCATTGAGGATGGCAACAAGGAATGGAAGGAAGAGGAAAGTCCTTATCTGACCGTGGCCCGGATTCACCTGCCCAAACAGGATGCATATAGTCCCGCCCGTCAGCAATACATCGAAGCTTTATCGTTCTGTGTTTCTCATTGTCTGGAAGCTCACCGGCCTTTGGGCTCAATTATGCGGGCTCGTCTACGGGCCTATCCTGAGCTGTCGCGCTTACGCCGTCAGACTAATAATCAGCCGTTGGCAGAGCCGACTTCGATTCAGGAGGTACCCGCTGAATGAACAGTGTCTGTCTGGCTGGTTATGAGGAACCAGCCAGACAGACACTGCCTAAACTAAAGGTGATACAGCGGCTAACGGTTTCATTGACGGATAACCCGCAGGAGCCAACCCCTCGCCGGGCAACGGGTCATGTAGTCGTTACCTATATGGGCCGTATTAGGGTTGTCCACCTCCACCAGCGGCTCCATACACCTGCCCGGTAGCATAGCTTCCATCACTAGCTGCCAGTTGAACATAGATGGAGGCCAGTTCGGCGGGTTGTCCGGGTCGGCCCATGGGTGTGTTACCGCCAAATGTCTTCAGCTTTTCCTGTGTAGCACCGCCACTTGGTTGCAAAGGTGTCCAGATAGGGCCTGGCGCAACGCCATTTACCCGGATACCTTTTGGACCAAGCTGTTTTGCCAGCGATTTAACAAAATTCATTGTGGCGGCTTTCGTCTGGGCATAATCATACAGATTGGGCGAAGGGTCATACGCCTGCTCGGATGTCGTACCAATAATGGCCGATCCGGCTGGCATGTGGGGTAGGGCGGCTTTGATAATCCAGAAGGGTGCATAAATATTCGTCTTCATCGTTGCGTCGAAGTCCTCGGACGAAACGTCAAGAATGGATTCTCGGCTCTGCTGGCGGGCGGCATTGCTGACCAGAATATCCAAGCCACCTAATCCTTTCACGGCCTCATCTACCAGTCGCTTGCAAAACGATTCGTCGCGGATATCGCCGGGAATGGCGATTGCCTTGCGACCTTCTTTCTTGATCAGGTCAATCACTTCCTTCGCATCAGACTCCTCTGCCGGCAGGTAGTTGATCGCTACATCGGCTCCCTCACGGGCATAGGCAATGGCGGCCGCCCGACCCATGCCCGAATCGCCACCAGTGATTAACGCTTTACGGCCTTGTAATCGTCCCGACCCTTTGTAGCTGGTCTCCCCATGATCGGGACGAGGGTCCATTTTACTGGCCAGACCCGGCCAGGGTTGAGGTTGCGGTTTAAAGGGAGGCTTGGGATACTTGGTGGTTGGGTCGACCAGCGGTGCCAAAGCAGCCTCCTCTGTAGCGAGTGGTTCCGAAGTGGCAAATACGGGGGGCGCTATCACGGTAGCCGCTAAGCCACTCCCAATGCCGCCAATAACCTGGCGTCTGCTCAATTGATTCTTGTTCATACCGATTCTATACTGACGTTGAGTAAGTGTTTGTTAAGTTGTACTATAGTGCTCTCGTAGATTATTTGTCTTAACGGCCGGTATACCGTTTAGGTTAGATTTTTCTAGATTTAATGAACAGGCTGCCTGTGCATCCAATTATGTACTAAGGTTGGTACTGCCAGCCCCTCAAAAAGCGATTGCGAATCCTTCCGGTTCGATGGTGGAAAAATTTATCATTTCGCTATGTCATTGTGGTATAGACGCGGGTTATAACGGCGTTAGCATGGTTTAGCTGTGGCTGATTTAACGGCTCTGTTCCTCGAAGTTCCCGTTTAAGGGGTGTCAGAAATCAACGATGTGCGACAAAAAAAGTCGGCTACACTCAAGAGCCGACTTTTTCACTCACGTTGAAAACTTTGTACGAAATAAAGCATTCGCCATGCTTCAGGTTAGCCTATCCAGCCGCTCTGGCTACATAGGCTACCTTCCTTTACCGGTTTGGTGGAGTCGTACCTGAGGACGAGGAACTGCCCTGGCTGCTGCTACCACTTTTTGCCTTACGACCGCTACGGCCACTCTGGGATGAGCCTTGACCCGACGTCGTTCCGTCGCTGGTGGTAGTACCAGTCGTTGATCCGTCATTCATCGTTCCTGATCCAGACGAGTTTGTGCCCATGTTGGAACGGCGACTTGACTGGTTCCGGTTCATCTTGCCACTGCCCGACGTACTGGATCCGTTCGTTGAGCTGGTACCCATCGTGGACCCGTTAGACGAACCACTGTTAGTGGTGGTGCCATTCTGGTTAGCCGAGCCGTTGGTTCCAGTACCAGTACCACTTGTGTTGCCCGAATTTGTTGATTGTGCCTGAGCACTGAAAGACGCTACTGCCAGTAGCATGGCTCCCATTAAAATGATCTTTTTCATAACCGTACATCTAGTTGTAAACAACTGTTTAGTTGAGTAGTAGAATAACTCTTTACACAGGAAGCGCGCTGGATTTATGTTATTTAATGAGCAAGTGGTACCTTGTTCATTTATTAATCTGATCGACCCCCTGCGAAAGCCCGATTCAGGACTCTTGTGTACCGTATTTTTTGAAAATCAGCGACCTGTAGAGGAACCTGCCAGGGCAGTAAAGCGGTCGAGCTATTGGAAGCTCTTACGCGCAAATGCGAACTCGTGTCAGGCGAATGCCGGGTTGGTTATAGTGACGCTGCATTTCGGCGAATACCCAATCAATGGCTTCGTCAGGATCGGTCGCGGCAACCGATAAGTCTCCGTTTTGCCGGAGATTTTGATTCATTTCATCGAGTACGTCAAATACGACTCGGATTAACTGCTTCTTTTTGGTAGCCATAACATCTATCTATTAACTAGGCGGGAAACCAATCAATAACCTGCACGGTATCCTGTAATTGGTTGCGCTGGTGTGGCAACTACGGGGTAAAGAACTACCCGATCTGCCAGCTGCGTCCTAAAAATAATAGATATATGTTACAGTTGTATTATATATAGCAAAATAACATTATATAGTGGCAATTTTAATCCGTGGTCGGGTCAATTTTACTTTTGTTGAGACAAAAAGGTGATCAGTGACGCAAACTCGTCATACGACAATGCATTGGCTAAACCGGTTGGCATCATGGAGGAGTCCATTTCTTTCCGGCTTAGCAGGTCCGCTTTTTTGATCGTATACACTTGGCCACCAATATCCCGCATCACCAGTCGGGTGGCAGACTCCTCCGTAATAAATCCAGTATAGTTCTTATTCCCTTTTGTGGTGACCATTACTGTGGCGAAACCCTGAGATATGGATGCGTTCGGTTTTAGGATAGACTCGGCAATCTGCTCCCGGTTCATAATCGAGCCAATCTGCCCCATAAACGGGCCTTTCATGGTTTCGTTTCTGGAAAGACTATGACAGGCCACACAGCCTTGTTGTGTAAACAGGGTTTTACCGATGGCCGCATCGCCCGGTAATTTGGCCATTGCCAGCATAACATCTTCAATGGACGCTTCGCCGACCTGCCCTTTTTTACTCCGAATTTTATCCAGGTCTACTTTCGTTTCCTGCTGAACAACCACTGGTTCGTCCACTCCGGATTCAGCAATGTCCAGCCGCAGGCGACTGTTCATGTCGACAAAGAACTGCTTATCCCCGGCTTGCTGCCACTCGGCGACAAGCATTTTTCTGATAGCGGGTGAGGATTCCCAAACGACCGATTTATAGTAAGGACCGTGCGTATCCGGGCGGGTACTCCACCACCAGGAAGCATCGTAAGGTGCTTCCTGTTTGTACAGACGCCCCAACGTAGTCAGAATCTGGTTTTTGGTGGGTCCGTCTTTAGCTTGTTGGTAGGCGCTGATTAACCCATCGACGGCTTCCGGCGTAGGCATATACCGCAATGCCCATAGGGCCAGGGTAGCATTGGGCGAGTTGATCGCCCGGACACAGGCCGCTACAGCATTTAGCTTCACCAGCGACCGAACTGCCAGATGGGCTGGTATTATAGAGGCATTGGGCGTAGCATGCGGACCTTCGGTGTCTTTACCCGGCGCAACAAACGAACCGGGGACCTCGACCTGTAGTAACGTAGCTGCTGCTTCGGGGTGCTCCAGTCGGCCCAGTCCAATCAGGGCCGCGATCTGTACCCGCTCCGAAGGGTCAGTTACGCCTTGTATAAAAGGCTCCAGGGGTACATTTTTGATGAATGGCTTTCGGTCGGCCAGTGCCCGAAGAGCGAACTCCCGGACGGAAGCATCCTGCGTAAGGCTGACCAGTTTATCAACACCTTTTGCTCCGCTAGCCTGGGCATAAGTATAGATACCCGCCACCCGGTTCGCCAGCGGCAGGCTCTGGTCTGTCGCGACTTTCCAGGCTACTTTTGAGGCTTGCTTCTCCGAACGGGTGAGAAGTTCCCGGGAGGCATACAAACGGGCCACCGCACTCTTTGAGCCAAGCAGCTTTCCCAGGTTTTTGACCGAAGCTTTTTTGAGATTCGGAAAGGCCTGGAAGGTCCAGTTTTGCGGCACTGCCCGTATGACATAACCTTTGTCGGGGTTTCCGGAATAACCCGCCCCGTTCCAGGCAGATAGATACAGTCGCCCCGATCCGTCTACATCTACATCGGTAATCTGGGGTAGTTTGATGAAGGCTTCCTCCTGTTGGGTAAACGATCCTTTATCGGGAGTTACCCGGTGGATATACAATTGACTACGCCCCCAATCGGCCATCATGGGTACCTGATTATACTTCTGCGGCCAGGTGGGTTCGTCCATGAACAAAGCACCGGTACCCGAGCCGCCACCTACGTCGACCAGGGCGGGGATGATCTCGTCGGTAAAATGCTTGAACAACATCGGGTAGCCGTACTCACCCGATTGAAGCTGATGACTGAACCGGATGTTCCAGCCTCCTCCGTCGTTGGTGTTATCCCGCGTGAAAACATTCATGTAAGGGTCAATGGCCACGTCGTAGATGTTACGCGTGCCGTGGGAGAATATTTCCATTTCGGTTCCATCCGGCCTTACCCGCACAATGCCGCCACCCAGCATGGTGAGCTTTTTTCCCGAACGGTCGATGGCATCATGGAAGCCAAAGTCGCCCACGGCAATGTATATCCAGCCGTCGATACCCATCCGGATACCATTGGTTGCATGGTCGACACCCCGCTCCTGAATGAACTTGACGTTACTGATGTGTTCAACCAGTGGTTTGGATGGGCCATCGGCCTGACCATCCCAATCTTTATCCTCGAATACGACCAGATTCATGCCCGTTGCCTTCCCGGTTTCGGGCGAAAAAACGGCGTGCAGCACAAACAGCTGATTACCCAGGGCAATGATGCCCCTTGGGTTATTTACGCTGGCAAACGTAGTATGCTGGTCTACTTTTCCATCATTATCCTGGTCTACCAGCCGCACAATGCTGCCCAGATTCGGCTTTTTACCCAGCGACCCCTGCTTATCGACCCCAACAAACACCTCGCCGGTCGGCGCTACAGCCAAACACGCCGGACTGGGTGTCAGATCCGGGCCCGTGAAAGGTGTTACCTTGAAATCATCCGGATAATCCGGCACCTGGGTAACTGTGTTGGGTAAGGTCTGTTTTTGGGTTGGTCCCAGGTCCTGATTGGTTCCAAAGCTTAACAGAAAGGCGGAAAAGAAGCTCAACGAAATCTTATACATGCTTAAAGATTAATTAGGGATTGCCGACCGATAGATGCCTATTCTCCTAAAGCACTCTATAGCACTGATTTTAACCAGTCCCGAACGTATATCTTCCGTGCAACCCCGTTAACGGGTTGAACTTATTAATAAAGCGGCAAAAAGCAGGTAAACCTATAGATTTTACGTGCTATTGATTAGACTGCTCCTGATGGTTTTGCTTACTTTTAGCTCGTATCAGGTAATTTACACCCATGATCTATTCATTACGGCTGTTCGCAGGGTTTATCCTCTTTATTACAATTGGTCAGACCGTCCTTCCGGCCCAGAGTCACCACCAGACGTATGCCGAAAGTCAGGAAGACTTTCCCAACCCTGAACGGGGATTTTATATTCCAATCAGCACCTCTTCGTCCCGTTTCGTGCCTCTCGATGTGGCTAGGCTGGCCCTGTACCGGACTCAGGAGCAACGTGTTTCCAAAGCTACCTACGCCATTCACTGCTCCCTGGTGTATCGGAGCTATCGGCTGGAAACGTTTAAGAACAGTCCCTTGAGCGAGGAATTCCTCAAAAAAGTAAGCGAAGATTTTGCCATTGCCCGACAGGCGGGTGTCAAGCTCATTCTCCGGTTCGCTTATACAGAGCAGGCCACCACAGGTAACTGCCCGGATCAGTACAAAATTTGCCCGCCCTACGGCGACGCCCCCAAAGCAATCGTATTGACCCACATTCGCCAGTTAAGTTCCCTGCTTCATGAACATGCTGATGTGATTGCCGTCCTGCAAATGGGGTTCATCGGGATTTGGGGCGAGAACTATTTTACCGATTATTTTGGCGATGCCTCCACCAATGGCCTTAGTGTAGTACCTGACAGCAGTTGGCAGGACCGCAACCAGGTGCTGGCCGCCCTGCTGAAAGCTTTACCCGACGATCGTATGGTGCAGGTGCGTACTCCGCAGATCAAGCAGCGGTTTGTTTATGGGCCCAGAGCGCCGATCTCTTCAGCCGGCATGGACCCTAAAGATGGCTATCGTGGTACTGATCTCGCCCGGATCGGATTTCATAACGACTGCTTTCTGGCCAGTGCCGATGACTACGGCACCTTCTATGATGTCGGCAACTCGTCAACCAAACGGGGTCCGGCCACTGCTCCACTACGTCGGTATATGGCACAGGATAGCCGATACACAGCTGTGGGGGGCGAAACCTGCGATGATGCCTTCAGTCCGCAAAATGACTGCGCTCCCCTGGGGCGGGCCGAACAGGAAATGGCCCTGATGCACTACAGCTACCTGAATGCCAGCTATAATAACGAGGTGAATAACGACTGGCAAACCCAGGGATGCATGGAAAACATCCGTCGCCGACTGGGCTACCGATTCGTGCTTCGGTCGGCTACACTCCCTAAACAAATCAAAGCTGGCCAACCATTGCGGCTTGATCTGGCCTTGGAAAATGTAGGCTATGCAGCCCCTTACAATCCGAGGTCTCTTCAGCTTATTCTGCGCAATACGGCGAGTGGAGCTGTTCACAGCGTCACGGTAGTAACGGATGTCCGTCAGTTATCCCCAGGCTCCCATCAGCTTCGGCATGTGCTCCTGCTTCCGGCGGCAGTAAAGGCCGGTCAGTACGAACTCCTGCTGAATCTGCCTGATGGATACCGTTCGCTGGCTCAAAATCCGTCGTATAGCATCAGGTTGGCCAACACAGGACTTTGGGAAGCCCAATCAGGTTACAACAACCTGAGCCATACACTTACCATAGTGCCCTGACAGAGCTAACTAGTGCATTGACATGGTGTTGAGTCAATAAATCAAGCCTGGGGTGCGAGCGGCCTCATTGATTCTTTATTCGGCCAGGTAATTCCCGATCCCTACAACAACTGTCGACAAAACGACCATCGTGATGCCCAGTGTAATGGTACGCATCGTGGATTTATTAGCCCCCCGCCACTCGTGCAGGTATAAGCCCCAGAAACTACTGAACGCAATGATGAATGCCATGTGAAGTGTCCAGCCCGAAAAGCGGTATTTGCCCATTTTGCTGTCGCCCATTCCATAAAAGAAGAACTGAAAATACCAGCAGAAGCCAGCCATGGCGCAGAAAATGATATTGGTCAGGATGGGTGTACTGATATTACCATAGTCACTATACGTGCGATTTTTGATGTTCAGGTAAATGGTCCAGATGGCGTTGGTGGTTAACCCCCCAAGAAGGATGATAACCAGTGCCGCATTGTTCATATAGAGTGGATCGGTGCCATTTTGAACCGCCAGTTCCGAGATGGGTTGTCCGGCAGTAAGGCCAAATGAAAAGCAGGCGCTCATAATGCCCGAAAACACGGCGACCATCAGGCCTTTCCGAATATCAAATTCGGCAATAGCTTCTTTCTTCTGTGCATCAGTCAACGATCGTTCTTTCATCATCCCGGCGATGCCGCAGATGGAGATGCCCAACACACAAACGGCCAGCCCGAGTATAATAACCTGCCCGGAAGTAGTACTGATCAATTGGCTGAATTGACCCAGCCAGATGGGAGGCACCAGTGTTCCAAAAACGGCACACAGGCCAAGTGTGACTGCCATGCCGAGGGATAAACCCAGATAACGCATGGCCAGGCCGAAGGTTAATCCGCCAAAGCCCCACAATACCCCCCATAAATAGGTCCAGAAGATAGTGTCGCCGGGGGCCTGTTTTAAAACGCCAAACAGGTTGTGAACGGTGAGCGAACCCAGAATGAGCGGAGCTGCCAACCAGGAAAACAACCCGCCAACGAGCCAGTAGCTTTCCCAGGCCCAACCACGAACTTTTTTGTACGGTAGGTAAAAACTGCCGGAAGCAAACCCCCCCAGCGCATGAAAAATAACACCCAGAAATACAGCCACTTTTTCTTTATTTTTTTCAAATTTATTCGCTTCCGTTCTCGAAACTTACCTGTTCTCTCCTGTATATAAATCTGGATAAGTTATTAAAAAATAAACAAATAATTTAATAAGCTTAACAGGAGAGTACATGAAGCAGGAGAAAACAAAAAAAGCTTACTTTGTCTAAAACAAGATTGCATACCGATACTACTTACTTATTTTCTATGAATACGACGCAAGCGTTCAACTATGTTAGCTACCTCTGGGATGATCAAAAGGCAGCAGAATTAGCAGGTGACGAAGTTGCTTTATTTATTTATCGCTCCAATTTACTTGGAGCTGATTTGCGCCTGACAAATTATGCCGGGGGAAATACATCAGTTAAATTGCTGGAAACCAATCCGCTAACCGGGGAACCTGTTGAGGTGATGTGGGTTAAAGGATCAGGTGGAGACATCGGCACACTTACTAAAAAAGGCTGTGCTAACCTCTACGTTGATCGTTTGCATGCGTTGAAAAGTCGCTATCGGGGCCTGGAATTCGAGGATGAAATGGTTGGTTTGTTCGATCATTGTCTGTTTGACCCGAAGTGTGCCGCGCCTTCTATTGATACGCCTTTGCATGGCTTACTGCCCTTTAAACATATTGATCACCTTCACCCCGATGCGCTGATTGCCATTGCTGCCAGTCGTGACGGTGAAGCGATCATGCACCAGATTTGGGGCGATAAAATGGCCTGGCTCCCCTGGCAGCGGCCGGGCTTCGACCTGGGTCTGAAGCTGGAAGAAACCGTAAAGAATAACCCAAATCTGCGCGGGGTGATCCTTGGCGGTCATGGTCTGTTCACCTGGGGTGATACTTCCTATGAGTCGTATATCAATACGCTGGAGGTTATTGAGCAGGCGTCTGAATTTCTGAACGCAAACTACGGCAAAAAACGGCCGGTGTTTGGCGGCCAGGCCCGCGAAAATACGGATGCCGATACGCGTAAAACACAGGCGGCTGCGCTGATTCCTACTTTGCGGGGATTGGCATCGGGACATCGCCGGATGGTCGGCCATTTTACCGACGACGAACGGGTGCTGGAATTCGTTAACTCGCATGATTTACCGCGCCTGGCTCGCCTGGGAACGAGCTGCCCTGACCACTTCCTGCGTACCAAAATCCGGCCGCTGGTGCTGGACCCGGTCCAATTGTCGTCGGCCGAGAGCGAAGCCTACCTGGAAAAGGCGTTCGCCGATTATCGTGCCGATTACACGGCTTATTACGAACGGTGTAAACACGACAACAGCCCGGCTATTCGTGACCCGAATCCGGTCGTTATTCTGTGGCCGGGTGTAGGTATGTTCACTTTCGCCAAAGACAAACAAACGGCGCGGGTTGCGGCTGAGTTCTATACCAACGCCATCAACGTAATGAAGGGTGCCGAGGCCGTATCCGACTACGTTGGCTTACCGGAACAAGAAGCTTTTGATATTGAATACTGGCTGCTGGAAGAAGCCAAACTCCAGCGGATGCCCAAACCAAAACCACTGTCGGGAAAAATTGCCCTGATTACGGGTAGCGCGGGTGGCATCGGAAAAGCCATTGCCAAAACGTTTCTGGCCGAAGGAGCCGTTGTGGTCATCAATGACAACGATGCCGACCGGCTGGCGGGTGCCAAAGAAGAATTTCAGAAACAATATGGTAAAGATGCCTATACGGCGGTGTTGTTAGACGTTACGAGTGGCGAGACCATTGCCAATGCCTTTAGTGCATCGTCGCTGGCCTTTGGCGGTGTCGATATCGTCGTTAACTGCGCTGGACTGAGCATTTCCAAACCCATTGAAGAGCATACCGAGAAAGACTGGGATCTGCTGTACGACGTAAAGGTAAAAGGACAGTTCCTGGAGACTCAAAAAGCGGCTGAGGTCATCCGGAAACAGAAACTAGGTGGCCACGTATTGGAT
>CAXTJJ010000153.1:0-11344 GCA_964244155.1 uncultured Spirosoma sp.
CTCTTGTTTGCCCTCCAGTAACTGTTGCATTATTTTCCGCTGGTGGTTACTGATCGTCGTTTGGCCGGTGCTCAGCTCCTGACTGCGGGCTACATCCGTCTTGGCTCCTTCGTTGTTAAGAGCCAACTGTTGCCGATGATCATTATCAGGTTTCACACCGATGGTCAGGCGGCTGATGTCAGAAAACTGAAGTTCCTTTTGGGCGGCTGAAATATTAACTGTGGCGGTAAAAGGTTCGCCCTGCTGATCCAGCAACCCACTCAGCCGAACGGCGTGGCCATTGGCTAGTTGTAGTTGCTGATCTTTGGTTAGATCTATCCCCATTAGTTTGGTGGGCAGCACTTCGGGCCGGATGCGCCATAGCTCAACCGTGTTGGTCTGATCATCAATGCGCAGATAAGTTGGGACGTATCCACCTTGATCAGCCATCATAAAGGGCCGGGGTAAAGCGCCTTCCATCATTAATTGCTGTTTCTCCCGAGTTGACAACTTGACGCCTTCTACTTCATCGGGAATGATTAATTGACGCTGGACTGGAGTGATCCGGATATCCGGGCCGTTCTCGGTCATGACTATACGTAACCGCCCTTCCATTTGCAGGTCTGGTGTAATCAGCACGTTTAAGTTGTCGGTTTTTTGACCACTGAACAGAGCTTCCTCCATTTGGGGATGTTTAGCCAGGTGATCAGCCGGATAGCCAAGCTGTGCTAACTTGGATTCGATCTGCTCACGGTAAGGCTCCAATCGCTGACGCATAACGGCGGAGGCCTCTTCGGTACTTAAAAAATTATCTGACTGTGCATACTGCCAGGCCTGTTGTCCCTGGATTGAAGTGGGCGCCATGTTGTCTAAACCATCGGCCTGTGTTCGTGCGTACCCTACTGCTGAATTCATTGGCATAAAAATTTTTGATTGATTACCAATAAAGATTGTGGTAAATGTAGGAAATATAAATGTTCTAAATTTAAAATATGCATTTTTGTTTGTCACAATATGCTTCTTATGCAGATTGAATTTAAGCGGTGTTCGCTTTCCGTCATTGGTTTACTTGTCTGGCTTAAGACCAGCACAGGCCAAACTGTTTTGAATAAGCCTAACGGGGCTTGTCTCGCAACTGATTCACTTGCTCAGGAAACAACAATACCGCTCTCAGATTCACAGCTACGGGTGCGTGATTCGCTGGAGGTTATTCTTTTGCGGACAACTAAAACCTATCAACAAGTTGAACGTCTAATGGCCAGCTTCCCGCCTGAATCGAAATATCTGGATCTTTTGCCTTCAGTCTTACCGGTTGACGTTCCCTTGCAGGCCTTCCGCATTAGCTCCCCCTTCGGACTACGCATGCACCCGATCCACCAGCGAACAAGATTTCATGAAGGTGTTGACGTAAAGGCTCCACTAGGGATGCCCGTAAAAGCGACGGCAGCCGGTGTTGTCAAACGAGTGGGGTACAACCCTGCCATAGGCGTTTTTGTGCAACTACAGCACGCGTTCGGCTTCGAGACGATCTATGGGCACTTAAACGGGTATTGCGTGAAGCCTGGGCAATCGTTGATGCGAAATCAGGAGTTGGGTCGGGTAGGTCAAACAGGTCTGTCCACTGGCTCCCATCTGCATTACGTGATAAAGAAAAACGGGTCCGTAGTAGACCCGTTTGACTTCTGTTTCTTACTCCGCCGACGACTCTGGTTCTACGAGGTAAAATCAAAGACCAAAGGGACTTCGGCTCCTGTGCCTGAAGGGGCAAACTGTTTATCTTCCAAAGGAGAATAGCCGAGCCGGGTTAAATGAGTCGTCAGCTCTGAATAGTCCTCCTGAAGGCGATTCGTTAGCTTCTTGATCATTTCACTAATGACCAGCACATCATCGCCCGATGCCACTCTCATCGGTATATTGGTATTGTCCGGATAAAGAATCCAGTCAAGATTATAGCCCTGTGTTCGATAGTAGAGTAATAGGATCATCATTGAATCGATTGCTCCCTTACCGTGCTCCAGCCGAATCATCTTGTATTCAGGGATACCCACTTTATCGGCTATCTCCTGAATAGTTAGTTTCCCGCCCTGCTGTTCGCCCAAGTGTTTACGTAAGCTAACCAATCGATGTGAAATGACGGCCATGTCTACCTCTCCCATTACTTCTTGTATTTATCGTTGAGACGACCGAGTTCTGAAGCAACCAGGTTAGCCACTTCCAGTTTGATTTCTTTGTAGTTAGCATCCACCTTGGCCATCATTTTCTCGTCGTCTTTGGCAAAAATAGAAAAGTTGGGCAATTCCTTCGCTTTTTGTTCCTTCTTAAAATCGGCTACATCAATCGCAACTTTAGCGTGGAAGGCCTTTTTATCGCTCTCCTGACCCACGTAATCGGACAATACACCAACCATCCAGCCCTGGCTCAGCTGAGAAATCTTAGCGGCTGGTACCATCCAGTTCAGTTCCGTTGAAAAGCCGTGCGTGGTGTCCTCTGACTGAACATTGATACTTTCTTTTCGCTGCACGTTTTTGCCAATTCGATTTTGCATGGCCTCTGCTGTTTTGTCAAAGACCTGCCCCGAAATGATGTTACCACAGGTATTTTTGATTGCCTCGGCTTCTTTGTTGCCATAGTCTTTCTCCAACTGCGAAAAATCCTGCATCCCGATTGTAACGGCTACCTTGTTACTACGAGCCGTTTGTATTAGCTCACCAATCCCTTTAAAATAGATTGTGGGTAATTCGTCGACAATTAACGAGGAGGGGTGTTGACCCGACTTGTTGATCAGGCTCATGATTCTATAATTATAGAGCCCTAGAGCCGCGCCGTACGTCTCTTTCACGGTCTGATTATTTCCCAAACAAAGAATCTTTGGTTCTTTTGGATCATTGATCTCGAGCGAAAATTCATGCGCACTCATGGTCCAATAAAGGGCTGGGCTGGCCAGTCTGGCTAGGGCAATCTGTGCGGTTGATATTTGCCCCTCCAGCTGATCGACAGCGCCACCCTGGGCGGCCGACGCAAACGGAACCGTCAGGGGTGTCAGATCAGGGTGGTCCATCAGGATGGGAATGATTTCCCGGTAGTTGCGCGTGGCCAGCTCGATCAGGTGGGGAAACGTGCAGTACTGCCCTTTATCGTAGGTTCGCAGAAACCAGATCAGGGCCGCTACGTAGTTGATAGGAGATTCTACGAAATATTCTCCCTGCTTTTCAATCCACTTGCGGTTGAGGTTCATGAGCGTCATTCGTGAGGTTTCAATCGCGTGCGATATCGTTGGTAAATAGCTGGGATGAATCGGATTGCTACGATGCGACTTACGGGGATCATCAAAATTGATGCAATAGAATTTCATCTTTTCGGGTAGCTTTTTTTGATGACGTATCAAAGCGTTATACGTGACCATGGTAAGCGACGGGTATTTGAAATCATACACGTACATGGCCAGTCCTTTCTCCATATGCTGTCGAATGACTGAATGAATAATCCCGAATGTCTTTCCTGATCCAGGTGATCCCATTAGCAGCAGTGCCCGATCGGTTGCTGTGATATTGAGCCATCCTTTTCGCTTGCCCTCAAATTCGTATTCAGTAGGGATGTTTACCGATCGGGGGTTAGACAGTAGCCGCTCTTCCTGGGGGAAAGTTTCATTCTTGGTGTTGAACCGATCCTTGCCGATAGTAGAAAATAATAGTCGTTTGATTCCCTGAGTCCCTTTGATCAGGTAAAGCATGCCGGCAATGGTCATGACCAGGTAAACGATACTCAGGCTATTGATATCCATATAACGCAGGAACCAAAGGCTATTACTTCTCAGAATAAGCGTGCTGCCAATGTACAATATAAGGCCTATGATAACAGCCCTAATGACGGAACCGGCCTGTAGCGTCATTGACTTTACACCGTGGCTGGTTGTGCCATAAGCCGTGATGCAAGCTCCCCCCAAAAGTTTCAACGTCCAAGGTGTATTAAAAACTTTTGAACCCGTTGCCTTGCCCAGCATGCTATCGGAGTAAGGATTTGCCAGACCAAGGCTTGCAAAGAAGGTGTGGAGTTCTACATATAAATGCAAACCCAAGAAGGCTAGTCCAGCCCATAAAAACATCTCCAGGTTATTGTTATAAGCTTTGCGTTCGTCTCTCATGATAATCGGTTTTTACGGTTTTTTCTGAGCATTTTCTTTAAATCCTGTTCACTATCCTGCATTGTGCTAGTATCCCCAAGGGCATACAGCAGTTGACGCATGAGGTCAAAATGAGTATTAGGCGATTCGTCGGACTCGGACTTCGAGCTTCGTTCCTGAGCGGGTGCCCGATCAGTGGTCTGCTGCGGTTTAGGTTGCCTGCTCTCCCCTGCCGACGGGCGCTCGACGCCTTGTTTCTCGGCCTTGACTTCCCGAATGCTGGGCGGCTGGTAGGCTTCACCTAAAGCGGCTTTTAACGAGCCTGCGGTAAAGGATTTACCCAGTTCGCTACCGGTGTAGACAATCCGCTGTTTGGTATCGATGTAGGAGACCCCGAACAGATTGCCATCCTTACCCAGATGCGGAATGACCTCCACCCCCATCCGGTACAATCGCTGTTGAAAGTCATCCCAGGTTTTACTCTGGCCAAGCTGTCCTTCGGCGGCTTTGCGTAACGGGCTAATGCGATCCCCTTTAATCTTCTTGCCGGCACTGATCCGGCGCTCGATGGTTTCCCGAGTCGGGCGGTAAGCCAGGCTGCTGGCCTTAATAGCAGCCCCAAGTTGTTTTCCATCGGTATCAATGGCCGAATACTTCAACCCGGGCTTTTGGTCCTCCAGGGGGATTTCTGTAGCCTGTACGTTATAGATTTTCAGGAGCTGGTTGAACTGGGGAAACGTGCTGAACGTAAAATCTTTTAGAATCCCCTGCACGACGGCCGAGATATCCGCTTTCAAATCACCTTTGCCATACTCGACGGGTTTAAGCTCTGCGCGCTCTGGACGCAAGGCAACCTTTTCCGCCATTTGCAAACCAAACTCTTTCTCGATTTGCTGACGGAGATTGTTACTGCGTTCCCGTTCAAAGCTATCCGGTATCTTTTTACCTATCTCATTCACCCGCACGGAAACTATGTGCACGTGGGGATGCTCCGTATCATGGTGCTGATAAACCGCATAGGGCTGACGGCCGTAGCCCATTCCCTGCATGTACTGATCAGCGATGGCTAGCAGATCCTGTGCTGGCACTTTCTCACCTTTGGCCAGTGCCAGGCTCACGTGAAAGGTCGGTAGTTTGATCCGTTCGTTGAGGGCTGCTCTACCCTCCAACTTGTCGGCTACCATCGTTGGCGTCAGGCTCTGGGGAGCAACCCGAATCCCTTCAAAGTTGCGGATGGCTAACCGCTCTGCTTCCCCTTTCTTAACCTTCTGCTCGTTGTAAAAAACGGCTCCGGCTGGTGAGCTTCCGCTACTGATTCGCGTGATCATAAGCCACCTGATCCGAGGATTCATTCTGCCCACAAACTGTACCCATCACTTTGCGTAGCTGCGCTTCCAGCTGACTCATGTTGGCACTCATCTGGTTGACGTCACGCTGTAGATCGTGGTAATCCGTTGTGCAGTTAATACGCCTGGATGACTGGTTAATGTTGACGCCAATGCGTAACAAATCGCTTCTCATTTCACGCAATAACGACAGTGCAATGTCCTGATAAGTTTCCATCTGGGTTTTCATTAACAGGGGTTTTCCCAGACAAACTGACCGTATAAAACTTGACATGTCAGGAGACATTGTTTTTGCCTTGCGCAATTCCAACGCCTTGTATTCGTCAAACTTGAAGCGAACTTGAACGAACCGTTCACGCTTTTCATCCTCTGGCTTTTTGGGTGCTCCACCCTTGTAAAATTGTTTCTCCATGTGACTGATTTAGGTTTAACGGGCCGACTTTGGAGGCCTGTTGCATGAATGACCGCTGTTAGGCGGTCAGAAGTTTTTGTCATGATAAAAACACATCTTGCTTTTGCCACCAGCAAACTTTTTTCGAGGGCTGGCTTTGAGAATAACCAGGGCTTGTTTAGCCTGATTCTCTTTGTCACTTTGTCAATTAGTCATTTTGTCATTAAAATGATAGTTCAAAACGATTCAGCCGGACCTTAGCGGAAATAATCGAATAGTTATTTTAACATTTAATCGCTTTGTCATTAAAATGACTTGTCAACTTAATGACAGATGATTGTCAGCAAGTTGACAAAAGTTTTAGTCATTAAATGGACAAATATTTTTGTTGATTTAATGATTGATAAAATGATTGACAAAAAACATTATCAACAAAAAACATTGTCAATTGATAAATTTGTCATTTCTTTGACACGATAATTAAAAACAGAGCCTTATGACTACCCAATCTTCGCAGTCCCAGCCGGTGGCTGTTGCCGGGCAATCCAGCCCGCCCCTAGTCCTTGCGTTCGCTACCCAAAAGGGTGGAATGGGGAAAACAACACTGTCCGTTCTGGTGGCCTCCTGGCTGCATTACAAGCGCCGGATCAAGGTGGCCTTGCTGGACGTCGACGGCTCCCAATTGTCGGTTTACAATCAGCGCCTGCACGAGCATGAACACCTCGACGAGGAAACAGCTTCGCGCTTCGATGAGCAGGGAGTTGAGCCCTATGCCATTCTTTCCGGAACGCCTAGCGATGTGCCGGTACTCTTGGCTGAATTACCCGATGATGTACGGTTAGTGCTGATCGATATGCCAGGTAGTATCGACGTCGACGGATACGAGACGGCCATTGGTAAACTAGATTATCTGATCGTTCCCATGGAAACCTCGCGGTATGCAGTAACGACTGGATTCAGCTACCTCAACGCCATTCGTCAGATTGATTTGTTGCCAGCCGATCGCTGCCGAATCGTCTGGAATAAATACAAGCCCTCGCGGGATGGGGAGGTCGCTGATCAGCTGGAGGAACGCTTCAAAGAATACGGGTTCACCTGTCTCAAGAGCCGAATTCCACAGCGAGATTCTTACCAGGACGCAACCAACCTGTCAACCCTTTTTCCGATGCCAGCCCCTTACCTGCGCAATAGCGGACTGAAGGACCTGTTTGTCGAAATCGAAGATCTTTTACCAACCAACGAAGCTCATGGCTCAATCCGAGAATAAACCTAAGTTGTCAGACATTGCCCGGCAGACCAATACGGCTAAAGCCGCCCGGTTCAGCTCAACCATGATTCCGGCTCCACCAAAGCCACAGCCACAGGTGAACACTGCCGATGAGACGCCTAATCAGGCGCCAACTCAAGTTGCTCAGGAATCCGCTCCAGTTGAGGTAGCCACTGTCGAAACACTGGCACCGCTAACCGTCGCTCCAGAAAAATCAACTCTAGCTGTGGAACCAGCGCCAGCACCGGTTAAGGTAACCCGGTCCCGAAAGGGTGGGGTACTGACCATTGATGAGGTGATCAATAGTGAGCCGCCGAAAGGGGAGCCTTATCCTCGCCAGGTGCGCATTTCCGAACGCCACCATAAGTTGCTCCGCAAGCTTGCGTTTACGCATGATGTGACCCAGAATCATGTTTTATACAACCTGCTGGATCTGCTCGAACAAGCCGAACAGCGTGATCAACAGAAAGGAGACTAAACTATGTTCAGCCAATATTCATGGTGGGACTTTGCCAAGTTTGTTATGGTACTGGCCATCCCTTACTACGCCTACGTGATCATCAAGTATTACCGGGAAGATATCCGGGAATGGATCAGTAACCGGGGGCAAAAGGACCCAGCTTCAGTAGCTCAGCAAGCTGATGAGGAGGAAGAGGAAGAGCCGTCTTCGCGCTTTAGGGTTAATGATTACTCGGACGAGCCTCACCAGACAACCGATCGGCCTACCTCCGCTGAATGGTTACCCTCACCAGTGGTTACCCAACCAGTGGCCACCCAGCCAGCGGCTACCAAGGCAGAGGTTATCCAGCCGGAGGTTATGGCCGAGCAACCCGTTCAGACCAATGATCAGCCCGATCAGGAGGAGTATGACGACTACGAATTGCAGGGCCCCGATGTTGATGACCAACTCGAACACTTTGGTATGCCCGTATTGATTCAAACCGAAAGTTTGCAGGAGCAGTCCATTGATGAGGTTCGCAGTGCCGCTGAGCGTCTGGCCAAAGATGAAGAGGGTAGGGTAACGCCGGTCGATGCTGAAGATAAGACAGCCGCCAGAATTGCGGATATTATCAACCAGCAGCAGGGCCATCTTGATAATTTTGCTTTTAACCGTTAACGCTAAAGCCTGATTTCAGCCATGAACCTGATCGCGCTTGATTTCTGGAGTATTGTTGTTTACGCCTTCATGGCGAGTGTGCTTCTCATCGGCTACTGACTGACCTGGCGGCTGGCCTATTTCTCCGAAGGGCTAATAATAAGTTTGGCCCGGGGAGGACTGCACGGCATGGCAAGAGGGCTCCTGTTTGCACTCGTCGGCTACAACGAGCAAACCTACCAGCAATCCCGATTCATCATCTGGAATCAGGTGCACGTGCGCTTTTTCGTCCTTTGGGGGGCTACTTTACTGCTGACCGGCCTGGTCTTTCTATTCCAGATCCAACCGGTGCTCTGGGTGCCTCTGGCGCTGGGCTTCATCGTATACCGTCTGGTGACGCTGTGGATTAACCCGCCTCGGCCGCCCATCCATACGCAGGACCCCGCTTTAAAACAATTGATCCAAGATGTCAATGAACCGTCTCGGTCGACGCGTAAACCCGCTCGACCTATGATCAGACGTTGGGATTATCTTGATGAATTGTTCGCGGAATCCGTGTAACGTATCCCACTTCAGGTATCCTAAGGCCAGGCTTTTAGTCTGGCCTTTTTTGTATCCTATCACCAGTTCACCGTTGATCAAAGGCAAAATTAGCATAATTTACATATAAACAGAATACTAATAACATATAATGCTTTTAAAGTATTAACACTGAATGTTCTTACCGCTTAATAAACCCATTAAATATTACTTTGTAGGTTTGAACCCTTTTTCATCTATATACTATAATTATTTTTTAAACATATAAGTACTTAATAATTAAGTATTTAACTATGATTTTACTAATTGATGAAATTATTTTTAAACATTGTTTTGACTGAATTTAACGTTTTGTCCATACTTTAGAAGCATAATTTGTATAAAACGGGCAATATTTATCTTTTCAACTCTATTTTTTTACGTTTTACCCATGTTCAAACGGACAAAGTATTTAGCAATGCAGGTCGCCCTGGTAATCGATCTGGTGTTCATGAACTCACTGGCGCAATCGCAGGCGACCGGTAACGGAGCGGGGGCTTTGACCCAGACAGCAACTACGATTCGTAGCTATGGTACAGCGGCTCAGACCATCATCCTGGCCTTAGGGGTGATCATCGGTTTGATTGGGGCCGTTCGGGTGTACAGCAAATTTCACAATGGTGATCCTGACACGCAGAAAGCGGTCATGAGCTGGTTTGGTGCGGCCCTCTTCCTGGTCGCTGTGGGAACAATCTTAACGGCGTTCTTCGGCTAATGCTGGAGATCAACAAGGGTATCGGAAGGCCCGTGGAGTTTCGGGGTTTGAAAGGCACTTATCTCTATCTGGCAGCAGGTATTGTTGTCGGTAGCCTACTACTCTCCCTGGCACTCTACGGGCTTTTCGGCTTAAACACCTACCTGGCCACGCTCATTGTGGTGGGCGCTGGCGGAGGTGGCATCTGGTATTGCATGCGTTTAAGCGCCAAGTATGGCGTGTCGGGTCTGCTGAAACTGGAGGCAACCCGCAATCAACCAAAGGCTATTATCATCTCTTCAGCCAAACCATTCCAATCGCTCCGTGAAACTAAACGCTCGAAGTCTAGAAAGCGCCCTGCCGCTACTGGCCGTTGAAAACAATTGCATGGTCAGCAAAATGGCTGACATTACCGTTGGGTTTCGGCTGCACCTACCCGAAATTTTTACTCAGGCCCGGGAGGATTATATTACGCTCCATAGCGCTATTGTAAAGGCCATCAAGCTTTTGCCGGTAGGCACGATCATTCACAAACAGGACTGGTTTACCGAAGAGAAGTACCAGGCTGATCACGAGCAGGGGGACGATAGCTTTCTGACCCAGGCGTTTCAGCGTCACTTCGTCGAACGGCCGTTTTTAAATCATCATTGCTACCTCTATATTTCCAAGCTGCCTAAGTTTCGTCAGAAGCAAAAGAGCAATCGCCATTCGCTGACTCGTCGCCGGCTGGTTCCGCGTGAGCAGATCAGTGCACGTGAGCTCCAACCCTTTTTTGATACGGTCTCTCAGTTCGAGAGGATCCTACTCGACGGGGGCATTCGGGCCGAACGCCTGACGGATAATGAACTGGTAAGCGAGAAAGGGGATCGGGGTATTATCCCGAATTATTTCCGGCTCCAGCCCGATGGCAGTAAGAAAGTCATCCTGGAAGATTGGGACATTGACGGCCGTGTCCGGATTGGCTCTAAAGACGTGATGTGCTTCACCATTTCGGATGCCGAAACGCTTCCCCAGGCGGTGGACGTCATGGCCAGCTATGGCCCTCTTTCCTCAGATAGCACACAATTTGCCGTCGGCAACGTGCTGCCCGTTGGGCTGATGCTGCCCTGCAATCACGTGTACAATCAATACATCTGCATTGATGATGCGCAGGCCGCCCTCCGGGAGTTTGAGCAGACGGCCCGTAACCTGAATTCCCTTTCACAATTTTCTTCAGAGAACGGCATTAACCGGGATTGGACCGTGCGCTACATTCAGGAGGCTATCCAAAATCAGCGCACGGTTTGCCGGGCTCATTTCAACATTATGGTCTGGACCGAAAAGCCGGAACAGTTGGACTTCCTGCGCGCCCGTACCTCCTCGGCTATTGCTCAGTTGGACTGTTTACCCAAACAGAATACGATGGATGCGGCCCGGCTCCTGTGGGCGGGTATACCTGGTAACGCTGGTGATCTGCCGGTTGATGAGACGTTCTACACCTTTGCCGAGCAGGCGGTCTGTTTTTTTAACCTGGAGTCAACCTACCAATCCTCTCTTTCTCCGTTTGGTATCCGGCTTTGTGACCGTCAGGGTAAACCGGTCTGGGTGGATCTGTCGGATGAGCCAATGGAAAAAGGGTGGGTGACTAACCGGAATAAGTTCGTTATCGGGCCTTCCGGCTCAGGCAAATCTTTTTTCATGAATCACCTGGTACGCCAGTATTATGAGCAGGGTACCCATATCTTACTTGTAGATGTTGGCCACTCGTACCGGGGTTTGTGCGATCTGGTTCAGCGAAAAACGCGCGGTAAGGATGGCGTTTACCTGACCTACGAAGAGGATAAGCCAATCACGTTTAATCCGTTCTACGTGGAGGATGGCTTTTATTCGATT
>CAXTJJ010000154.1:0-11331 GCA_964244155.1 uncultured Spirosoma sp.
GACCAAACGATAAATGAGTTTAATATGTGATTCCGAAAAGTAAGCGATTTCTTTCCTTCTACAACGCGTTTCGTGGAAAATTTATTCACCCCGTTTGGATTCTTATTTACCGATATTTTTTTGCATGATACTGGTATTTTGTGGCAAACAATCTCTATATTGCTGACATACAGGCTTATACTCGGCTTCTGTACTATGTACGCATTTCCATACGTCAACCGTTGCTTAAATAATCGAATTTTTTTTCACTACGATAGCATCAACATTACCAGAATGTTACGAACGTTTTGGAAGGCATTAGGGGTATACGTTAGGCAAGGGGGGCTTGCCTTGTGGACTATAGATTGCGTAAACTTGCACTAACAGATGGAGAATAACGCACGCCCCAACCAGCACCTTCGGAAACCTTCGGCTTTTGCCGGAGGTCGTCAGCAAGCCGGAAACCATTGGCTCGATACAGGCCTTGGCAAACTACCCCCCCAGGCTCTTGACCTCGAAGAAGCCGTACTCGGTGCGTTAATGATCGAAAAGGATGCGCTCTCCTCCGTTGTCGATATCCTCAAGCCTGAAACTTTTTATAAAGAAGCGCACCAACGGATTTACCAGGCGATTCTAACGCTTTTTGGCAACTCCGACCCAATCGACCTATTGACGGTTACGCAGCAACTGCGCAAAACCGGCGAGATCGAACTGGTTGGCGGAGGAGGCTTCGTTTCTGAGCTCACCTTTCGGGTAAACTCGGCAGCAAACATCGAGTACCACGCCCGTATTGTCTCGGAACAGGCCCTCAAACGGGCACTCATCGCTATGTCGTCAACAATTCTGCGTGACGCTTACGAAGATACAACCGACGTTTTCGAACTCCTTGACCGGACGGAACAGTCGCTCTTCAAGATTTCGGAATCGAACATCAAGAAGAACTATGCCGACATGAGCACCATCGTCAGGATGGCGCTGAATGAACTCGAGACCAAGAAAAACCAGGAAGGGCTAACGGGTGTTCCATCCGGCTTTACCAATCTGGACCGGGTTACATCGGGCTGGCAACCTACCGAATTGATCATTCTGGCAGCCAGGCCAGCGATGGGTAAAACTGCATTTGTAGTTAGTGCCTTGCGTAACGCGGCTGTTGACCACGGAAAACCCGTCGCTATTTTCTCGCTTGAGATGTCGGCCGTGCAGTTAGTAAATCGACTTATCTCGTCGGAGGCTGAAATTGATGCAGAGAAAATCAGAAAAGGTACGCTGGCCCCGCATGAGTGGACGCAATTGCACCACAAAATTCAGCGACTAACAGAAGCCCCGATTTTCATTGACGATACCCCTGCCCTATCTATTCTGGAACTGCGGGCAAAGTGCCGTCGTCTGAAAGCCCAGCACGATATTCAGATGGTTGTCATTGACTATCTTCAATTAATGTCGGGCGACACGTCGGCTGGCCGGGGCGGAAACCGTGAACAGGAGATTGCCTCTATTTCACGGGCGCTGAAAAACCTGGCCAAAGAATTGAATGTACCGGTTATCGCCCTGTCGCAGTTAAGCCGGGCCGTTGAAACCCGTGGGGGCGACAAAAAACCACAGCTTTCCGACCTTCGTGAATCAGGATCCATTGAGCAGGACGCCGACATGGTGTGTTTCCTCTATCGGCCTGAGTACTACAACATTACCGCCGATGAAAACGGTAACTCGACCGCCGGTATCGGTGAAGTAATCATCGCAAAAAACCGGAGTGGTTCGCTCGATACGATCCAACTCCGGTTCATCAATAAATTTACTAAGTTCTGCGACCTCGATACTTATTTTGAACCCGTTCAGGCACAGGGCTTTGCGCCTGAAGTGAATGGCTTAAGTAGCTTCGAAACGCCACCTTCGGCAGGTAGTGTCTTCAAGAGTAAAGCCAACACCATGTCGAACTTCGGTAACGCTGACCCTAACCAGGAAACACCGTTTTAACATAACGCGGACGGTCTGCCGGGCGGTGGAAACCCGCGTTACATCAGAAATTAGGCTTCAACAGGTACTTATTGTAAAACTCATCAATAACCTTGACAGCCTCGGTAGGCGTGTCGACCATACTGATCAGTTTCATATCCTCAGGGTTTATGTTCTGCTCCTGCCCCAGCATCACGTCTGTAATCCAGTCGATCAGCCCTTGCCAGTAAGACCTTCCCACAAGCACAATCGGGAAACGGGCAATCTTGCGGGTCTGAATTAGAGTAATAGCCTCAAAGAGTTCGTCGAGAGTGCCCATGCCGCCGGGCATAACCACAAATCCCTGGGCATATTTGACAAACATTACCTTCCGGACAAAAAAGAAATCGAAGTTGATATTTTTGTCGGGGTCGATGTATACGTTGCTGTGTTGCTCGAATGGTAGTTGAATGTTCAGGCCTACGGATTTGCCTCCTTGTTCAAAAGCACCTTTATTGCCCGCTTCCATAATACCCGGTCCACCACCGGTAATGACACCGTATCCATGCCGTACTAATTTGGCGGCAATTTCTTCGGTCATTTTGTAGTATGGATTGTCGGGCTTGGTGCGGGCTGAGCCGAATATGGACACACAGGGGCCTATCTTAGCCAATTTATCAAAGCCTTCTACAAATTCGGCCATCACTTTAAAGATGACCCACGAGTCGGCCGTTTTTATTTCATTCCAATCGTGATCCTGAAAAGCCTCTTTAATACGTTGTTCGTCGGGTGTCAGAAGTAACTCGTCGCGCTTGGGTAAATCATTGGCAATGCGTTCGGTGCTCTGCGTTTCAGAGCGGTGAACATTTTCTTTTGTTTCTTCCATTTATGTACTTAAAAAAAGGCAGTGGGCGCGAATCGTACTCACTATGACTTATGAATTATAGGTTCTCTACACGGCTTAAAAATTCTGTTGTCAGCCATACAACAGAATCTATTGCGGAGAAGGAATATGTTAACGACTAATCCAGTAAAAATGTTTCATGGATGTATAAATACTAGCTACTGTAGTTACGCTCCTGTTTATACGTTGTTTTTATACTGATTATCAGGATCTTATTTAAACACAAAATGCCCCTGGCAAGCGGGGCATTTTGTGTTTGATACCTGATTTATTGAACTTTAGATCCGTCGGCTTTCCAGGAAGGTTTCAATTCGATCCAAGGCTATGGTCAGTTCATCGACCGTGGGTAAGCAAACAATTCGGAAGTGGTCGTTCCGGATATAATTAAACCCATTTCCAGCCACCACCAGCACCTTCTGTTCGATCAACAGATTCAGGACAAAATCATCGTCATCGATCAGACGGAACTGCGACAAATCTAGTTTTGGGAAGATGTAAAGTGCTCCTTTGGGCTTCACACAGCTAACGCCCGGAATAGCCGTCATGCGGTCATAGGCTAGCATCATCTGTTTATGAAGCCGCCCGGCAGGCAACACCAGATCATTAATACTCTGATAACCACCCAAGGCTGTTTGGATGGCGTATTGGGTGGGCACGTTGGCACACAACCGCATACTGGCCAGCAGCGTCAGGCCCTCGATATAGGATTTGGCTCGTTGGCGGGCACCGCTTAATATCATCCACCCCCCACGAAAACCAGCCGCCCGGTAGTTTTTCGACAGCCCACCCATTGTGATGCAGAGCGTGTCGTGGATCATTTTAGAGATCGGGTAATGAACGGCTCCGTCATACAGAATCCGGTCATATATCTCATCCGAAAACACAATCAGTTTATGCCGCTCTGCAATGCGGGCAATGCCTTCCAGCACCGACTTTTCATAAACGGCACCTGTCGGATTGTTGGGATTTATGACAACGATGGCCCGTGTACGCGGGGTGATTTTACGTTCTAAATCAGCCAGATCGGGGTTCCAGTCGGCGGCTTCGTCGCAGATGTAATGCACCGGATTTCCGCCACAAAACGCCACCGAAGCTGTCCAGAGTGGATAATCCGGCGATGGCACCAGCACTTCGTCGCCTTCGTTCAAAAGTGCCTGCATGGATAACATAATCAGCTCACTTACGCCGTTGCCAATGTAAATATCATTGATGGCTATACCGGGCAATCCGATATTCTGGGTATAGTGCATCACGGCCTTACGAGCCGCGAACAGTCCACGTGAGTCAGAATAACCCTGCGCGTTGCGAATATTCAGGATAATGTCGTGAACAATTTCGTCGGGGGCATCGAAGCCGAAAGTGGCCGGATTACCAATATTCAAACTAATGATTTTGTACCCCTGACTTTCCAGTTCGAGCGATTTCTCATAAATCGGTCCCCGAATGTCGTATTTGAGATTAGTAAGCCTATCGCTTTTTAATATATCCATACCCGGTAATTCCATCCCGCAAAAGTACAGAAAGTAAACTAAAGTGGCTTACGGTTTATGGTTTGAGGTTTACGGGATTCGGTTTACGGTAGGCTGTCGCAAGCAACATTCATGCGCCAGCCTACCGAATACCAAATCCAGTAAACCGTAATCATTTTTCAACGGGGCTGAGGCTACCCTCTGCCGAGTTGCTGATGAAAGCAACCCGTTTGCTGTCGGGCGACCAGGATGGCGTATTAATTGTACCTTGCCCGCCATAGACGTAGGCGATCACTTTAGGCTCGCCAACACCCGAGATAGGCAACATACGCAGGTACACATGTTTATAGAACGGGTGCTCATCAGCCTTAACTTCTTCTGGCAGGAAAGAAACAAACACGATCCATTTCCCATCGGGTGAGATGTGCGGAAACCAATCGTGAAATTCTCCGTTGGTTACTCGTTCCTGCTGACTGCCATCTGGCTTCATACGCCATATTTGCATGGTACCGCTCCGGGTTGAGTTGAAATAAATGTATTTCCCATCCGGCGTATATTCAGGCCCATCATCCAGTCCTTTGGCATCGGTGAGCCTTACCTCCGCCCCACCGTTTGCGGGTACGCTGTAAATGTCGAACTCATTATTTCGGGAACCCGTAAAAATCAATGTTTTTTTATCCGGCGACCAGCCGTGCAGGTACGAAGGTCCTTTCGGTGTAATCTGTTTGGGCGTTCCACCCGTTACCGGAACGGTATAAACAATAGACCCTCCCAATTCCTTCACACCACTACTCAGGCCAAGCATTTTCCCATCGAACGACAATACGTGGTCGTTGTTGTTATTTTTAACCTCGCCTGTGTTCAGAGGTGTGGGTTTCCCTTTTGCCAAATCGAAGGTATACATCAGGCCCTCGCTGTTATACAGCAGGGTTTTACCATTGGGCGTCCAGTTGGGGGCTTGTAGCGACTTGGGCGAATTAAAAATTACTTGCCGATCTCCGGTCGTTACATCCAGTATTTCCAGATTACTACCCAGATAGTCGCGATATGGCACAAGTTTATCGGAAGCAGGCACGCTGATGCGTACATCGCGGAAGACACCGTGCTCAAGTACATCTTTGTTATGCGACCCAATAAACAAGCCGACATAAACGTCATCGCCCAAAGGCAGGTCAGCGACCTGTTCGGTAACAAAGGGTTCGCCGAATTTAGCTACCCGCATGGTGTAGGTGTTTCCCCTGCGTTCGAGTTGAATGACATCGGCACCCGTTAGTTTCGAGCGCACTTCCTCAGTATTGGCTCCTTCTGTCCGCCTGAATTGCAACGACGTCAGACCATCGCCATGCTCAACCGCATTGATATGCGCTGATTTAGGGTCCAGACTTGTTCGAACCATCCAACCAACTTTCCGGTGAGGATCCACACCTTTGCCCACAAGTGCGGCTCGGGTATAGAGTATAAAATCGCCTTTCATACGCTTCCACATAAAGTGAAACTCGTCATGATCAAACCAGACATTGTAACCAGAGCCGGAAAGCTCGTAGGTTCGCGATTTGGGGTTGTAAGCAGCTGATCCGGGTTTCAGAACAGCACCAATGTCGCCCTGACCATCAAATAATCCCAGATTTGGCTTTTGCGCCAGCCCGGAGATGTTTGTAAGCAAGGAGATACTGGTTAGATAAGCTAGAAAAGTTGAGGTTATAATTTTCATTGATATAATAAAATTACCGGCCTGTAGGTTACTCGTAGTTGATGTAAATACCTACTAGTGAAAGATGCGATGGCCGCTTTCTACCGATTAATTCACCATTAAAATGTAGTCTATCATCGGTTGACTCAGCCTGTTTACACCCGTATATTGACACAAAAAGGGTTTGAATGTATTTTAATCCGCTTTTTTACCTTTTCCCAACCTGCACAAATCTTTTTCTAACATAGTTTTTCCCAATGAACCAGTTATCCTACAAACTTCGAGTTAACCTGTTCGCTAGCCTGTTATGTATGGCCTCATACGGATTACAGGCGCAATCAAAAACACCGCAAAAGACTTATATGTACCTTATTTACCACAAACTTAATCCCGGTCTTACCATCCAGGATGCCTTGCCGGTGGAGCGGGAATGGAAAAAGGTGAATCAGGCGGCCGTTGATGAGGGGAAACTGGAAGGCTGGTATATGACCGTTAAACAGTTTACGTCGAATCTGAACCAGACAGAATATGACTATGTCACGCGTATTGTTACCCACGAGATGGCCATAAAAGGAGCATCACCCGAGGCAATGGCGCGCATTTATGGCGATAGTGTTCAGGCAAAAATGGCCGATCTGCAAAAACGGGATCGAGCCACGGCGCCCGTCGTTAAAATCGAAATATGGGAAATAACCGATGGCACGTTCGCCCCTAAATTCGCTCCCGATGGCACCCAGTTTATGGTTGTTGACCGCATCCGGCGCCGAACGCCGGGAGCGGATTATGAGGGCGTTGTCGCCCAACTTAAGAAGTTGAGCGAAGAGCGAATCAAGCGGGGCAATCTGCTGGGCTGGGATTTCTCATCGCTCGTTATTCCCAATGGCAGCGAAAAGGGGTATGAGTTCAGTATCGCGCACTACATGACCAGTCTGGGTGCCGTTGCTGACCCGGTTCTGGCCGGTACGCCTACCCCCATTCTGTCGGCGCCCGCGTACAAGCAACTACGCAGCCATACCGCCCAGTTATTTGATGTGACCCGGCAGGAAGTGTACCGATTTATGGAGTATACGACGAAACCTGCCAACTAATACAACGCCAACTATTCAACTCAATCATTTGACTTACCGTCTGGAATTAAATCGGGTTGATTAGTTTTGTCCAACTCAGGTAACGACCGATTCATTTCCATTACAACCTACCCGATCACCAATGAAACAGCTCTGTCTGTCATTACTCTTTTGTGTTCTGATGTCATTAACGACAAAGGCCGCTCCAGGCGACACCCATATTACCATTGAAACCCGGCAAACGGCACTTGTTATCCGGGTGGATAAAAATCAGATACCAACGCTGGTTCACCTGGGACCAAAGCTCCGC
Organism: uncultured Spirosoma sp.; assembly: GCA_964244155.1. Classification (GTDB taxonomy): domain Bacteria; phylum Bacteroidota; class Bacteroidia; order Cytophagales; family Spirosomataceae; genus Spirosoma. The sequence continues at coordinate 7,352 of CAXTJJ010000154.1, forward strand.
AATGCGGCTGAATATGCCGCTATTCCAGCCAGAGGGAAACGGGGTGAAGATTATACAGATATGTATAATTCGGCCTATACACCCGCCGGAAGCCGTAATTTGCTCGAACCCGCTATTCAGGTGACCCATGCCGATGGCAACCCCTCACTCGATTTGAAATACGTTCGGCACGAAAGCCAGTCCATGGCCGAGGGTGTGGTGCTGACAAAAGTCTATTTAAAAGACCCGCAATACCCGTTCGAAGTGACATTGTATTACAAAGCCTATCAGAATGAGGACGTGATTGAGCAATGGAGTTCCATTCGGCATACGGAAAAGAAGGCGGTGATACTCCATAAGTATGCTTCAGCGAATCTCTACATTCCGGCTCAGAACTATTACCTGACACATTTTCATGGCGACTGGGCCAATGAAATGAATCCCAGCGAAATACCCCTTACCGAAGGCATCAAGATTCTTGATTCAAAACTCGGCACCCGCGCCGATTTGTTTCAACCCCCTTCTTTTCTGGTTTCGCTCAACCAACCCGCTGAGGAGGAACAGGGTGAAGTAATTGCCGGCACACTGTCCTGGTCAGGAAATTACCAGCTGGCTTTTGAAGTCGATCCCTTGCATAACCTGCGCGTCATTCCGGGTATTAACCCCTATGCATCAGCCTATGTTCTGGCTCCCAATACGGCGTTCACAACTCCCGCCTTCCTGTTCACCTACTCCGACAAAGGCAAGGGCGGAGCCAGTCGCAGCCTCCACCGCTGGGCGCGTAAACACCGGATTCCACAGGGAGAAGGCAACCGCCTGACACTGCTGAACAACTGGGAAGCCACCTATTTCGATTTTAACGAAGAGAAGTTGAGTGCACTCTTCAAAGACGGCAAAAAACTTGGCGTCGATCTGTTCCTGCTCGATGATGGCTGGTTTGGCAACAAATACCCCCGCAACAACGACCGGGCAGGCTTGGGTGACTGGCAGGAAAACGTCAAAAAATTACCACATGGCCTGGGCTATCTGGTCAAAGACGCCGAAAGCGCAGGCGTTAAATTCGGCATTTGGCTGGAACCCGAAATGGTGAGTCCGAAAAGCGAGTTGTACGAAAAACACCCGGACTGGGTAATTAAGCTGCCCAACCGGTCGGAGTATTATTTCCGGAATCAGCTGGTGCTTGACCTGTCTAACGCAAAAGTGCAGGATTTTGTCTACGAGCTGGTTAATGGATTATTGACCAAAAACCCGACCCTGGGATTCATCAAATGGGATTGTAACGCCGTTATTTACAATGCCTTTTCGGCTACCATTCAGAATCAATCGAACCTGTATGTCGATTATGTGCAGGGGCTTTATAAAGTACTGGAACGGCTGCGGGTCAAGTACCCTACCCTGCCCATGATGCTTTGCTCAGGTGGCGGTGGCCGCGTTGACTACGGTGCTCTGCAATACTTCACCGAGTACTGGCCCAGCGACAATACGGATGCGATGGAACGGATTTTCATTCAGTGGAACTATTCCTACTTTTTTCCGTCCATTGCCAGTTGCAATCACGTTACGGACTGGGGTAAACAGCCAATCAAGTTCCGGACAGATGTGGCGATGATGGGTAAAATCGGGTACGACATTGTGGTCAGTAAACTAACCGAGCCGGAGTTGGCCTTCAGTCAGCAAGCGTTAAAAACCTACGAAAGCATCAAAAATGTAATCTGGAAGGGCGATTTGTACCGGTTGGCCTCGCCTTATACCAATGACGTTGCCTCCTCGCTGTATGTGAGTGAATCGAAAGACCGGGCGGTCTGGTTTACGTACCTGGTGAAGGATCGGTATAAAGCGGGCAGTCAGGCACCCCTTAAACTTAACGGCCTAGACCCGGCGAAAAACTATAAGATTCAGGAACTGAACGTTTATCCGGGAACAACATCCCGAATTAATACTAACCCCGCCACGCTTTCCGGTAACTACCTGATGACCATCGGTTTTAACCCGCAAGTGGACACCCGCCGAACCAGCGTGGTGCTGGAAGTGAGTGAGGTAAAGTGATAATGGCCTGTTTTTGATCAATCCTAAGTTTTTAAAAGGGTTTAACCACAGAGACCCCACAACGGCCATAGAGGATTGAGTTTTCTGTGGCCGTTGTGGGGTCTCTGTGGTTAAACCCTTTTTTACTTACCTGAAGAAGCCGTCACTTTCCGGTTCGACGCCTGGTAGCTGATTTTGAAAAGCGTACCGTTCAAATCGTCGGTTACATACAACGAGCCGTCCGGGCCTTGCGCCAGTCCACAGGGGCGATGCTGAACAGGACCCGTTGGTTTGACCAGATCCGTTCCGGCAAAATTATCAGCGAAAATTTCCCAGGGGCCAGCAGGTTTCCCATTTTTAAAAGGCACGAACCCGATTAGATAACCCTTGTGTAACTCCTGCGACTGCGCGTGAAAAGCAATAAATGCTCCGTTTCGATACCGCTCCGGAAATGCCGTTCCCGTGTAGAATAAGAGCCCGTTTGGCCCCATGTGCGCCGGGAAAGCCGCAACGGGGTTGATTGTTTTGGCTGTACCCGTTTTTTTACCATCACCCCCATACTCGGGTGCCAAGATTTTTTTCTTCTGGAAATGGTCGTAATACACATATGGCCAACCGGCATCGTCGCCCTGATGCACCTCATACATCGTTTCGGCGGGCAGCTCGGCGCTTTGTTTGGGCGTGTAATATTGTGGGTAGAAATCATCGAACTTACCCCGGCCATGCTGCACCACAAAGAGCGAGTTGGTCTTGGCGTTCCAATCCAGCCCCACAACGTTTTTTAACCCGGTCGCGTACCGAACTCCATTGGCAAAAGATTGATCGGGAACGTTCGCCTTGAAACGCCAGATACCGGCTGCTGAGTCCAATAGCGGGCAGGGCATCATACCTTTCCCCGTACCCGCAACCCGACACGCATCATTATCAGAGGCTATGTTGACATACACATTCCCCTGATTATCGACCGCTATCGACTTCGACTTATCACGGTCTTTTTCCCGTAGCCCCGACACGAGCTTCTCGGGTTGGTCGGGATTGATTACTTCCTGATTATCATTTAGTTTATATCGATAAATGCTGTTATTGGATGAGGTATACATATACCCATCGCGAATAAAAATTCCGGTGCCGGGGTAGTCGCCGAAGCCAACCCGCTCGTCGACAACGCCATCCTTATTGGTGTCCCGCAAGCGATAGATGCCTTTACCGTCTTTCAATTTGGCAAGCTTCACGTAAATATCCCCGGTTTTGCTAACGACAATATGCCGGGCAGACCCCAGGTCTTCAGCAACGACGGTTGCCGAAAAACCCGTTGGTAGTTTTACGTCTGCCGGGTTGATGGTCGTCTTCACAGACCGATTCGGTTTAGCAGGCGGAACATGGGTCGAGTGGCCAAACACGCTGTTGGCAGCCATCAGGCAGGTAATTACTATAAACGATTTGTTCATGGATTGGGGGTGATGATTCTTACTGTGTAATGACAAGTACAGACCGCAGCATATTATGGTTTTTATGAGCAGTTATGATAAAATCTAAAATCATAATGACTCTTGACAATCATAAAAATCTGCGGTCTATTTTTATTTTCCTGACTGTTTATTTCCTTGATTCACAGCCATCTCTTTTCCATGAAACTGCACCCATTCAACTGAACACAGATTCTTGCCGGGGCCATCCGCTTTGTCAAATACGAAATACAGATCGTGCTTGCCTCCCGGATTCTGAATAGCGGCACTTACATCGGAGAAGCTCCGCCACTCACCCGTTGCCGTATAATTGACAGTACTGATGACAGGACCTGTTGGCGAATCGGTATGGACATTGATGGCAGCGTTCTGATCTTTTGATGCATAATGGTAAGTGATTCGGTCAATACCCGTCAAATCAATCCCTTTGAGTATAAAAAATGATTGATGATTGATATTTCCCAGGCGTTTCCCCTGCTTCGAGATGTTGTGCAGCGAGTCGGCTTCGGT
>CAXTJJ010000155.1:0-11328 GCA_964244155.1 uncultured Spirosoma sp.
GAAGCTTGCACTGACGCACCAGCATTCGGATAGTATTTTCAGAAAAAGACCTATTGATAAAGTTTTTTAATGTGTCTTGCTATTGTCTACTCGTTAAGTCAATTCATTGGTTACTTTTGCACGTAAGATACCTGCCGAATGAATCAGCCGAATCAGACGTACCGATACAACCGTGAAAATGCCACCCGAGTGGCTGGCGTAACGTCTTTAAAAGATGCCATCGGGCAGTTGTTAAAGGCTTACCAACTTCAAACCCGCTTCAACGAAACCTACCTTGAAGCCTTTTGGGGGCGCATGATGGGGCCATCCATTGCCTCCCGAACCAACCGACTGTACGTTCGCGACAAGAAACTTTACATTGAAATTGCCTCGGCTCCGCTCCGCAGCGAGCTTGTCAACGCCAAACAGAAACTCATTCAGCTCGTCAATAAAGACATGGGAACCGATGTGATCGAAGACGTCGTTTTCATCTGAACCGCTCATTTATAGATTGAAAAAGGGTACTGCTACGAAGCGGCACCCTTTTTTCTTTTGACGATTGACAAAAAGAGTTTTCAACTGGTTTGACATCCATACCGCCACGAAAAGCAGTTAAGTTCCGCTGAAAAGCAGCGATTAACTTTAGTAATGAAACTTCTCAAAGTACTCTACAGTCTACTGGCCGCAGCCGTAGCCAATTTCGGGCGGTTGCTGGCTGGGCTATACATTTATACCCCTAATAAATTTGTACCTACTTCTTTATTTGTTGTCGTTGGTTTACTGATATTTATAACTGGAGTCCTGGTTAGTATCCGCTATTTGGTTTCAGTAATATGGTTGATCATTGCTTACGATCCACCAATTGTCGACGTACCTTCAGAAAAAATAATAGCAACGATTAAGGTATTTGTGGTATTTGTCGCCTTAAATGGGATTACCTATTATGTTTCACGGCCTAATCCCGCCATTTATAAATCCTAAATTGTTTTTAAGGACCCCGTAATAGCCGTTCAGGATTCGATGGAGGTATTACGGCAACTTTGTGAATCTATTGATACAAGCCAGTTTCTAAGCTGTCATGTAAATAGACGGGACAGCACGCTGTTTTTCAGCGTACTTGTAACACGAAACCTGGAATCACTAACTGAAAACCTTGGCCGGATTGACACGATTACGGCGGCTAATCCGGGCTTTAGGTATATGAAAAAAGAAGATATAGTCAGATTACTTTCAGTCGTTAGGTTCTTGAACCGAAACCTGATTTCCGGTATTGTTCATGATACCTCAATAGGAGGCTACTGGCAGTATCCATATGGAATGGATGATTATGATGACAAGAATGAGCGGTGGTCTCGTCACTTGCATCTATATGAAAACGCCCAGGATACGCTAAAGCCTTTTTTCAAGAGCTACTTTACTATACTGGACAGAAAAGAGCATCTGGTTCTTACAAGTCATAAAGAGGTTCATCTAGTCTTGAAAAAACGTCGTTAGCTCGCCAGCCTATCAAGTAGGTGTTAAGAAACTGACGGTACGACAAGCTAACTCTACTTCTCAACCGGCGCACTCAAGCTCAATTTCTCAGTAAACTCGCCCATCGTGGTAAACTCGCCGAGGGGCTTGAGGTAACGTAAGAGTGCTTCGACCCGGTCCAGCAATCTATCTTTTGAATACCGACGCACATAGGTCGGAATTTGATCATAGCCCGATAAGTCGGTGAATTCCCAGGGATGAACATAAAGGTTCAGGAAGCCGTCGGATTGCAGCGTTTGGCGACAGAGTTGTTTGTAATAGGCAAAGGGGAAATTTTTCAGACTTAACCAGAAGAGCGGCAAGCGAAGTGTAGGCGTTACCGAAGCCGGAATCTGCCAAGCGCCCATCTCCCGGAATGGATGCCGGGGTTCGCCCCAGTGGTTATAGCGACCGGGCAGCCAGGTTGGGTGCAGGGATGAATTGTACTGATAGCCTGCCTGCTGCACATCGTTCGGATCGACATACCCCATACGCGCCCGGCGAAAGCCGGTTATGGGCTGATCTAGTAAAGTCTCCAGCGCCAGCCGGGATTTTAATAAATCGGAGGGTTCAAATGTGGTATGAAAATAACCGTGCGACGCAATCTCGTGCTTTTGGGATAAGTGCTTGATCAAATCCGGCTCGTGAAGGGCATAGTTGGCCGTTGTGAACAGCGTGGTGCGGACACCAACAGCCTCAAAACGCTCGGACAACGAGATCAACCCGCGGGTTGAAACGGCCACTTGTTCGCCTAACGGAATGTCGTGGCCGAATTCAACGGCAGTATCAAACTCTTCTACGTCAACGGTGAATAAAATACTTCCTGGTTGGGGGCTTGCCATACTGTTACACTCTCCTCAATATCGCTCGTGTCGCCGATTATATACGCCGGTCGACCTTTAACTTCTACGAACGTTTTGCCTAAATACACACCGATGATGCCAATCATAATGAATTGCACCCCGCCAATAAGAACCATCAGTAACACCAGCGTTGTCCAGCCTGATACTGTGGCATTCGTAAAATAATGCTCGTATAAAGCTTCTGCTCCAAACAGGGAAGCCAGGAAAAACATACCAAAACCAAGCAGCACCGACATATACAACGGACGCGTAGAAAAGGACGTAATGCCCATGGCGGCCAGTTGAAGCATTTTGCGGAACGAGTATTTCGACCGACCGGCATAGCGGGCAGCCGGCTCGTACATGATGCGGCACTGCCGGAAGCCTACCCATGAGATAGCACCCCGTAAAAAGAGATCGTTCTCTTTAAATTGCTTAAGGGTATTTACCACTTTGCGATCAAGAAGCCGGAAATCGGCGGCTCCGTCTTCGATTGCTAAATTCGAGGCACTGCGGAGTAGCTTATAGAAATACTTCGATGTCTTGCGCTTGAACCACGACAGTTTAGGGTCTGGCTGCCGAACGGTATAGACCACTTCGTAACCTTCGCGCCATTTGTCGATCAGAGCCGGAATTAGCTCTGGCGGATGTTGCAAATCGGCATCAAGGCAGATAACCGCATCGCCAAGAGCATTGTCATAACCTGCCCGTAAGGCCATCTGGTGGCCAAAATTGCGGGAAAAGGAGATAAATCGTACAACAGGATATATCCGACTTAGCTGCCGCAGTACGTGGCGAGTCTGGTCAGTGCTACCGTCGTCAACAATCAGAATCTCGTAAGACTTATACGGGTTCATAACGGCCATCAGGCGATGAACCAGGACAGATAAGTTCTCTTCTTCGTTGAAAGCCGGTACGACTAAACTAATCATACCTGAATGAAATTGCATATTATGGCTATAGTCAAGGTTCGTTACGGACGAAATCCCCTAATTGGCCACCAAATTAAGTATTAATACCTACATAATATGCATTAAATCATAAAATTTTAATCCTATTCTAATGAAATTTCAGTCTTTACTACTGTAAGTCTATATAGCTGTATTTTTTATATATTAAAACATAACACTTAGTTCATTCGACAGGTTGAACCAATGAAAGGCGAGCCGCTTCCAGGTCAAGTTCCTGCTCAAGTTTCCGAAGGACATCATCGTCCAGCAAGCTATCCCTGCGCTGTTCACTCAGTACGGTTCGCTCTATCGAGAGGAGTTCTAGCTGCAGTTGGATGGCCTGTTGATATAATTCGGCGGGGCGTTCGGCTGTGCTGTTGGCCCGAATCATACCATTCAATTCATTGATCCGTAGCTCGTACGTATTTTTCACATAATTCAGCACCGTGTCGTGAACCGTTCCTGCCGAATGGTTCGCTTCCAGGTGCGTAATGGCCTGTTGTGCCATTTTTCGGCGCAATCGGCGCTCTTCCTGTTTTTCATCGACCGTTTCCCGAACCTTCAGTTCATCAATCAATACGGGCAATGTCAAGCCCTGTAGTACGAGGGTACAAAAAATAACGCCGAATGTAATAAACAAGATCAGGTCACGTCCTGGAAACGGCTCTCCATTGGGTAGCCTGAGGGGCAGAGCAAGCGCGCCCGCCAACGATACCACACCCCGCATACCTGCCCAGCTTACGATACTTACCTGCTGCCAGGTTGGTCTGGTTTCCCGTTTCCGAATCCCTTTACTTACCCATCGGGGTACGTAAGCACCCGGAAAAACCCAGACAATACGGCAAATAATCGCGACTGCGCTAATCAAGCCGGCGTAGGTAACAGCCTGCGGAAGTGTATACCCATTCAGTTCCGACACGATGGTTGGAAGTTGCAGGCCAATAAGGATAAATACCAGTCCGTTAAGCAAAAAGACGAAAATTGCCCATACGGAATTGGTTTGCAATCGACTTTGATACGTGAATACCTTACCGCTCAGAGCAGAAATATACAGACCTACCGTTACAACAACCAATACCCCTGAAATATGAAGTTCTTCGGCTATCAGATAGGACCCGTACGGAATCAGCAGGGTTAAAGCGGTATTGGTAACCGTGTCTCTACTGATGGCGTGATGCACCCGAACCATGACCCAGCCAATAGCCAACCCCAAGGCTACACTGGCCAGTGCAATACCAATAAATTCAAGGCCAGCCTTCCACAGAACGAACTGACTGGTTAGAATGGCAACCAGGCCATAGCGATAAATAATCAGGCTGGTGGCGTCGTTTACCAGACTTTCGCCTTCCAGCACGGTGGTAATCCGCTTCGGGATATTCAGCCCCTTGGTAACCGACGAAGCCGCAACGGCGTCGGGCGGTGCAATAATGGCTCCAAGCAGATAGCCTTGTGCCCATGAAAAACCCGGTATCCACAGATGAGCCACCAGGGCCACTACCGTTGAGGTAAACAGTACCAGACCAACCGCCAGAAACGATACCGACCGGCTATAAAGTTTTAATTCAACATTGTCGATTTGCCAGGCGGCAGCGTAAAGCAAGGGGGGCAAAAAAATCAGGAAAACGACATCGGGCGACAGGATAACGGGCGGCAAACCGGGTATCCAGCCAATTAATAAGCCTGTAATGACCAGTAAGATAGGGTACGAGATACGTAGTCTACGGGCAATAACTGCCAGTAAGGTTGTTACACTAAGCAAACCTGTTACGATTTCAATTGATTGCATAGGCTAAACAGAATTTCAAGTTGAGCAGTGATAAGCAGGATTTTTTTGCAATAACTTTGTTAACTACCCTCTTCATTACCGTTGGCTGACTAACAAATTCATAATGAACACCAAAAACCGACGTCTTTTTAATCAAACAGCGAAAGAGAGCCAATTAGTTGAGCAGGAGGTACGACGTGATGACATCGGTTTCGGCACCAAGTTAACCGATTCCCACTCCCGACTCATCAATCAGGATGGGACTTTTAACATTGTTCGCGTTAACGGCACCGTATGGGACCGACTGAATGTCTACAACCGACTTATTACCATGAGCTGGATGCAATTTTTAGGTTGGCTGATGGTGTTTTATATAACAGCCAATACGCTCTTTGCCGGTATCTATATGCTGGCCGACCCCGGAACGCTTAAAGCCGCCGAAGGAAAAGAACTATATGGCCCCTTCTGGAAGTGCTTTTTCTTTAGTTCGCAAACGCTCACCACCGTTGGGTACGGGCATATTGCGCCGGATAGCTTCCTGACCAGTTCAATTGCTGCTTTTGAATCCATGATGGGGCTACTGGCTTTTGCACTGGCAACGGGGCTGCTCTACGGGCGATTTTCGCGGCCCATCGCTCATATTCGTTTTTCAAAACAGGCCGTGTTTGCGCCTTACCTCGACGTAAACGGCTGGATGTTCCGAATCATCAACACCCGCGCCAATCAACTTATCAACCTGGAAGTTTCGGTGTCCATGTCGCGACTGGAACCCAAACCCGATGGCACACTTTATCGTAAATACTACGGACTTTCGCTCGAACGGAATAAAGTATCTTTTTTTCCGACAAACTGGACGCTTGTACACCCTATTACCAACAAAAGTCCCCTGTATGGCTGTACGCCCGAAGACCTTGAACAATCCGATACCGAGTTTCTGGTTTCCGTACAAGCGTTGGATGATACCTTCGTGCAGAATGTCCATACCCGTTTTTCGTACCGCTACGATGAAGTACTCTGGGGACAAAAATTCCGTCCTATGTTTGACGGAAATCAACAGGCACCCGTAGTAAGAATTGACTTAAATCAGCTCGACGAAACCGAAGACGCTGAGTTAAATTGAAAATTGGGTTTAAGGTATTTGGTTTATAGTTTTCGGTAGTGTGCCAGCACGCTTACCGTTGTCGCTTGGCTCTGCCGAGTGACGACTATGCAGAGGGCGTCCCGCCCGTAGATTGAATTACTTAAAAGTCCACTTACGGGCGGGACGCCCTCTGCATAGTCGTCACTCGGCAGAGCCAAGCGACAACGACGACGATTATGTGAACCAAAGCCCGTAAACGAACCTACCGTTGTCGCTCGGCTTTGCCGAGCGACAACGACGAGAAACAAAGCCTGTCAACCATAAACCAATTACCGTAACGTGATTTTACCCCCTTTCCTATCTCCCGGCGATACGGTCGGTGTAGTAGCTCCAGCTAGTCGGTTTCCTTACGATGAACTGGCTGAAGGACTGCACATTCTGCGTGACCGCTGGAAACTCAAGGTTATCGAAGGCGACAGTTTGCATGCCGTTGATGGGCCCTTTGCGGGGTCTGATGAGCTTCGTCGGGCCGACATTCAACGCCTTCTCGACGACCCCAGTGTTCGGGCAATCTTTGCGGCACGGGGCGGCTATGGCTGCTATCGCATTGCCGACGGCCTGGACGTATCGGGCTTACAAGCCAATCCAAAATGGTTTATCGGCTTTAGTGATGTTACCGTGTTGCTCAGCCTAATGACGAATCATGGCCTCGTAAGTTTGCACGGACTTATGCCCCGGCAGTTCGGCGACCCCGACCGGGCCGAATCGCTCGAATCCTTACGGTGCTGGCTCTTCGGCCAACTTCCCACCGACTACAGTATTCCGGCACATTACCTGAATCGACAAGGCCAGGCTTCGGGTCAACTGATCGGCGGCAACTTAACCTTACTCATCAACTCCCTCGACACCCCCACCGACCTGGATTTTAGTGACAAAATTCTCTTTATCGAGGATATTGACGAAACGCTTTTCTCTCTCGACCGGATGATGACGCAACTTCACCGAGCCGGGCGTCTGGCCAAATTAGCAGGTCTGGTGGTAGGGCAGTTTACAGATATGCGGGCCAACTTGTCGCTTCCTTTTGGCAAAGATTCATATGAGATAATTGCCGATGCAGTTTCTGATTACGATTACCCTGTCCTGTTCAATTTCCCTGCGGGGCATGTCGACTATAACCTGGCCCTGCCTATGGGTAAACTTGTTAAGTTGGTGGTGCAGACCGAAGAAGCAAGAATTGATTTTTAACTCCCTGCCATCATGTCCGTTCCCTTTTCAGACGCTGTGATCTGGATTACCGGTGCATCATCGGGTATTGGCGAAGCCGTTGCGGTAGAATTAGCCCGGCACAAGGGCGTTCGATTGGTCCTGTCGGCGCGACGTACCGATGAGCTAGAACGTGTGGCCCGGCAAACAAACCTTCCCGCATCTGATGTACTGGTGTTGCCCATGGACATGAGCGATGTAGAAAGCCTGCCCGCCAGTGTCGATGCAGTACGCCAGCGATTTGGCCGAATTGATTATGTCTTTCAAAACGCGGGCATCACGCAGCGAAGCGCCGTTGTCGATACCGACTTTTCGGTTTACAAACGCATCATGGACGTCAACTTCTTTGGCGTCGTAGCCCTTACAAAAGCCATCTTACCTACTATGTTGGCGCAGGGAACGGGTTATTTTGTAGTAACAAGTAGTGTTGCGGGCAAACTGGCTACCAAACAGCGTTCGGGTTACTGTGCCAGTAAACATGCGCTACATGGCTTTTTCGATGCCCTCCGGGCAGAAACCTATGCGGCCGGTCTACGGGTAACCCTCGCTTGTCCGGGCTACATTCGGACCGCTATTTCGGTAAATGCACTGGGAGCCAACGGCCAGCGTCACGGAAAAATGGATGCAAACCAGGAAAAAGGCATGGCTCCCGAAGAGTTCGCAAAACAGCTTTTGAGAGCCGTTGCTCAGGAGAAAGAAGAGGTATACATTGGGGGCAAGGAGACCTACGCCATCTACCTCAAGCGATTTTTCCCCGGCCTGTTATCCCGGATGATTAAGTCGGCAAGTTGGTAAGTCGGTAAGTTGGTAAGTCAGCAAGTCGGTAAGTTGGTAAGTCAGCAAGTCGGTAAGTTGGTAAGTGGCTGACGCGCGATTATTGCTTTCGCGTCAGCCACTTACCAACTTACCGACTTGCTGACTTACCAACTAAAAAACTATTTCCCGCTGGCGGTGAGTTCTTTAATAGCAACACCCTTGCTGGCGAACTCCATGTAATCAGTGGTCAGGCGGCAAAGGGATTTCATGCCGAGCACAAAGCAGGCTTCGTCGATCTGGAAATCGGGGGTGTGGTGTGGAGCGGCTTCCTCTACTTTTTTACCCTTGGTCATACCACCCAGGAAATAGAAAAAGCCCGGCACTTTTTGCTGATAGAACGAGAAATCTTCGGCACCTGTCTGAGCAGGTGTCAACTTCACGTTACCCTTACCGGCGACCGCTTCGAGCGACGCTTCCATCTGGTCGGTTAGCTTCGGATCGTTGTACGTAACGGGGTACATAATATTGATTTTCACGTCGGCTTTAGCCCCCGCACTTTCAGCAATGTTCGTCGCCACCTCGTTAATGCGCCGATGGACCAGTTGCTGGGTTTCGGGGCTGAACGTGCGAATCGTGCCGATCATGTTGGCTTCTTCCGGAATAATATTCTGACGAATACCACTGTGCATGGCCCCTACCGTTACAACGGCCGCATTGTCGGTCAGAACGACATTGCGGCTAACAATGGTTTGCAGACCCATAATCACCTGCGCTGAGGTAACAATCGGGTCAACACCCGACCAGGGAGCCGCACCGTGCGTTTGCTTCCCCTTAATTTTGATTGCGTACTCATCTACAGCAGCCATAGTAGCACCGGGTCGGTATTTAATCGTCCCTACTTCGGTTTGCGAGTTGATGTGCAGTCCGAAAATGGCATCTACTTTAGGATTTTCTAACACCCCTTCTTTCACCATTAGCTTGGCCCCCCCTTCTTCGCCAGCCGGTGCGCCTTCTTCGGCTGGTTGGAAAATGAACTTAACCGTGCCGCGCAGGTCACTTTTAACGGATGCCAGTATTTCGGCTGCTCCCATCAGCATGGCGACGTGGGTATCGTGGCCGCAGGCGTGCATAATGCCTGTTTGCTGACCGTTATATTCAGTGTGTGCTTCGGATTTGAACGGAAGATCAACGCGCTCGGTAACGGGAAGGCCGTCCATATCGGCACGCAGGGCCACAACCGGACCCGGTTTTCCACCTTTTAGTAATCCAACAACGCCTGTTTTACCAACCCCTGTTTTGACCTCCATACCCAGCGATTGCAGGTGAGCCGCAATTTTAGCCGCCGTCTGGAATTCCCGGTTACCCAACTCCGGGTGCTGGTGAAAATCACGACGCCAGGCAACCACCTTTTTCTCAAGACTTTCGGCAGTTTTATCTATTCGGGCATTTAACGTTGCCGACTGGCCGAAAGCCGTTTGACCAGCGAGAACGCCAATGATTAAAGCTCGCCCATAAAGTTGATAGTTTTTCATAGAATTATTAAATTTTAGGTTTTCGACATAGTTTAGTAGGCAATTTACCACTAAGTCCATAGAAAATATTGACTTTGTTGATTTGTGCGTTAATTTCGTTCTCTCAAATTTTTTAGTGCAAACTAAGTATCATTTTAATCATTTCATCACTCAAACGACAATGAGAAAAAATTTATCAGGAATCTTGTTCCTGTTGGTATTGTCCTATTTGCCCTTACGGGCGCAGGATCGTGCAGTAACAGGGCACGTAACGGCAAGTGAAGATGGCAGCGCGCTCCCCGGCGTAACCATAGCCGTAAAAAACACTCAGAACGGAACCACCACCGATTCGAAAGGGAATTACCGGCTTAGTGTATCAGGTAATCCTGTGTTGGTGTTCTCGGCCATAGGTTTTGCCTCGCAGGAGGTAACCCTCGGCTCTCGGTCAACGTTAAATGTTGAATTAACGGCTTCTGTCAATGCTCTGGATGAAGTAGTAGTGGTTGCCTATGGTAATCAGGATCGTCGAACGATCACCGGCGCGCAAACCTCTATCAAGGGAGCTGAAGTAAACAAGGCTACTCTGGTGACGGTAGCAGATCAGCTTCAGGGTAAAGTGGCGGGTTTACAGGCAGCCGCCGTTACGGGCCAACCCGGGGCTAACACGCCCGTTCGGATTCGGGGTATTGGCTCCATTACGGCCGGTGCAGACCCGCTTTATGTGATTGATGGTGTCATTATCAACGCTGGTGATTTATCCCGTGTGGGTTCTGCCGGATTGACAAATGCTCTGGCGGGTCTGAATCCCAACGACATCGAAGATGTAACTGTACTGAAAGATGCGTCTTCATCCTCAATTTATGGTTCGCGGGCGGCCAATGGCGTTATTCTGATTACGACCAAGAAAGGACGCTCCGGGCCTACGCGCTTCTCGGCGAATGCTGAATTGGGTTTCACTGATCTAAGCATTCCGGCAGTAGCCAAACCACTCAACAAAGCGGACTACCTGACCCTGACCCAGGAAGGTCTGGTCAATGCAGGAACGTCGCAAAGTGCAATTACAACGACGCTGGCAGCATTAGGCGCCAATAACCCCGAAACAAACTGGCTCGACCTGGTGACGCGCCGGGGTCAGCAGCAGACTTACAATATCACGGCATCGGGTGGCGATAACAAAACCACGTTCAGCGTATCGGGTGGCTATTTCAAGCAGCAAGCTACCACCATTGGGTCGCAGTTTGAGCGCTTTTCGGCGGCTGTGAGTATTTCACACAATGCCAGTCAGAAACTGTCCTTCCGCATTAACCTGAATCCGAGTGTAACGCAGCAAACGAACCCCAGCAATGGGGGAGCCTTTGCCAACCCGATTCTATCGGCCTATTTCCTGCGGCCTACACAGAATGCCTACGATGCCAACGGAAATCTGGACTACTCGCTTACGAACTTCTCCAGCATTTACAACCCGGTAGCGCTTGTTCAATACAACAAAAATTCGTTTGGCAACTTACGCGGAATTGGCTCGGGCCGTGTCGAATATCGCCCGATCAAGAACCTATCCCTGAGCAGCCAGTATGGTATTGATTACAATAATATCGAAGAGAATTTTTATCGGAATCCGTTCTTTGGCGATGGCCGCACAGCGAATGGATCGGCGTTTTCATACTATACC